>DATLNR010000134.1:0-124880 GCA_035536655.1 Casimicrobiaceae bacterium
TGCTGCGGCTTCTGCGGCCAGTTGCGATAGCGGCCGGCATGCCGCTCGTGCGAGCCCTGCACTTCCTGCAAGAAGACGAGGTCGGCATCGAGCCCGTGCAGCCGCTCGCGAAGCTCGTGAACGACGACGCGCTTCATGAAGCCGGCGAAGCCTTTGTGGATGTTGTAGGTGGCGACGGTGAAGCGCACGGTGTCTCTTTGGCGTTTGGAGCGAGACGTTGAATGTTAGCGAGTGACGGGCGGCGTCGTGAACGTGCCGGCGCCCCGAACGCGTGTCGGCGGCGGCCCGACGCGAGCGCTACGCTGCCCGCGAGTCGCTCGTGCACGCCCGGCGCCTACGCCGGCGCACCGACGCTCGCGAGGTTGCGTAGCTCGCGCAGCGCGACCGAAAGCATCGCGAGGTCCGGCGCCGGCGACGCCTGCACATTGTCGACGACGCAGCTTGCACGCTCGCGCGCGTGGGCATTCGCCGCTTCCCAGGCCGCGATCCTCCTGTCCGTATCGTTGCCGTCGGCCGGCCGCTTGACGACGTCCGTCGTCAGCACGCGCTGCAAATCGTGCAGATCGTCGCGGAGCGCGTTGCGGGCGAGCGTCTGCCAGTGCCCTTCGACCGGCAGCGCCTCGATTCTTTTCGCGACCGCGTCGAGCCCGAGTCGCCCGCCAAGCTCGTAATAGATGGAGGCGATGGGCTCGACCTCACGCTCCCGGCCGCCGGCGATGTCGACGATGTCGAGCGCGCCGGCGAGCGCCTGGATCGTCGCGATGCGACGCGCGAGCGGCTCGGGGACATGGGTCGCGACAAGCGCGGTTTCGCGTTTGCGCACGTCTTCTGCTGCGGCGCCGTGCAGAAGGTCGACGAGGCGCCCGGCGATCTTCGCGATGCCCGGGCGAAAGCGCGCCACCGTCGACCCCATGTCGTCGCCGAGCCGCGGACTTTGCAGGAACCATTCGGTCGCGCGGTTCGTGAGCTGGCCGATG
Organism: Casimicrobiaceae bacterium; assembly: GCA_035536655.1. GTDB lineage: Bacteria > Pseudomonadota > Gammaproteobacteria > Burkholderiales > Casimicrobiaceae > VBCG01. The sequence goes on from DATLNR010000134.1 coordinate 978, forward strand.
TCGATCATCATGCTCGCCTGTTGCTCGTCGCGCACCCGGCTGTCGAGCGCTTCGATCGATGCCCACAGCTCGCGCAGCCCGAACGATTCGCGCGTCAGCAGGAATGCCCTGACGACGTTCACCGCCGACGTGCTCATCGCCTGGCGAAATCGGTGGACGAAGGCTGGACCTACGCGGTTCACCGTCTGGTTGACGACCACCGTCGTGATGATCTCGCGACGCAACGGATGTCGCTCGATGAAGGTCGCATAGTCGCGCTGGATCTTCTCCGGAAAGTAATCGACGAGCGCTGTGGCAACCCATGGATCGTCGGGCAGGTTCGACCGGGCGATCTCGTCCGACAGCCAGATCTTCGCGTAGGCGAGAAGCACCGCACGCTCCGGCGACGTCAGTCCACGATCGGCCGCATCGCGCTCGGCGATTTCCTCGTCGCTCGGCAGGAACTCGAGGCCGCGATTCAGTCGGCCTTTGCGCTCGAGAAACCGAATGAAGCGCCCATCGTCGGTGATCAGCTTGGCAGCCAATCGACTGCCGAGCGACAGCACCTGCGTCTGCTCGTAGTTGTCGCGAAGCACCAGTGCGGCGACCTCCTCGGTCATGCTCGCGAGCAGCGCGTTGCGTTGCTTCTCGGTCAGCGCGCCTTCGGCGATCGGCATCGCGAGCAGGATCTTCAGATTGACTTCGTGATCGGACGTGTCGACGCCCGCCGAGTTGTCGATCGCATCGGTGTTGATGCGCCCCCCGCTTTGCGCGTACTCGATGCGGCCCAGTTGCGTGCACCCGAGGTTGCCGCCTTCGGCCACGACCCTGCAGCGAAGATCCTTGCCATTGACACGCAATCCGTCGTTCGCACGATCGCCCACGTCGGCATTCGACTCAGCGGACGACTTGACGTAAGTGCCGATGCCGCCGTTGTACAGAAGGTCGGCCGGCGACTTCAGTATCGCGCTGATGAGTTCGTTCGGCGGAAGCCCGGTCGTCCCGGCCGGCAGTTCGATCGCAAGCGCCTTGCGCGCCTGCGGCGACAGCGGAATCGACTTCGCCGAGCGCGACCACACGCCGCCGCCATCGCTGATCTTCGCCGCGTCATAGTCCGCCCAGCTGCTGCGGGGCAGCTCGAACAAACGCTTGCGCTCGACGAAGCTCGACGCGGCGTCAGCGTCGGGATCGATGAACACGTGACGATGATCGAAGGCAGCGAGAAGCCGGATGTGCTCGGATAAGAGCATGCCGTTGCCGAACACATCTCCCGACATGTCGCCGATGCCGACGACGGTGAAATCGGTCGCCTGCGTGTCGACGCCGAGCTCGCTGAAGTGCCGCTTCACCGATTCCCATGCGCCCCGCGCGGTGATGCCCATCTTCTTGTGATCGTAGCCGGCTGATCCCCCCGACGCGAACGCGTCGCCGAGCCAGAAGCCGTACTCGGCGCTGATCGCGTTCGCGAAGTCGGAGAACGTCGCCGTGCCCTTGTCCGCGGCAACGACGAGATACGGATCGTCGCCGTCATGACGCCGTACCGACGTCGGCGGCACAATGCGATCGCCAACGCGGTTGTCCGTGATGTCGAGCAGGCCGCGAAGATAATTCTGATAGCACGCGATGCCTTCCCGCATGAACGCCTCGCGGTCTGTCGGCGGCGGCGCGCGCTTCAGGACGAATCCACCTTTGCTGCCGGTGGGCACGATGACGACATTCTTGACGATCTGCGCCTTGACGAGCCCCAGGATCTCGGTGCGGAAGTCCTCGGGCCGATCCGACCAGCGCAATCCGCCGCGCGCGACCGTGCCGCCGCGCAGGTGCACGCCTTCGAAACGCGTGCTGTAGACGAAGATCTCGAACATCGGCCGCGGTTCCGGCATGCCGGGGACCTTCGACGAATCGAGCTTGAACGACAGATAGGACTTTCGCGCGCCGCTTTGATCGACACGCCAGAAGTTGGTTCGCAGCGTCGCCTGGAGCAGCGCCACGTACTGCCGCAGGACGCGATCCTCGTTCAGGTTGGCGACGTTTTCTAGCGCATTGTCGATCGCGCGTGTCTGCCGTTGCGGCGCGTCGCCGTCGGACGACCCCGGATCGAAGCGCAGCCGGAACAATGACACGAGCATGCGCGCGATCGCCGGATGCGCCGCCAATGTCTGCTCGATGAAGCTTTGCGACAACGGAAACGCGATCTGCCGCATGTACCGCCCGTACGCGCGCAGCACGACGACTTCGTCAGCCGCAAGCTTCGCGCGGAGCACAAGCCGGTTGAAGTCGTCGCTTTCGATCTCGCCGGCGAAGATGCGCGCGAACGCGTCCTCGAACAGCGGACGCACATCCTCGACGTCGACGTCGACGTCCGGCGCGACCAAGCCGTAATCGTGCAGCCAGCTGCGCTCAGCGCCGTCCGGCGACACGCGATACGGCCGCTCCTCGATGACCGTCAATCCCATGCGCTCGAGCATCGGAAGCGCATTCGACAGCGGAACCGGCCCGCCCTTGCTCGCCACTTTGAAGCGCAGCGCGCCGGGCGCGGCATCGACCGGGCGGTACAGGTTGATCGCTACTTTGCCGGTTTCGATCGCCTGCTCGACGAGCCCAATGTCGTGGACGGCGCTCCGCGCGGGGAAGTCCTCGCGATATGCGGCGGGAAACGCATGCGCGTAGCGTCGGTGCAACGCGCCGGCGGGACCTTCGCCCAGCGCGCGATCGAGCGCCTGCTGCAGTTCGTCCTCCCAGCGCCGCGACGCTTCGGCAAGCCGGCGCTCGAGATCGCGCTGGTCGACCTGCGGCACCTGCCCCGGCGTCGTACGCACGGTGATCAGTACGCGCACCAGCGCCGATTCGGACAGCAAGACGCCGAAGTCCGATCCGGAACCGGCAAACGCGTCGACCAGGATCTTCTGCCAGCGCACGCGAAGCTCGGTGGTGTAACGGTCGCGTGGCGCATAGATCAGGCACGAGACGAACCGCTCGAACATGTCAAAGCGGAGAAACAGCCGCAGGCGCTGCCGTCCCTCGAGCTTCAGGATCGCAAGCGCCGTTGTTTCGAGCGTGGCCTCGTCGATCTGGAACAGCTCGTCGCGCGGATACGTGTCGAGAATGTTGGCGAGCGACTTGCCGGCGTGGCTTTCACGACGAAACCCCGCGTCTTCGAGAACGTGGGCGACCTTTCGCCGCAGCAGCGGAATGTCGGCGGGCTTCGCGCTGTAAGCGGTCGACGTATAGACGCCGATGAAGCGATGCTCGCCGCTGACGTTCCCCTTCCCATCGAAACGCTTGAGGCCGATGTAATCGAGATAGCCGGGACGATGAACGGTCGAGCGCCAGTTCGATTTGGTGATGAAAAGCAGGTTGCGTTCGCGCGCGTGCTCGCGCAGCCGCGCCGGCAGTTGCATGAAGCTGGGCGAAAGCGTCTCCTCGCTCGTTTCGCGCAGAAGTCCGAGCCCCGAGCCCTTGACGACGGCGAGCCCGGCTCCTGACTTCGTTTCGACCAGATCGTGCATGCGGTAGCCGACGAACGTGAAATGGTTGTCGACCAGCCAGTCCAGGAACGCCCGTGTCTCCGCGACGACCGGCGCGGGAAGGGGCGGTGGCTGCTGCGCGAGCTCGGCGCTCACGCGGCGCATCGCGTCCTGCATCGGCTTCCAGTCCGAGACGGCGATGCGCACGTCGCCGAGCACCCGCGCCAGGTCGGCGGCAAGCTCCTCTCTCCGCGTCGGATCGACGATGCGTTCGACTTCGATGTGCATCAGCGATTCACGCGTGCCGCCGTGGGCCGTCGGTCCGCCGACGAGTTCCTCGAGCTTGCCATCCGCGTTCCTGCGCAGCGTCAGGATCGGATGCGAGATGAAATGCAGCGTGAGCCCATGGCGTTGCAGCGCCATCTGCAGCGAATCGACGAGAAACGGCATGTCGTCGTTGACGATCTGCACGACGGTGTGCGGCGATTGCCAGCCGTGCTCTTCGACCGACGAGTTGTAGACGCGCAGCTTCGGTTCGCCGGGTTTGCGCGCCTCGGCAAAGCGCCACAGCGACAGCACGGCCCCATAGAGGTCGAGCGGCTCGCGCTCGACCAGGTCCTCGGCGTCGAGGCTCTCGAGGTACGGTTGCGCGAAGCGCAATACGTCCCCCTCCCCGGCACCGCGCTCGTTGAACAGCGCAAGCGCTGCTTGCACGCGCTCCGCCGCCACCTTGTCGATCGACGAGGCCATTCGCTTTCCTCCCCAACGCCGATCAATCTTAGCGCAGGCTTCGCCGCAACGAAGAAATGCCGCAGTTGCCGATCACACGGCGAGCGCAGGATACGTGACGTTTTCGCCGTCCATGCGGGCGAACGGCGTGATCCGATGCTCGGTGGGCGTCTGCGGTCCGAGGATGTTCGAAACCGGAATGCCGCGCGCGACCAGCGCATCGGCGATCAGCGAGCGGTGACACTGCCACGGCACGGCTTCGGCGCACATCACGACACAGCGCTGCAATTGCGCCATGTCGATGAGCCGCGCCAGATCGTCGGTGAACGCGGCGGTGCACATGTGATCGGCGTAACCGCGGAAGGAAAGATTCCGCCAGCCGGTGTTGATCGAATCGGGCTTCGGCTTGCGCAAGCCGCCGAGACCGGCCAGATGCACGTACTCGATATATCGGGCCGCAAGCGCGGCCGGAAGTTGATCGATCCCGAAGTGGGGGTGGCGCCGCGATCTCGGCACCGTTCGCACATCAACCACCCGCTCCACGCCATGTCGCTCGAGAAGGTCGACGAACGTATCCAGCGTGCGGTTCGAATGTCCGATCGTGCGGATTTCGTCGTCGCGCCAGCGGCTGCCCTCCATGCGGGAATTATCGGCGACGGCGCTTGCGGCAAACCGGTAGCGAACAGCCCGAAGACTGCGTAGTGCATACGCCGACGCCAATCGTCATCGAGGCCGTTTCTCGAAGCGCTTCGAACACTCATGAATGGAGCAGGCACACGCATTGCGTGCATCGCATCGCGCGCCGACCACGGCCGAACGATGAATCAGACACTGACAGGAGTAACACTCATGATCGCAACCAAGATGAAGACGCAACTGACCGTCGCAGCACTTGCCCTTGCCTTGCTGGGCGGCTCGGTAAGCGCTCAGCAAACAACGACGACGACCCCCGGCGGCACAACGACGACGGGCACGACGATACGTACAGACGATCGCCGGGACTTCGACTGGGGCTGGCTCGGTCTGTTGGGCCTCGTCGGGCTGGCTGGTTTGCGCCGGCGCGAGCATCACGACACGTCGACGCCACGGACGATGCCGCGCTGACGGTCGGTGCACTGCATAGGACACGGGCATGCGCCCGTGCCCTATGCCCCGTAGTAACGTCCCGTTTTTTCCGGAACTTCGTTCCGCGATTCAACAGCCGTTCGAGTTCGGCACGCCGCTCGGCGTCGCCGTACTCCACCGACGGAAAAAGCGCCGGCGACCGCCACCCGGCGCGGCGGATGCGTGCGGTGACCTTGCGTTGGAGGCGCACGCCTCAGCGTGGCAGCGGCGCCATGCAACACCATCACGATACGTGCTCGGCGAATCGAACTCGATGACGTTCTAGCCTTGGACAAACTCCTGCCTAGCGGCCCACGATCGGGTTAACCGGCCCGCCGCGGATCGGTCTGCGTAGAACTCGATGCGCGTGCTCCAACAGCTTGCTGCCGATGCCTCGAGACTCGAAACCCGGCAGCACATACAACTGCTCGATCCACGCGACCCGCGCACCCTGCGACATGGCAAGCATTGCGACCACGGACCGCTGTTCCCAGACGACGACTTCTTTGTCAGGAGTAGAACGTTTCGCACCCACTGGAGAGTCTCATGCTCCGGGTGCAACGAAGGAGCGAAGGGCAGGAATCTGAGGCGAGACTCGATGAGAACGGTTGCAACAGATGACGCGTCTTCAGGACGCGAGGATCGCAGCACCGGTCTGCTGGGGCCTAACGCTCGCGTTAACCGGACCGCCGCCGCTCATAAGAAAGGCGGCGCATGCACCGGCGGGTCCGGTTGAACGGGGCGTCAGGCATCGCCTTCTGGGACAGTCTTTTCGACCGGGGTCGAACGCTCAGGGGTCGCAGCCTGCGGTGTTTCGACAGTCTCGGACTTTCGCTGGCGCTTCGCTTCTTTTCGTTGCTTCTTCGCAAGATCCCTTTGACGTTTTGCGAACGCGTAATTGGGTTTGGCCACGCTTCACCCCATGATTGGTCAAAGACTGAAGGGTACGCGAACTTGACAACAACCGTTGGGATCCCTCTCTAGCGCACCGATGAGCGTCGCCTAACGCCGAAATATCGTCACCACCGCGGCCCGACCGGTGCGTCGACGCTCGAGTTGCACGTCTACTCTGCGCGAATGCCTGCCGACTTGATCAGCGGGCCCCACTTGTTGCGCTCGGAGCGTCCGAAATCGGCGAGATCCGCGGGCGATCCGCCGCCAACGTCGAAGCCAAGCTCGTTCAACCGCTGCTGCGTTTCGGGCTGCGCGAGGATCCTGGCGAGCTCCGCATTGAGTTGCGCGATGATTTCGCGCGGCGTGCCTTTCGGCGCGTACAGCGCATTCCACGCGATCACCTCGAATCCGGGATAACCCTGATCGGCGACGGGTCGCGCGCCGGACAGGAGTGCCGTCGGCTTCGCCGATGTGACCGCGAGCGCCTTGAGCTTGCCCGAAGCGATGTGCGGCCGCGCCGCAATGACGGTATCGATGAGCAGCGGCAGCTGCCCGCCCATCACCTCGGTCGTCGCCGCCGCCGAGCCCTTGTACGGTACGCCGAGCAGCGGCGCCTGCGTGCGAGATTTCAACAGCTCGAACACGATGCGTGCCGTCGTGCTGGGCAGCGCGATGTCGCCTGCCTTCGGCGTCGATTTGGCAAGCGCCACCACGTCGGCGAGGGCATTGCCGCCGTAGCCGGGATTCGCGGCGATCACCATCGGAAACGAGCCGATCAGCATGATCGGCTCGAAGTCCCGCTCCGCGTCGAACGTCATCGTGTCGTAGAGAAACTGGTTCACGCCGTGCGTCGCGTTGGTGCCCATCGTCAGCGTATAGCCATCGGCCGGCGCGCGCGCGGCCGCTTCGGTACCGATGTTGCCGCCTGCGCCGGGCCGGTTCTCGACGAAAAAATTCTGGCCCATCGCCCGCGACATCCGCTCGGCGACGTAGCGCGTCGCGACGTCGGTTCCCTGGCCCGCCGGATACGCGACGATGATGCGAACCGGCCGGTTCGGATACGACTGGCCCTGAACAAGGCCGCTTGCGAGCATCGCAAACATGGCCGCCATGATGGGTAACGTGTGTCGCAACATCCGCTTCATCTCGATCTCCTGTTTTGCACTCAGCCGATCACGCGCAAAGCGCGCAATCGCGCGATCTCGTCGTTGCCGTAGCCGCACTCGTAAAGGATCTGGTCCGCGTGCTCACTCAGGCGCGGCGGTTGCCGCACCGGCACACGTGCCGCGCGCGACAGCCGAACCGGCGAGGCGAGGCCGCGATAGTCGCCTTGCTCGACGACCAGTTCTCGATGCGTCGCATGCGGTTGCGACAGCGCGGTGGAGACCGGGTTCACCGACCCCGCCGGCACCCCTGCGGCCATCAGCTTCGTGCAAAGCGCCTCCGCATCATGATCGACGAGCACATCCTCCAGCGCCGCGCGCAACGCCTCGCGATGCTCGACGCGGCTCGCATTGGTCGCGAACCGTGAATCAGTGGCGATGACTTCGGCGCCGAGCTGCTCGCAGAGCCGCGTGAACTGGCCGTCGTTCGCCACGCCGAGAAAGATCTCGCGATCACGCGCGCGGAACTTGTCGTACGGCGCGATGTTCGGGTGCGCGCTGCCGAGAAGCTGCGGCTCGCGCGCGGAATAAAGGAAGTTGGCGGCGTGCGGCACGAGCAGGCTCATCGCCGAGTCGAACAATGTCGTGTCGATGTGCTGTCCGGCGCCGGTCCTTTCGCGCGCGTACAGCGCCGTCAGGATCGCGACCGCCGCCACATAACCGGTCAAGTGATCGACCACGGGAACGCCCAGACGCGTCGGCCCGGTTTCCACCGTTCCATTGACGCTCATCAGGCCGCACACCGCCTGCAACACGGCGTCGTAGCCGGGCAGCTTGCCGAAGGGTCCGTCGCCACCGAAGCCGGTGATGGAGCAATAGACGAGCCGGTGGTGGCGCGGCCCGACGGTCGCGTAGTCGAGCTTCCAGCGCACCATCGTGCCGGGCAGGAAGTTCTCGACGAGCACATCGGCATCGTCGAGCAGGCGCTCGACCACCGCACGGCCCTCCGCACGCGAAAGGTCGAGCGACAACGACCGCTTGCCGCGATTCAGCGCGCTGAAGTAAGCCGCATCGCCGCTTGGCATGAACGGCGGGCCGAAGCTGCGCGTCTCGTCCCCTTTCGGCGGCTCGATCTTGACGACGTCCGCGCCCTGATCGGCCAGGATTTGCGTGCACAACGGGCCCGCGAGAACGCGGGACAAGTCGACGACGCGTACGCCGGAGAGTGCGCCTTCGCTCACGTTCGACGCGGCAGCTCCACGACGCCGCTTCCGACGACGGAAAGTTCGCCCTCCTGATTGTGCGCAACCTGCTCGATCTCGACCAAGCCGCGGCCGTCTTCGGCGTACACGCGCTTCACTGTGCCGTCGATCGTCAGCAAGTCGCCTTCCGGATTGTGGCGTCGAATGCGGCAGCTGGCACGGCGCAGGAACCCGTCGTCGCCCATCCAGTTGGTAAGGTGATGCGTCAGCCACGAGCATCGCTCCGGACCGTAGTCGTACGCGCCGGGTGCGCCCACTTCGAGCGCGAACTCTTCTTCCCAATGGACGCGCTCGGGCACGTCGGGGATGCCGAAGCGATTCGGAATGCCGACGCCGGGATGCGCATGAATGAGCTTCCACGCGAGCTTGTTGGCGCGAATGTATAGACCGCCCCACCCTTGCGCGAACGCGATGAAGCCGGTGACGGTCATCGGTCCCTTGGCCATCGTCGGCAGCAGATCGCCGGCTTTCACATCCTCGAAGTAGCGGGGCTTCCCGCCACGGATCTCCTCGTTGCGATAGAGCTCGGTGAAGCGCGCGAGCTCCTCCTCGCTATAGCGCCGCGGCGATCGCGCGCGGACTTCGCTGTACTTCGTGCCTTTCTCGCGCGCATGGTCGCGCTCGGTGCGAAAGCACCAGCTGTCGGCTTCAGCCACGTTGTCGCCGTGCTGATTGAAGAAGTCGACGTGGTAGGTCTGCTTGACGGCGCGGCCGGCAAAGCGCGTCTCGTGCTCGGTCAGTTCCTTGAGACGCGCCTCGGTTTCGATCGTGTCGTTGCGGCGCACGTGCTTGTGCCAGCGCCAGTCGGCGCCCGACCACATCGCGTGCACGCCCGGGAGCCCGCCGACGTAACCCGAGACGATGCGGCTCGTCGTGAACAGAAAGCTCGGCAACGCCACGATGCCCCCCAGCGGCGTCTTCCCCGCGTACTCGGGATCGCACCAGAGCGGATTGTCGTCGCCGATGCCGTGCGCGTAATGGCGGATGTTGTCGCGCGTCGCCTCGTGACACCATGGCTCGACGGTCGCGCCGATCGGCACTCCGATGCGCTTCGCGAGCTCGTCCAGGCCCTCGCGCGTAATGCGGGGGAAATTGCGCGGCGCGGCATGCGCGCGCATCGTCATCGTACTCATCGTTCGTTCCCAAAATTCGTTGTCGATTCAGCTGGTGCGCGCGGCGAGCGACTCGCGCTCGCGCAGCACGCGGCGGTTGACCTTGCCGGCCGGCGTCTTTGGCAGTTCAGGCGTGAACGCGACGAGGCGCGGATACTCGTGCGCGGACAGGCGGGTCCGAACCAGATCCTGGATTTCGCGCGCGACATCGTCCCCTTCGCGATCGGCGACGATATACGCCTTGACGACCTGACCGCGCACGGTGTCGGGCACGCCGATGACCGCGGCTTCGCGCACGGCCGGGTGCTTCATGATCGCGTCCTCGATCTCGACGGCGCTCATCGTCCAGCCAGCGGAGATGATCACATCGTCGGCGCGGCCTGCATGAAAAAAATACCCGTCGTCGTCGATCCGTGCGAGATCGCGCGTCGGAATCCAGCGCTCCTTGCGCCACACCTTGAGCTCGCCGACGACGCCTGGCGCAACCGGCGTCCCGCTCGCATCCTGCACTTCGACGCGGCCGCCGGGCAACGGCTTGCCGAGCGAGCCCGGCTTCGCATTGAAGTCCGAAGCGCCGGGGTAGTTGACCAGCACGACGCCCACCTCGGTCGTTCCGTACATGCTGCATGCCGGCGTGCCAAACGTGCGCTCGACGAAGCCCGCGGTCTCGCTGTCGATCGGCTCGCCGGTGAATGAAAGCTTGTCGATGCGATACGCGTACTGATCGGCGACGCCGGACGTGCGCATCATTCGATAATGCGTTGCCGCTGCCGACACGTTGGTGAACCGATGGTGCGACAGGCCTTCGAGCAGTCGCTTCGCGTCGAACTTGCCCGCGTACGCGCCGATCGTGAGACCGAGCGCGAGCGGCGCCAGCGTTCCATGCCACAGGCCATGTCCCCACGCCGGCGATGACGGGCAGAAAAAACGGTCGCCGGGTCGCAGCCCCGTGCCGTAGAGTGCCGCCAGCATCAGCGTGACGATCGCGCGATGTTCGTGCCGGACCGCTTCGGGCAGCTCCCGCGTCGTTCCCGACGTGTACTGCCAGATCGCCTCATCGTCCGCGCGCGTGTCGAGGGCGAACGGAGTCCGTCGCCGGCTCAGCGCCCCGATGTCGTCGTCGTCGATCACGAGGAGCTCGGTTTCGTCGCGCGATGATGAACGACCCCCACGCTTCACTTCGCTCGCTGCCCCCCGAGGGGGCGCGGCCAGTTGCCTGCGGCGGCCCTCCGCAACTGGGGCGACGTGCGCGTGCTCGGGCGCAACGACGAGCATGCGCGGCTTGCAGTCGTCGATGCGCAGCTTGACGCCGTCCGGGCCGAACAGCGTGAAAAGCGGCACGGCGATCGCGCCCGCCTTGATCGCGCCGAACACCGTCGCGTAGAAAGCGAGCGAAGGCTCGAGCATCACGGCGACGCGGTCGCCCTTGCGGATTCCGCGCGCCACGAGCTCGTGGGCAAAAGCCGACGAGAGCGCCGCAATCTCGTCATACCCGATCGATTGCTGGCTGCCGTCGGCACGGATCAGGATGACGGCGATGCGTCCGCTCTCCGCATGGCGGTCGACGCATTCGTGAGCGATGTTCAGCTGGCGGCGATCACCGTCGAACAGCTCCCAAAGCCGCGCCGGGGTGCATAGCCGCTGAGCATCGGCGTAGGTAGAGAAATCGGTGAGGAGCACGGCAGCCTGAAGCGCGCGAGCGAAGACGGATCAGCGCTTGCGCATCATCGGTCGGATCGGATAAAGTTGTCAATACGCACTATTCATTGTATTAGTACAACCAATGACCACACAGCTCGCTGTTAGGCACGTGCGTGCGCGCCCGACCGACGCCGCCGCACGGTCCCCGACGCTTCGCGATGTACCGGCGGTGACGCGCGCGGTCGCGATCCTGCGACTGCTGAGCCGCGCGGCCGAGCCGATGGGAGTGAAAGCGATCGCGGCTGCGCTGGACCTGGTCCCGAGCACGGCGCTGCACATCCTGCGCGTGCTGGTCGACGAGGGACTTGCACGCGTCGATGAACGCAAGCGCTATGGGCTCGGCAACGGCTTGCTCGCGCTCGCACGCACGCAGCTCGCACGCAACCGGTTCGCCGTCGAAGTGCAGCCGATCCTCGATCGGGTGTCGCGCGCGTGGTCGGTGACGGCGATCGGCGTCGATATCGAGAGCATCGACCATATGATCGTCGTCGCGCTGTCGCGATCGCAGTCGCCGTTTCGGCTTCACGTCGACGTCGGCAGCCGATTCCCGGCGCTGATCAGCGCGACGGGAAGGCTGGTGGCCGCATTCGGCAACGAGACCGCGGAAGAAGTGGAAAGGCGCTTTCGCAAGCTGCGCTGGCAATCGCCTCCCGATGTCTCGTCGTGGCGCCGGGAAGTCGAGACGGCGCGCCGCAAACGCTACGCTATCGATCGCGGCAGCTACATCGCCGGCGTGAGCGTCATCTCGGTGCCGGTGTTCGACGCACACGGAAAGCTCGCGCACTCGCTGGTGGTCGCCGGCGTGACGAGCCAGATCGATGCAGCGCGGGCCAAGGCGATCGTCGACGATCTGACCGACGAGGGGCGCCGCCTTTCCGAAGTCGTGCACACCGCGTCATGACGCCTGAGGAACTCAGCGCGGCCGGGTGGAAGCGGCACGACTCCGAAGGGCTGATGCACAGCGTGGGGCCGTTGTGGACGCTGCGCGAAGGATCATCGTTCGCGTACGGCGTGCTCGCCGACGCGCGGCATCTCAATCCGGCCGGTGTGGTTCACGGCGGCCTTTTCGCGACGCTCGCCGATCACGCGCTGACGGCGATCGTCTGGCAAGCAGTCGATCGACGTGCTTGCGTCACCGTTGCGCTCGACGTGCACTTCCTCGTCGCCGCGCGGCCCGGGGACTTCATCATCGCGCGCGGGCGCATCGACGGCGGCGGCACGTCGCTGTTCTTCGCGAGCGGCGAACTGAGCGTCAAGGATTCGCGCGTCGCGACGGCGCATGCCGTAATTCGCGCTGCGCGCTGATGCGTCAAGTGAAAGCGCGTTGCAGTTGAAGCGCGCCGATAGACTGGGGTGGCTGATGGGATTCGAACCCACGACAACCGGAATCACAATCCGGGACTCTACCGCTGAGCTACAGCCACCATTGCAACGGTTCGAAGGCGCGCCCGACAGGATTCGAACCTGTTACCGCCGGCTTAGAAGGCCGGTGCTCTATCCAAATGAGCTACGGGCGCTTCGTGGACCGGGAGGCGATTGAACGGGAAACCGCGCCTTCGGGGTTAGGGTCGGGGTGGAGAGATTTGAACTCCCGACATCTTGCTCCCAAAGCAAGCGCGCTACCAGGCTGCGCTACACCCCGAGGGACGCGATTATGCCATTGCGCCTTGTTCGCGGGCAAACCAGCCGCACGAACGCTTAAACACGTCGATCGACGACGCGCAATATACTTTCCCGTCGAGTGAACGAGGAGAGACGCATGGCGCACAACGTCGCGGTCCTGATCGGCAGCCTGCGCAGGGATTCGCTCAACCGCAAGCTCGCGACAGCGCTGATCGGCATGTCGCCGCCGACGCTCTCATTCACCGAAGTCGGGATCGCCGACCTGCCGATCTACAACGCCGATCTCGACGAAGGCAACGTCCCGCAGCCATGGACGCGCTTTCGCGACGCGGTGCGGGCGTGCCACGCCGTTTTGTTTTTGACCCCGGAGTACAACCGCTCGATTCCCGGTGGACTGAAAAACGCGATCGACGTCGGCTCGCGACCGTACGGCAAGAGCGTGTGGAGCGGCAAGCCGGGCGCGGTCATCAGCGTGTCGCCGGGCGCGATCGGCGGCTTCGGCGCCAATCAGCACCTGCGGCAAACCTTCGTCTTTCTCGACATCCTGCCGATGCAGCAGCCCGAGGCATACATCGGTGCCGCGGGCAAGCTCTTCGCCGACGACGGCTCGATCGCCGTTCCGCAAACGCACGAGTTCATGGAGAAGTACCTGCACGCGTTCGCGAAGTGGATCGACCGCGTTGGCGCCGGGACGACGTCCTAGGCGGCAAACTTCCGGATAACGCTCATCGCTTCGTCGATCGCCGCATCGCCGCGGCCGCTGGCGACGGCGTGCTGCACGCAGCCGTTCAGGTGATGCTCCAAGAGCTTGAGCGCCAGTGCGTCAAGTGCGGAGCGAACTGCTGCGACTTGCGTCAGCACATCGATGCAATACCGATCCTCGTCGAGCATACGGGCGATGCCACGCACCTGCCCTTCGATGCGCGCGAGCCGCTTTCCGAGCGCAGCGCGGTCGCCGCCATCGCGGGCTGGCGCGAGCGCGGCGGATCTACGCGGCGACGTCATAGCCGGCATCCTGCACCGCGCCGCGTAGCGCCTCCGCCGTGACACGAGCCGGGTCGTAGTCGACGCTCGCGCGCGGCGGTTGCAGCGTCACTTCCGCATTCGACACGCCGGGCAGCGCCTCGAGCACGCGCTTGACGCTAGCGACGCATCCGCCGCACGTCATGCCTTCGACATCGAAGCTCACCGTTTCCATCGCGCTTTCCTCTTATCGTTTCAACGGCTGCCAACGTTTGAGCGCGAGCGCGCTCGCGACGACCGACAACGAGCTCAACGCCATCGCAGCGCCGGCCAACACGGGGCTCAACAACCCGAAGGCAGCAAGCGGAATGCCGAGCGCGTTGTAGCCGAATGCAAACACGAGATTGCGGCGAATCGTGGCCAGCGTCGCACGCGAAAGCAGCACGGCGTCGGCAATCCCCGCAAGGTCGTCGCGCACGAGCGTCACGTCGGCCGCTTCGATCGCCACCGCCGAGCCTGCGCCGATTGCAAAGCTCACGTCGGCCGCGGCGAGCGCCGGTGCATCGTTCACGCCGTCGCCTACCATGCCGACCACGCGGCCGTTCCTGCGCAATGCGCTGATCGACTCGGCCTTGGCCGACGGCGACATCCCGGCGCGCACGTCGTCGATGCCGATCTCACGCGCGATCGTCTGCGCAGCCTGCGCATGATCGCCGGTCAGCATCACGACATCGACGCCGATGCGGCGCAGATCCGCGATGGCGTCCGCCGCATTGGAACGGACGCGATCGACGAGGCCGATCCAGCCGAGCATCCGCCCGTCCGCCGCCACGCCGACCAGCGTATGGCCGCCTTCGCGCATCGCCTGCGACACGTTGCCGTCGTCCGCGATGCCATGCTCGGCCAGGAACACGGGCGAACCGACAACGAGAGCTGCACCGTCGACGCGACGCCGCGCGCGCGCGCCTTTGCCGGGCACCGCCTCGAATGCATCGATGTCGAGCGGCGTGACGTTCGACGCTGATGCGTGGTCGACGATTGCGCGCGCGATCGGATGATTCGTCATCCGTTCGAGCGCGAGCGCGGTGCCGAGAACCGCGGCTGTCGTCGTTTCATCCGACAGGACGAACACGCTGGCGACGCGCGGGCGGCCTTCGGTCAGCGTTCCCGTCTTGTCGATCGCGAGCGTCGTCAGCGTGCCGGCATGCTCGAGCGCGACGGCGTTGCGGATCAGGATGCCGGATTGGGCGCCGCGCCCGGTGCCGACGACCAACGCCGTCGGCGTCGCGAGGCCGAGCGCGCACGGACAGGCGATGACGAGCACGGCGACCGCGTTCACCAACGCCCGCGCCAGATCATCGGTGAGTCCCCACGTCGCACCGAACGTCACCGCCGCGATCAGAATCACGGCCGGCACGAACACCGCGGACACGCGATCCACGAGCCGCTGGATCGGCGCCTTCGAGCCCTGCGCTTCACCGACAAGGCGCACGATGCCGGCGAGCAGCGTCTGCTCGCCGACGCCGGTGGCGACCGCGGTCAATGCGCCGTCGTGGTTGAGGGTCCCGGCGAAGATGCGATCGCCCGCCTCTTTTGCGACCGGCTTGCTTTCGCCGGTCAGCATGCTTTCGTCGACGCTCGACGTGCCGGCATGCACGCGGCCGTCGACCGGCACGGAATCTCCCGCACGAACGACGAATCGATCGCCGGCGTTGAGCGATGCAAGCGCGACCTCGACGATGGCGCCGTCGCGCTCGACGTGCGCCGTGGCGGGCTGCAGCTTGAGCAGCGACTCGAGCGCTGCTGACGTCCCCATCCGCGCACGCGCCTCGAGCCACCGTCCAAGCAACACGAGCGTGATCACCGCCGCGGACGCCTCGAAATACACGTGCTCGGGCAACCCCAACACCGTGACGATCGCGCCGAACGTCCAAGCGACCGTCGTGCCGAGCGCAACCAGCACGTCCATGTTGGCACCGCCGCCGCGCAGCGCATTCCATGCGTTCACGTAGAAGCGGCGGCCGACGAAGAACTGGACCGGCGTTGCCAGCGCAAGCTGCCACCAGCGTGGAATCGACTCGACATGATCGCCGCCGGCGAACATCGGAACCATCTGCGCAACGAGCGGCAGCGTGAGGATCGCCCCGATGATGACGTCGCGGCGAATGCCGCGGAGCGCGCCCTTGCGACGCGCGTCGGCCTCCTTTCGCTCGACCGCCGGGTCCTGCTTGAGTCGCGCGCTATATCCGGCACGCCCGACGGCGTCGAGCAGATCGTCGACGGCCGCCTTCGTCGGATCGAAGTTGACGACCGCGCTTTCGGTCGCGAAATTGACCGCGGCGTTCGTGCCGGGCACGCGATTCAGGACCTTTTCGATGCGCACCGCGCAGGCGGCACAGGTCATGCCTTCGAGCGCAAGATCCACATGGGCGGCGCGCGCATCATGCGCGCGGTCGGGAATCGCAACGGCAGAATTCATCCGTCTATCATACCCCCATAGGGTATACCAAAGCCAGTGGTCCTCGCGGTCATGACGACCCGCGCTTGAGCTGCGGGAACAGGATGACGTCGCGAATCGAGGCGCTGTCGGTCATCAGCATCACGAGCCGGTCGATGCCGATGCCTTCGCCCGCCGTCGGGGGAAGTCCGTATTCGAGCGCACGGACGTAGTCGGCGTCGTAGAACATCGCTTCCTCGTCGCCCGCTTCACGCGCGTCCGATTGCGCCTTGAACCGCGCCGCCTGGTCCTCCGGATCGTTCAATTCGGAGAATCCGTTCGCGATCTCACGACCGGTGATGAACAGCTCGAAGCGGTCGGTCACTGACGGTTCCGCATCGTTCGCGCGTGCGAGCGGGCTCACATCGGTCGGATGCGCCACGATGAACGTCGGCTGCACGAGCTTGTACTCGGTCGTCGCCTCGAAGAGCTTGAGCTGCAAGAGCCCCAGACCGTCGGTCGAGAACACTTCGACTTCGTACGGCACGAGCGCGTTGCGCAGGTAATCGGGCGATTGCAGATCGCCCGGCGCGTGGTCGGGGTTGTAACGGGCGATCGCCTCCGCCATCGTCAAACGGTCGAACGGCTTGCCGACATCGATCGACTGACCCTGGTAGACGATCGTTGTCGTGCCGAGGACGTTCATCGCGATCTCGCGAAGCAACGCCTCGGTCAGATCCATCAGGTAGACGTAGTCGCGATACGCTTCGTAGAACTCGAGCATCGTGAACTCCGGGTTGTGCCGGGTCGAGATGCCCTCGTTGCGGAAATTGCGGTTGATCTCGAACACGCGCTCGAAGCCGCCAACGACGAGCCGCTTCAGGTACAGCTCGGGCGCGATGCGCAGGTACAGCTCGGTGTCGAGCGCATTGTGATGCGTGACGAACGGCCGCGCGGCCGCTCCTCCCGGGATCGGGTGCATCATCGGCGTCTCGACCTCGAGATAGCCGCGCGCGACGAAGAACTCGCGCATCGCCTGAACGATCTGCGAGCGCTTGACGAACACATCCCGCGACTGCGGATTGGTGATCAGGTCGACGTAGCGTTGTCGATAGCGCTGCTCGGTGTCGGTCATGCCGTGGAACTTCTCCGGCAGCGGACGCAGCGACTTGGCGAGCAGGCGCACGCCGGTGCACTTGACCGACAGCTCGCCAGCCTTCGTGCGGAACAGCGTGCCGGTCGCGCCGACGATGTCGCCCAGATCCCAATGCTTGAACGCTTCCAGCGTGTCCGCGCCGACACCGTCGAGCGTCACGTAGAGTTGGATACGGCCGCTTCCGTCTTGCAGCGTCGCGAAGCACGCCTTGCCCATGACGCGCTTCAGCATCATGCGGCCGGCGACAGCAACGGCGATTGGGCTGGCTTCGAGCGTCTCGTTCGTCGCTTCGCCGTGCGTCGCGTGCAGATCTGCGGCCAGGGCGTCGCGGCGGAAGTCGTTCGGAAACGCAGGCCCGCGCTCGCGCAGCGCGGTGAGCTTCACGCGGCGCTCCGCAACGATGCGGTTCTCCTCTTCGATGGGGGGCGGCGTGTCGGTCACTTCATACCCCTTGCTTCAAGCTCGCCGCAATGAAGTCGTCCAGATCGCCGTCGAGCACCGCCTGCGTATTGCCGACCTCGTAGTTCGTGCGGAGGTCCTTGATGCGCGACTGGTCGAGCACGTAGCTCCGGATCTGGTGGCCCCACCCGATGTCGGTTTTCGTATCCTCGAGCTTCTGCTGCTCGGCCTGTCGCTTGCGCAGCTCCAACTCGTAAAGCTTCGCCTTCAGCATCGCCATCGCCTCGGCGCGATTGCGATGCTGCGAGCGGTCGGTCTGCGACTGCACGACGATGTTTGTCGGTAGATGCGTGATGCGCACCGCGGAGTCGGTCTTGTTCACGTGCTGGCCGCCGGCGCCGGACGCACGATACGTGTCGATGCGCAGCTCCGCCGGATTGATCTCGACTTCGATCGTTTCGTCCACTTCGGGATACACGAACACGCTGGCGAACGACGTATGGCGTCGCGCATTGCTGTCGAAGGGGCTCTTGCGCACCAGGCGATGCACGCCGGTTTCGGTCCGAAGATATCCGTACGCGTAGTCCCCGGTCACTTTGAGCGACGCGCTCTTGATGCCGGCCACGTCGCCTTCCGAGATTTCCAGCACGTCGACCGCGTAACCCCTGCGCTCGCAATAGCGCGTATACATGCGAAGCAGCATCTCTGCCCAATCCTGCGCCTCCGTGCCGCCGCTTCCCGCCTGGACATCGATGAAGCACGGGTTCGGATCCAGCGGATGGTTGAACATCCGCTTGAACTCGAGCGAGCCGACGTCGCGATCGACACGCGAGAGATCGTCGCGGACCGCCTCAAGCGTCGCCGCATCGTTCTCCGCCCTCGCGAGCTCGAACAGCTCCGCGCTGTCGCCCAGGGCGCCATCGATCGACGCAAGCGTCGAAACGACGTCGTCGAGCGCCTTCTTCTCCTTGCCGAGCGCCTGCGCGCGCTCGGGATCGCTCCAGATCTCGGGTTCGGCCAGCTCGCGCGTGACCTCGGTCAACCGCGCCGACTTCACGTCGAAGTCAAAGATACCTCCGCAGCGCGCGTTCGCGCTCTCGCAACGAGGCGACGGTGGCGGCGATCTGGTTGAGTTCTTCAGCTTCCATGAGAGTCCGTCGGCTTGGGATGGCGGATTATAGTAACGGCTTGGCCCTTCGTCCTTCGACTCCCATGCCTACGCTCTTCGTCAACCGCGAGCGCGTCGACGTTTCGGCGAACGTTCCCGGGGACACGCCGCTGCTTTGGATTCTCCGCGATTATCTATCGATGACAGGCACGAAATACGGCTGCGGCGTCGCGCAGTGCGGTGCCTGCATGGTGCACATCGACGGCGAATTGGTGCCGTCGTGCGCGACGCCATTGTCGTCGATCAAGCCCGGCGTCGAGATCACGACGATCGAGGGGATCAAGACTCGCGAGTCGCAAGCGGTGCAGTCCGCGTGGGAGAAGCTCGACGTTGCCCAGTGCGGCTATTGCCAGCCGGGGCAGATCATGGCGGCAACGTCGCTGCTCACGAAGAACAAGCGCCCGAGCGACGCGGACATTGATCAGGCGATGTCCCGCAATCTGTGCCGCTGCGCGACGTATCCGCGCATCCGCGCTGCGATCAAGGAAGCGGCGAAGGCGCTGGGCTAGGCATGAGCACGACGATCATCAACGTTTCCCGTCGGGCGTTCTTGAAGTCCGGTACCGCGGTCTCGGCCGGACTCGTTCTCGGCGTTCCGGCGCTCGCGCAGACGGCAAGCATGCCTCGCACCGCGACCGCAGCAGCGCCGACCGCTTCCACGTTCAACGCGTTCGTCCGCATCGGCAGCGACAACACGGTCACCGTCATCAGCAAGCATCTGGAGATGGGACAGGGCAGCTACACCGGCCTTGCGACGCTCATCGCCGACGAGCTCGACGCCGCCTGGTCGCAAGTGCGCGTCGAAGGGGCGCCGGCCGATGCCGCGCGCTACAACAACCTTGCCTGGGGTCCGGCGCAGGGCACCGGCGGCAGCTCGTCGATCGCGAACTGTTGGGACCAGATGCGTCAGGCGGGAGCCGTTGCGCGCGCGATGCTCGTCGCGGCCGCAGCCCAACGCTGGAACGTTCCAACCGCATCGATCACCGTTCGGGACGGCGCATTGCAGCATGCGGCAAGCAAGCGCAAGGCGACGTTCGGCGAGCTCGCGAGTGCCGCGGCAGCGTTGCCCATGCCCAAGGACGTGAAACCCAAGGACCCGAAGGACTGGGCCTATATCGGCAAGACGTTCTCGCGAACCGACGCGCGCGCGAAAGGCAACGGCACCGCAATCTTCACGCAGGACCTGAAGCTTCCCGGGATGCTGACCGCTGTGGTTGCGCATCCGCCGCGCATCGGCGCTCGGCATACGACGATCGATGCCGACGTGCTGAAGACGATTCCGGGGATTCGCCAGGTCGTCGAGATTCCGGCTGGCGTCGCCGTCCTCGCCACGAATTTCTGGTCCGCGAAGCAGGGGCGCGACGCGCTGAAGATCCAGTGGGACGAGTCGCGCGCGTTCAAGGGGTCGTCGTCGGAGATCTTCACGCACTTCCGCAAGCTCGCCGAGAAAGCGGGCAGCGTTGCGCGCAGCGACGGCGATGCGGAGAAGGCGCTCGCCGGCGCGGCGCGAGTCGTCGAAGCGACGTACGAGTTTCCGTATCTCGCGCATGCGGCGATGGAGCCGCTGAACTGCGTCATGCGGCTCGGCAACGACAACAGCGTCGAAGTCTGGAACGGCGAGCAGTTCCAGACCGGCGATCAGATGGTCATCGCGAAGACGCTCGGCATCAAGCCCGAGCAGGTGAAGATCAACATGCTTTTCGCCGGGGGCAGCTTCGGCCGGCGCGCGAATCCGCATGCCGACTACCTCGTCGAGTGCGCCGAGATTCTCGTTTCGCTCGCGCGCGCGGGCCAGCGCAACATCCCGATCAAGCTCGTCTGGACGCGCGAGGACGACATGAAGGCCGGCTTCTACCGGCCGGCGTTCCTGCACACGATGAAGGCCGGTCTCGACGCTACCGGCAATATCGTCGGCTGGCAGCATCGGCTCGTCGGTCAATCGATCGCGGACGGCACGATGCTCGCCGAGGGCATGATCAAGAACGGCGTCGACGCTCTGTCCGTCGAAGGCGCGTCGAACGTGCCCTACGCCATGCCGAACGTTGCCGTGGACCTGCATTCGCCGAAGATTGCCGTTCCGGTCTTGTGGTGGCGCTCGGTCGGCTCGTCGCACACGGCGTTCTCGACGGAAACGTTCATCGACGAGCTTGCGACGGCCGCGAAGAAGGATCCGGTGGAGTACCGCCGCGGGCTGTTGGCCAAGCATCCGAAATTGATCGCGGTGCTCGATCTCGCCGCGAAGGAAGCCGGCTGGACGACGCCGCTCGCGGCGGGCAAGCCGGGCGAGCGTCGCGGTCGTGGGATCGCCGTCCATGAATCGTTCGGCACGCCGGTCGCCCAGGTCGTCGACGTCACGATCAGCGGAGACAACAACGTACGTGTCGATCGCGTCGTCTGCGCCGTCGATTGCGGCATCGCGGTCAATCCCGACAACGTGCGAGCGCAGATGGAAGGCGGTATCGGCTTCGGCCTGTCGGCCGCGCTGTACGGCGCGATCACGCTGAAGGACGGCATCGTCGAGCAATCGAACTTTCACGACTACCCGATCCTGCGCATCCACGAGATGCCCCGCATCGACGTGCACATCGTTCCGTCGACGGCAAAGCCGACCGGCGTCGGCGAGCCCGGCACGCCGGTGATCGCGCCTGCGCTCGCGAACGCAATAGCGGCCGCAACGGGCAAGCGAATCCGGTCGCTGCCGATCAAGCTCGGCTAGCGTCCGACGATGCACACGCCTTTGGGATTCACGCCGGCGCATGCGATGCCGGACGTATTGCCGCCGGCGACGCTCGTGTTCGCGTTTCGCGGCGACAAGATTCTCGTCAAAGGCGACGACAAATCGCCCGGTGTGCCGACGCGGTCCGACTTCGAAGCGATCGGCCTTGCCGGACCGTCCCACTTCCTTGGCGATTACGAGGGTGTCCACTGCGTCGCCAGCACACTCGCCGACGATGCGGCCGACGTCGAAGGGTTCCGCTACGCCGGCCTTCGCTCGCTGTTCTTCGCGATTCCCGAGCCGCTGGTCGCGATCGCCGGTCGCGCATTCCAGGTCGCCGAATGGGACCGCACGCATCGCTTCTGCGGCCGCTGCGGCACCGGCACGCGCGACAAGGCGGGTGAGCGCGCGAAGGAGTGCCCGAACTGCGGTTACACCGCCTACCCTCGCGTTTCGCCGGCGATGATGGCACTGGTGACGCGCGGCAACGAGCTTCTGCTCGCGCGCGCACACCGCTTTCCGCCTGGCTTCTTCAGCGCGCTCGCCGGCTTCGTCGAGCCCGGCGAAACGATCGAGGATTGCATCGTGCGCGAAGTACGCGAGGAAGTCGGCGTCGAAGTCGGCAAGCTGCGTTATTTCGCGAGCCAATCGTGGGCCTTCCCGCACTCGTTGATGATCGCGTTCACCGCCGAGTACGCGGGCGGCGAGATCCGCTGCGAAGACAGCGAGATCGCCGAAGCGGGGTGGTTTGCGGCCGAAGCACTGCCATCGCGTCCCCCCTCGCTGTCGATCGCGCGACGGTTGATCGACACGACGGCCGAGCGGTTGATCCAGCGCAACATCGCACACGCTTCGTGATCGGCGCGTGCAGCGCCGCTGCTAGAATCGCCTGATGCGAAGACTCGCGCTGGCCCTGCCGCTCGCATTCGCGACGTCGATCGCGCTCGCACAGGGCGCACGCAACGTCGATCCGCCGGCGCCGCCGCTGCCGCCCGAGTACACGGACGAGGCGCGACGCGCGTACACGCAAGGCCTGGGCGAAGCGCGCAAGCTGCTCGAGGCGCGGCGCTACGATGAGGCAATCGTACGACTCGACCGGCTGTCGAAGGAACGGCCGCGCGAAGCACAGGCGCGATTCCTGATGGCGGTCGCGCAGTCCGATGTCGGTCGCCCGCAGGAGGCGGTGGCCACGTTGCGCGCGCTGGTCGCGGACTTTCCCGAGCTTCCCGAGCCACGCAACAATCTCGCGGTCCTCTACGCCGCGCAGGGCAACTATCCGCTCGCCCGTCAGGAGCTCGAGTTGGCGATCGCCGCGGCGCCCGACTACGCGCTCGCCCACGAGAATCTGGGCGACGTCTATGCGCGGCTTGCGATCGCCGAGTACGAGCGCGCGCTTGCGATCGACAAGTCGAGCAAGACCGTGCCGCGAAAGCTCAAGGCCGCGCGTGAGCTTGTTGTCGTTTCTGCTCCCTAACTCATTCAACAAGGAAGATTCGATGTTTCGACACGCTTTCGTCTTCACTGCCGCCCTCGGATTCGCCGCCGCAACTCTTGCCGCGCAGAACCCGCAGGTCGAGCTCGACACGACCGCCGGCAAGATCCGCGTCGAGCTTTATCCCGCCGCGGCGCCGAAGACGGTCGAGAATTTCCTCGATTACGTGAAGGCGAAGCATTACGACGGCACGCAGTTCCATCGCATCATCGACGGCTTCATGATCCAGGCCGGCGGCTTCACGCCTGAGTTCCGGCAGAAGCCGACGAAACAACCGGTCGCGAACGAAGCCGAGATGTCGAGCAAAGCCGGCATCCTGAACACGCCCGGCACGATCGCGATGGCGCGCACCAGCGACCCGAATTCGGCGACGTCCCAGTTCTTCATCAACGTCGCCGACAACAAGTTCCTGAACTTCCGCTCGCCTGATGCGTCAGGCGTCGGCTACACGGCGTTCGGCAAAGTCGTGGCCGGCATGGACGTCGTGCAGAAGATCGCGAAGTCGGCGAAGGGCGGGCGGACGATCCCGCCCGGCACGCCGATGGCGCCGAACGATGTGCCGACCGAGCCGATCCTGATCAACAAGGCCACGGTGATCGACGCGGCCGCATCGAAGTGAGGCATCGATGACCAAGGTGCGGCTGACGACGAACCATGGGCCGATCGTCCTCGAGCTCGACGACGAAAACGCGCCGGCGACGGTGGCGAATTTCCTGCAATACGTGCGCGATGGTCACTACGACAACACCGTGTTCCATCGCGTGATCGACGGTTTCATGATCCAGGGCGGCGGCATGTCGCCGGGCATGAAGCAGAAGCCGACGCGTGCGCCGATCGCGAACGAGGCGGGCAATGGACTGAAGAACCGCAAGCACACGGTCGCGATGGCGCGCACCGGCGATCCGCATTCGGCGACGGCGCAGTTCTTCATCAACGTCGCCGACAACGACTTCCTGGATTACAAGGGACCAAGCCCGCAAGGCTGGGGCTATGCGGTCTTCGGGAAGGTCGTCGAAGGCGCGGATGTCGTCGACAGGATCAGGAGCGTGAAGACCGCCCGCAGCGGCATGCACGAGAACGTGCCGACCGAGGACGTCTTCATCGAGAAGGCCGAGGCGATCAACTAGTCTGGAGCGCCGCGATGCCGCCGCGGCTGTTTCTCTCCGATCTTCATCTCGCGCCCGAGCGGCCGGAAGCGACCGCGGCGTTCGTCGCATTTTGCGAAGGGCCCGCGCGCGCCGCTGCCGCGGTTTACATCCTCGGCGACCTCTTCGACTGGTGGATCGGCGACGATCAGCTGAATGATCCTTACTTCGCGAAGATCGGCGAGGCGATTCGCGGCATCACGCAAGCCGGCGTGCCGGTGTGCGTTGCGCATGGCAATCGTGACTTCGTGCTCGGACCGCGTTTCGCCGCCGCGACTGGCGCGACGATCCTTCCTGAGCAGCATCTGATCGACGCCGAAGGCACGCCGGTGCTGGTCTCGCATGGTGACGAGCTTTGCACGGGCGACATCGAATACCAGCGCTATCGCACGCGGATGCGCGATCCCGCGACACAGCAACGGCTGTTACGGTTGCCGTACTTCGTGCGACGCGGGATCGCGCGCTGGCTGCGCCACAAGAGCGCCACGGCGACGGCGCTGAAGGCCGAATCGATCATGGATGTCGACGACGATGCCGTTCGTGAAGCTTTCCGCAAGTTCGACGTCTCGCGGATGATTCACGGCCATACGCATCGGCCGGCGACGCACAGGATCGACGTGGATGGGCGCAGCTGCGAGCGAGTCGTGCTCGCCGATTGGGACGATCGGGGACATTACGTGGAGTTGGACGGAGAGGCCGTGTGGCGGCGAGAAATTCGCGCTTAGCCGAGCGCCCCGGCGAAATCGGCAATCAGATCTGCCTCGTCCTCGATCCCGACCGAAACGCGAATCAACCCCTCGGCGATCGCCATCTCGCCGCGCCGCTCTTCGCCCATCTCCCAGAAGATCGTGTGCGCGACGGGTATCGCGAGCGTGCGGTTGTCGCCGAGGTTCGACGACAGCACGACGAGCTGAAGCCGATCGAGAAAGGCGAACGGCTCGATCGCTGGATCGAGCTCGAACGAAAGCAACGCCGCGAAGTCGCGGAACAGCTCGCGCGCGATGCCGTGCTGCGGATGCGAAGGCAGTCCCGGGTAGTGAACCGCCCGTACACGGGAATGCGTGCACAGAAAATCGGCGAGCGCACGCGCATTCGAGCACTGCCGCGTCATGCGTAACGCCAGCGTCTCGGCGCCCACCGCAAGATGATGCGCCTGCTCGGCGGCGAGCGTGCCGCCCAGATCGCGCAGCCCTTTCTTGCGGATCTGCGTGATGCCCCACAGCTTCGTGTCGGTCACGCGGTACGGCGGCAGGATGTTCGCGAATCGCGTCCAGTCGTAGAGCCCCGTGTCGGTGATGCTGCCGCCGAGCGCGTTGCCGTGGCCGCCGATGTACTTGGTCAGCGCGTTGATGACGAGACTCGCGCTGACCGATTTCGGCTTGAACAGCCACGGCGACGTCATCGTGTTGTCGACGAAATAGACGAGGCCGCGTTCCCGACACAGCGCACCGATGCGCGCAAGATCGGCGACTTGCGTGCGCGGATTCGCGATCGTTTCGACGAAGACGATCCGCGTCTCGGGGCGAATCGCGCGCTCGACGTCGCCAACGTGGGTCGCGTCGACGAACGTCACCGGCGTGCCGCGCGCGTCGAGCGTCTGGAACAGGCTGTTCGTGTTGCCGAACAGGTAATGGCTCGAGACGACGTGGTCGCCGGCTTTCAACAGCGACTCGAAAACTGCCGCGATCGCCGCCATGCCGGTGGCGAAGCACGCGGTCGCGACGCCCTCCTCCATCGCGTTGACCTTCGCTTCGAGCGCCGCCGTCGTCGGATTGCCTTGACGGCCATAGACGAATCCGCTCGCCCGCCCCTGGAACACATCCGCCAGGTCGCGGGCGTTGCGATAGCCGTACGCGACCGACAGATGCAGCGGCTTGTGCAGCGCGCCGTGCTCGATCGCGCTTGCGCGGTCGCTGTGAAGGATCGCGGTGGTGAAGCCGCGAGGAAGCGGAACATCGACCATGAGACGCCTTACAAAAACAAAAAACCCGTCGAGCCGGTCAAGCAGGACGGGTTTCGTGTGCCCCGCCCGGAATCTCCGGGCTGGAGCTGTCCTCGCTTTAGCGGCATTTGTTACGCGCCCGCAAGCTGAAGCTCAAATCGGCGCAGGATCACTTTATCACAGGCAGAAGCCCGCCGTCATCCGGCGAGCTCCGGAGGGCGTGGCCGCCGGTCGGACCGGCTCATCCGATCATCCCGGCGCGCGAGTTACGGCGCCTGCACGCTAAACCCAGTCGCGTTGCGTCCGGCCGCGCGAGGCTTTCGGCGATCCCGTCGCCAACCGGATCCCGGCCGCGCCGAATACGATCGGGATCGTGCTCATGGCTTCATCGTCGGCAGCACGGCCGCGTCCGATGCGGTGAACACGCCTTCGACGCGCGCACCAGCTCGAGTGCGAGTGGCGCGAGGCGAGCTCCTGCGCGACCGCGCCGCGCACCAAAAGCCCGACGCCGCTAAGCGCGACCACGGCTGCGCGTCGTCTCACTGGTCTCTCGCGGTCGAACTCGCTACCGCACCGCCCGCAATCGCGCGCCGTCGACGAGGTCCGGGTCGTCGTTGCCGCGGTCCTCGTGGCGATCGTCGGCGAGCTGCATCAGGTAGTCGGAAGTGATGTCGCCGGTGACGTACCGCCCGTCAAAGCACGACGCGTCGAAATCCCCGAGCTTCGGATTGGCTTGGCGCACCGCCTGCTTCAACGCCGCGAGATCCTGATAGACCAGGAGATCCGCGCCGATCTCGCGCGCAACTTCAGCCTCGGTCCGTCCGGTGGCGACGAGCTCGCGCGGCGTGGGCATGTCGATGCCGTAAACGTTTGGAAAACGGACCGGCGGCGCAGCGGAAGCGAAGTAGACCTTGCGCGCGCCGGCCTCGCGCGCCATCTGCACAATCTCGCGCGACGTCGTGCCGCGCACGATCGAATCGTCGACCAGAAGCACGACCTTGCCGGCAAACTCGCTGCCGATCGGATTCAGCTTCTGCCGCACGCTCTTTCGCCGGATCTCCTGCCCCGGCATGATGAACGTGCGGCCGATGTAGCGGCTCTTGATAAAGCCTTCGCGATACGGCAGCTCGAGTCGCGTGGCGATCTCGAGCGCGGAGGAGCGGCTCGAATCGGGAATCGGAATGACGACGTCGATGTCGGTTGCCCCGCGCATGCCGGCGATCTTTTCGGCGAGCGCCGCCCCCATGTTGACGCGAGCCTGGTACACGGACGTGCCGTCGATCACCGAATCGGGCCTCGCCAGGTAAACGTACTCGAAGATGCACGGCGCCAGGCGCGGCGCATCCGCGCATTGCCGCGCGTAGAGCTTGCCGGTGAGGTCGACGAACACCGCCTCTCCGGGCTCGACGTCGCGCACGAGCGTGAACCCAAGCGCCTCGACCGCGACCGATTCCGATGCGACGATGTGCTCGCTGCCGCCGAGCGCCTCGTTGCGACCGATGCACAACGGACGGATGCCGAACGGATCGCGAAACGCGAGCAGACCGTAGCCGGCGATCATCGCCACGACCGCATATGCGCCGCGACAACGCCGGTGCACGCCGGCGACCGCACGGAAGATCACATCCGGGTCGAGCCGATGATGTTGCGCGGCCCGCTCGAGCTCGAGCGCCAGCACGTTCAGCAGCACTTCGCTGTCGCTGTCCGTGTTGACGTGGCGAAAATCCTGCTCCCACAGCTCGCGCTTCAGCTTCTCGGAGTTGGTCAGATTGCCGTTGTGCCCGAGCGTGATGCCGAACGGCGAGTTGACATAGAACGGTTGCGACTCGAGCTCCGAGAACGCGCTGCCCGCCGTCGGATAGCGGCAATGGCCGATGCCGATCATGCCGGTCAGGTCACGCATGTTGCGCGTGCGGAACACGTTCTGCACCAGCCCCGGACCTTTGTACATATGAAACACGGGTCCTTCACTGGTCGCGATGCCAGCCGCGTCCTGGCCCCTGTGTTGCAACAGCAGCAATCCGTCGTACAGCAGCTGATTGACCGGCGTGTGCGCGACGACGCCGACGATCCCGCACATCAGACGGTCCGCATTCCGGCTTGGCCGTTGTTGCGGTCCGGATACTGAAGACGATCGGCCCATGCCTGTGGCAGCCACGGCTTAATCGCGATCGCCGCATCTTCGAACGGTGACGCAAGAACCGACCCTTGCCACCAGTCGCGTTGCGCGAGCGGCGAAAGACCGCCGACGAGAACGAACAGCAGGATGACGAGCGCGCCGCGGGCAACGCCGAAGACGAGCCCGAGGCCGCGGTCGACGAAGCCGAGGCCGGATCGGTGAACGACCGCATGCAACGGCCATGCGATCAGCCCGCCGACAACGATCGCAACCACGAAGATCAGGACGAACGCGATGGCATAAGGCAGCAGCGGGTAATCCGGAAACGCTGGCAACCACGTCGCAACCGTTGGCGCAGCCACGATGCCGATGAAGATGCCGGCGATCCACGCGAGGAATCCGATCAGCGAGCGCACGATGCCGCGGAAGAACGCGATCAATGCGGACAGCGCGATGATGGCGGCGATCGCGAGGTCGAATCCAGTCATGACGTTAGGATCCTGCTCCAAGCCCGTCAGTTGCCGGCCGCGATGATGCCGTTCTGCCCGTCAGCCTTCAACCGATCGCGCGCTGTCTCGGCGGCTTCGCGCGAGGCGAACGGGCCCACGCGAACGCGATACAACGTTCCGCGCGACGACGTGTACGGCTCGGTGTACGCCGCATGCCCGGACTTCTTCAACCGGCTCGCCAAAGCGTTCGCCCCTTTGTCGTCGGAGAATGCGGCGAGCTGCACACTGAAAGGACCGGTTGCCGGCTTCGTTGCCTTCGACGGGTCGCTGGCCGGTGTTTCCGCCGGGGCCATCTTCGGCGCTGGCGGTTTTGACTCCTGCGCAGACGCCGTTACAGGCGGCGTCTCCTTGACGACCGTTGCTGACGACGATGCTTCCTTCGCGGGCTCCTTCGGCGGCGATGCAGGTGTCGAAGGCTCGGCCTGTGCCACGACCGGCGGCGGCTTCGGTTTCGCGAGCGCGGTTTCGTTGACGCGATTGCGTTCGCCGAGCTTGGTCACGAACTTGCTGTCGTCGACCGGCGGAATCTTCACCGATACGTCTTCACCGAGCGGCTTTGGTTCCGACTCGAGCAGCATCGGTACGAGAACCGCGGCGGCGAGCGCGAGCACGATCGCGCCAACGAGTCGACGACGCGCGCGCTTGCGCAATTCGTCGAGCTCGGGTTCTCTTGCGTCGGCCATGCGTTACGAACGGGAAGAGGCGGATCGACGCGACGCAGCGAGCACCGCGGCGACAGTGACAAACGAGCCGAAGACGACGATTCTATCAGCCTCGGCTGCATCGCCGAGCGCGGTGTCATAGGCGGATGCAACGTCGTCGAAGCGCCGGATCGTCGCCACATCGATGCCGGCAGCGACGAGGCGCGGTGCGACTTCGTCGGCATTGCTGCCGCGCAGACCGGGAAGCGACGCGACATGCCATCGATCGATGCGATGGCGCAGCGCGGCCACGATGCCTTCGACGTCCTTGTCCTTCAGCATGCCGACCACGGCCGTCGTGCGCGGATGGAACCCCATGTCGCCAAGCGACGAAGCCAGCGCCTGCGCCGCATGCGGGTTATGCGCCACGTCGAGCACGATCGTCGGCCGACCCGGCAGCACGGTGAAGCGGCCGGCGAGCTCGACGTTCGTCAAGCCGTCGCGAATCGCGTTTCCCGGCATCGGCAAGCGATCGGCAATGCATGCAAGCGCCGCGATTGCGGTTGCCGCATTGTCGATCTGATAGCGGCCGCGCAACGCCGGATACGGCAAGCCGAATCGCGCGCCGCCCGGGCCGTCGTAGCGCCACTGCCGCCCTTCGATCACGCCGTCGTAGTCGACGCCGAGGACGTAGAGCCGCGCGCCGATCGCGCGCGCGTGCTCGACGACACTGGCCGGCGGTCTTCGATCGGTACAAACGGCAGGACGTCGGGCGCGGAAGATGCCGGCTTTTTCGCGGCCGATCGCTTCGCGCGTCGCGCCGAGGAACTCGGTGTGATCGATGTCGATCGATGTGATGACGGCAACATCGGCATCGATGATGTTGACGGCATCGAGCCGACCGCCGAGGCCCACTTCGAGGATCGCGGCGTCGAGCTTCCCATCTGCGAACACGTGCAACGCGGCCAGCGTCCCGAACTCGAAATAGGTGAGCGGCGTCGGCTCGTCTGCCGCAACGCGCACATCCTCCACCGCGTCGAACGCACTGATCAGCGTTTCATCGTCGACGGCACGGCCGTCGACGACGACGCGCTCGTTGTAGTGCATGAGATGCGGCGACGTGTACAGCCCGGTGCGATAGCCCGCGCTGCGCAGCATCGCGTCGAGCATCGCGCAGGTCGAGCCCTTGCCGTTGGTCCCGCCGACGACGATCACCGGCGTCGTGAGTGCGATGTGCATCCGGTCCGCGACGGCGCGCACACGCTCGAGCCCCATCGCGATGACGCGCGGGTGCAACGTTTCGAGGTAAGAGAGCCAGGCGGCGAGCGACCCCGGCCGCTTGGTCGTCACGCGACCGGTGCCGGCGCTCGCGTCATCAAAGCCAGGATGCGCGCGAGCTCGTCGCGAAGCTGGCGCCGATCGACGATCATGTCGAGCGCGCCTTTCTCGAGCAGAAACTCGGCGCGCTGGAAACCTTCGGGCAGCTTCTCGCGCACCGTCTGCTCGATGACGCGCGGGCCCGCGAAGCCGATCAACGCGCCCGGCTCGGCGATGACGATGTCCGCGACGAACGCGAAGCTCGCCGACACGCCTCCCATCGTCGGATCGGTGAGCACCGAGACGAAGGGCAACCGCGCCTTCGTCAATTCCTGCAAGACTGCCGTCGTCTTCGCCATCTGGAACAGCGAGTTGATGCCCTCCTGCATGCGTGCCCCGCCCGACGCCGCGACACAAACGAGCGGCACGCGATTCTCGTAGGCGACGCGAACGCCCCGCACGAGCCGCTCGCCCACGACCGAGCCCATCGAGCCGCCCATGAAGTTGAACTCGAAGACGGCGAGCACGAGCGGCACGCTCTTCATGCTTCCCTGCATCACGACGAGCGCATCTGTCTCCCCGGTTTCCTCGAGCGCGGCGACGAGGCGGTCCGGATACTTCTTGCTGTCCTTGAACTTGAGGCTGTCGACCGGGACGACGTCGGAGCCGATCTCGAAGCGCCCCTCCGGATCGAGCAACTGATCGATGCGCTCGCGCGCCGACACGCGCGCATGATGATTGCACTTCGGACAGACGTTCAAATTCTTCTCGAGGTCGGTGCGATAGAGCGTGGCCTCGCACGCCGCGCACTTGACCCACAGTCCTTCGGGCATGGCCTGCTTGCGCATGCCAGGCGTACTCTTGATGCGTGGCGGCAGGATCTTCTGCAGCCAGCTCATCGGCCGACCTCGCCGACGACCTCGGTCGATGACTGCGCACGGTCCCGCGGCATCGTGTCGAGCGCCTTACGAATGCCGGAAAGCCACGTCCCTGCGCGCTTGGCCGCACCTTCAGCGGAGCCCACTTCGATTTCCTCGATCAACCGGGCGCCAATGACGATCGCATCCGCATGTGCGGCGATCGCCTGCGCACCTGCAGCGTCGCGAATGCCGAACCCGACGCCGATCGGAATGCGCACAAGACGCCGCACCATCGCGAGCTTCTGCACAACCTCCGTCGTGTCGAGATGGCTTGCACCGGTCACGCCCTTGAGCGACACGTAATAGACAAAGCCGCGCGCCAACTGCGCGATCGCTTCGATCCGAGACTCTCGCGTCGTCGGAGCAATAAGGAAGATTGCCGCAAGTTCTCGCTCGGCAAGCACTTGCGCAAACTCCGCTGCTTCCTCTGGCGGGTAGTCGACAACCAGCACACCGTCGACCTGCGCATCGCGCGCCGCGTCGGCGAAACGCAGCACGCCCATCGCCTCGATCGGATTCGCGTAACCCATCAGCACGACCGGCGTCTCTTTATCGCGCTCACGAACACGACGAACGACGGCCAGCACATCGGCCAGCGAAACGCCCTGCTTCAACGCGCGCTCCGAGGCGCGCTGGATCACCGGACCGTCGGCCATCGGATCGGAGAACGGAACGCCGAGCTCGATCACATCGGCCCCGGCCGCGACCAGCGACTCGACAATCGACGGCGTCGCCGCAAGCGACGGATCGCCGACCGTGACGTACGGGATCAACGCCTTGCGTCCTTGCGACTTGAGCCTCGCGAACGTGGCGTCGATGCGATTCATCAGGACTTTGCGCGCTCGGCGACCGTCGCCATGTCCTTATCCCCGCGGCCGGACAGATTGACCAGGAGAATCCTGTCGCGTCCAAGCGTCGGCGCGAGCTGCGCCGCATACGCAAGCGCATGCGCACTCTCGAGCGCCGGAATGATGCCTTCGATGCGGCAACACGCATGGAACGCCGCCAGCGCTTCGTCGTCATCGATCGTCGCGTAGCTCGCGCGGCCGCTGTCCTTCAGATAGGCGTGCTCGGGACCGACGCCGGGATAGTCGAGCCCCGCGGACACCGAATGCGTTTCGGCGATCTGGCCGTGCTCGTCCTGCAGCAGATACGTGCGGTTGCCGTGAAGGACGCCCGGCTTTCCTGCCGTGAGTGACGCGGCATGACGACCCGTTTCCAATCCGTCACCGGCCGCCTCGACACCGACGAGCCTCACCTCGCGTTTCTGCAGGTACGGATAGAAGATCCCCATCGCGTTGCTGCCACCGCCGACGCACGCGATCACATAGTCGGGATCGCGGCCGGCCGATTCGGGCATCTGCCACAAACACTCGTTGCCGATGACCGATTGAAAGTCGCGCACCATCATCGGATAAGGGTGCGGACCTGCGACAGTGCCGATGATGTAGAACGTGCGGTCGACGTTCGTCACCCAGTCGCGCATCGCTTCGTTCAGCGCGTCCTTCAGCGTGCGGCTGCCCGATTCGACCGGCACGACCGTCGCGCCCAAGAGCTTCATGCGAAACACGTTCTGCGCCTGACGGCGTACGTCTTCCGCGCCCATGTAGACGACGCATTCCATCGCGTAGCGCGCCGCCACGGTCGCGGTCGCAACACCATGCATGCCCGCTCCAGTCTCGGCGATGATGCGCGACTTGCCGAGCCGGCGCGCGAGCAGCGCCTGACCGATGCAGTTGTTGACCTTGTGCGCGCCGGTGTGATTGAGATCCTCGCGCTTCAACCAGATCTGCGCGCCGCCCAGCTCGCGCGACCAGCGTTGCGCGTGATAGACCGGTGACGGCCGACCGACGTAGTGCTTCAGCTCGCGCTCGAACTCGGACGCGAAGTCCGGATCGCGCCGATAGCGCGCATACGCGTCAGTCAGTTCGTCGAGCGCGCGCATCAATGTTTCGGCGACGAAGACGCCGCCGTAGCGACCGAAATGGCCGCGCGCGTCGGGCAGGTCGTATGAAAGGTCGTCAGTCGCGCCGGGCCACCCCAAGCGGCTGACTGCGCCCCCTTGGGGGCGGCGAGCAACGGGAGCGTGTGGGTCTCTCGTCAGTTCCGCCGGGCCGTCCCAAGGAACTGACTGCGCCCCCTCGGGGGGCAGCGAGCGACGCGAGCGTGGGGGTCGTTTATCAGACATCTGCATTGCGCACTTCCCGGATGAACGCATCGACCTTCTGCGCGTCCTTGATGCCGGCCATCGGCCGGCCATTCGCATCGCGCGCCTCGACGCCGCTCGACACATCGACGCCCCATGGCCGCGTCGCGCGAATCGCGGCCGCGACGTTAGCCGCGTTCAAGCCGCCCGATAGCACAACCGGACGCTCGAGCGTCGAGGGCAGCCGCGACCAATCGAAGGTCCGACCGGTGCCACCGGGTCGACCTTCCGCCGGCGGCGCGTCGAACAGCCATGCGGCAGCATCGCCATAGGAAGCGAGCGATTCTAGCAAACGGCCGCTTTGGTCGACGGCGAACGCCTTGAGGTAGCGACGGCCGAACGACCGGCACAGCGCAGGCGATTCGTGGCCGTGGAACTGCAACACGTCGAGCGGCACGCGATCGAGCACGGCGCGCACTTCTTCCGCCGTTGGATCGACGAACAAGCCGACGATCGAAACGAGCGGCGGCAATTCGTCGGCGATCGATCGCGCGCGCTCGATGTCGATGCGCCGCGGCGTTCCGGGCCAGAACACGAAGCCGATCGCGTCGGCGCCGGCTCGTGCCGCGGCAATGCCGTCGTCGAGCCGCGTGATGCCGCAGATCTTGATTCGCGTCACGTCAGTCGCGCAGGGCGTGGCGCGAGCAGCCGGCGAGGGGCCCCACGCGTTGTCTCTGCGCGAGGATCGCGGCGTGGAAAGTCCAAACGCAAGGTCGACACGAGATGGCGGAATCGCCAGCTCACTGCCACTGTCCGTCCGAAGCCAGCCGCCCCAAGCGACTGACTGCGCCCCCCAGGGGGCAGCGACCGACGGGAGGGTGGGGGTCGTTCACCTAGAACGCAGGAACGTCACGACGCGTCGGCGGCAACGCGAAGCGATCGTCGTAATCCGCGCCGGTGAAGTACAGCCCGTGCGCCGGAAACGTCGCCGGTCCGCGCGTTCGATCACGCGCGTCGAGCAGCTCGCGCAGCGATGCAATCGATTTGGCGCCGGCGCCGATCGGGATCAGCGCGCCGATCATGTTGCGGATCATGTGATGCAGGAAGCCGTCGGCCGAGAAGTCGAAACGGATCAGATCGTGCTGCAGAGCGCAGACTCGCGCGACATGTAGCGTTCGCACCGGCGTCTTCGCCTGACACTCGGCGGCGCGAAACGAGCTGAAATCGTGCTCACCGTTGACGCCGTCAAGGGCTCGTTGCATGGCCTCGACGTCGAGCGGCCGATGGTACCAGCCGACGCGTCCCGCGTTTAAGGCCGGCCGTTCGCCACGCATCAGCAGGAGATAGCTGTAATGACGGGCGCGTGCAGCGAACCGGGCGTGAAACTCGTCGATGGCAAGTGCAGCCCACAGGACGGCGATCGTCGGCGGCAGCATCGCATTGACACCTCGTACCCATGCTTGCAGCGGTCGCGAAGCCGACGTGTCGAAGTGCACGATCTGCGATGTCGCATGCACGCCGGCATCGGTGCGACCCGCCGCCGACACGCGAACCGCTTGACCTGCGATCGACGCGATCGCACGTTCGAGCGCGTCCTGCACGGCGCAGCCGTCGGGCTGCGACTGGAAACCGCAGAAGTCGCGGCCATCGTATTCGACGGCAAGGGCGTAGCGCATCGAAGCGTCCCGGGATGCCCAAAAAAGACGGCGGGTCGCTACCCCCGCCGTCTCACCCCTCGTGAACTGTCGCGCCGTTAAGCGAGCTTGGCCAAGAGCGCGTTCGCCTCGCTTTTCTGCTGATCGTCGCCTTCGTGCAGCACTTCCTGCAGGATCTCGCGCGCGCCTTCCATGTCGCCCATCTCCTGGTACGCCTTGGCGAGATCGAGCTTGGTCGCGGCGTCGTGCCACTGCCCGTCGAGCACGGACGGCGTCGGATCCTCGAACGTCGCGCGCTCCGGATCAAAGCCCAGGTCGAGCTTGTCGAGCTCGATCGCGGCAACCGGCCGCGTGAGCGACGAACCCCCCAACGGGCCGGATTCGGCGACGCCGTGACCGACCGGCACTGCAGGTTCCCGACGCGCCATCGGCTCCGGCTTCTCGTCGTCGTCGAGCCGGAAATCGAAATCGAGCTTGTCGGCGACTTCGCGACGCACCGCCTCGACCTTCTGCTCCATCGGCGAAGGCGGCGTCGCTGCGCGCGCCGTGGTCATCGAGCCCGCGAGCGCTGCAGCGGAAGCCGCGGACGCGGCGCTTCCCACGCGGGCCTTGTCGGAGGTGAAATCGAGATGCTCGCCTGCACGCTGGATCGTCGTCGGGCCTTGCTCGAACGCGATCGGCGATACGCTGTTCGTGCCTGACGTCGGCGCGATCGAGATCTCCTCGTCGAGCTGGAAGTCGAGCACATCCGGCTTGCCCGGCACCTTGACCGGCGTAATGTCGGGGGCGAACGAAGTCGCTCCCGCCGCTGCTGCGGCGCCGCCGGTTGCAGCCGCCACGTGCACCGGCGGCATCGCACCGCCCTCGGCGAACATCGGGTTGTTCGGATCGAGCTGACGACCCAGCGCGACCGCCTTCTGCCAAACCTCACCCTGCCCCTGGCTCACCGCGTAAAGCTCGGAAGCGACCGTCTCGAACGCCGACGGCTTGTTGTGCTGCGCGTGGATCTCGAGCAGCTTCAGATAGATCTCCTGCCGTTGCGGATCCTTCTTCAACGCGTCCTTCAGGATCTCTTCGGCTTGCGCATCGCGGCCGTAGGCGAGGTACACCTCGGCTTCGGCGATCGGATCGACTTCGTCGGTGTCGATGTTGCCCAGGCCCTCGCGGCTGAAGTCGCTCGCGAGCGAATTCTCGCCAGTGTTGACGACGCCGCCGCCGGTCGATCCGAAGACCGTGTTCGTCTTGATGTCGGTGCCGGAGATGATGCTGTCTTCGAACTTGGTCGTCTTGCGACGGCGCGCAGCGACCAGCGCAGCGATCCCTCCGAGAAGCGCGAGCGCGCCGGCGCCGATGACCCACGTCGGCGTATTCGTCATCAGGTCGTCGAAGAACGAAGGCTCCGCCTTCGGCGCGGGCTTCGCCGTGACGACAGGCGCAGGCGCCGGCTTGACCGGCGGCACGACAGCCGGAATCGGCGCGGGCTCCGGCGCCTTCACCGGTTCGGCGGCCTTCGGCGGCTCCGCGGCCTTGATCGGTTCGGGTGCCTTGACCGGCTCGGCCGCCTTCGGCGGTTCCGGCTTTATCGGTGCGGGCGTGACCGTCGGTGCTGGCGGCGTCGTCACCACGGGCGGTGCCGTCGCGACCGGCGGGATCACTGGCGTCGGTGTCGTTGTCACCGGCGGCGCGACCGTCGGCGCGGGCGCCTTCCCCTTCGCCGCATCGGCCTGCGTCTGCGCCTGCGCGAGCGTTTGGCTTCGCAGCTCCAACGCACGCTTCATGTCGGCGACGGTCTTCTCGAGATCGGCGATCCGCGCGTTCGCCTCGGCAAGCTGCTTGTTGCGCGCCACGGCGTCCTCGGCGGCGCTCGCGCCACCGCGACCGACACCCGCCTCGCGCGAAACGCGCACCTGATCACGACCGGCTGGCGGAGCGCCGGCGCGGTCTTCGACCGCGGCTCCGATCCGTCCACCTGCGGCCCGCGTCCCGCTGCCGTCGACGGACGGTGCCGCCGCCGCGACGCGATCGCGATAAGCGCGCCAGTCCGAAGCCTGCACGCGGACGACGCGTGACGCTTCCACGGGCTGCGCCGACGAAGCTTCCTGCGCGCTGGGGATCGCAACGATCGCACCGCTGCGCAGCCGGTTCATGTTGTTGCCGTCGAACGCATTCGCGTTCGCATTGAACAGCGCAACCAGCATCTGCTCGAGCGTCACGTCGCTCGGCTTGTACTGGTTGGCGATCTTCGAAAGCGTTTCGCCGCGCTGCACGACATGGCCGTCCGCAGGTGCCGTGGCCGGCGCAGCAGCCGCCGCGGTGCGCCCGACCGGCGCAGGCGCTTGTGGAGCCGCCGCGGTCGTCGTCGTGGGCGCACCGACGCGCGCCGGCGCGACCGGGTCGACGGTGGCCATCGTCGCCTGTCCCGGCGGATCGAGCAGGAACGTGTATTCGCGCACCACGCGGCCCGACGCCCAGCTGACGTCGACCATCAGATCGAGATACGGCTCGTTGACCGGCGTCGGCGACGTGACGCGGAGCATCGCCCGGCCATCGGGCGTCCGCTCGACGGAGATGCGGGCGCGCGACAGCACACCTTGGTAGCTCAGGTTGTTCTGGCGGTACAGCGACGGATCGGCGATCTTCGCCTGCAACGAATCGAGTTCTTCCCGCGTCGCCGAAGCGAGGTCGATCTGCGCCACGAGCGGCTGACCAAGCGCGGAGGTCACCGTCAGCTTGCCCAGAGCCAGCGCGTACACGGGCACCGGGAGCGCCAGCGCGCTCGCGACCAGCGTCAACGTGAAAAGGGGTTTTGCTCGCATGCCGATCCCTCGAGGGAAATTCGTCGTGTTGGCGCGTACTTGGCGACGTTAGCATCATGGATTTAGCTCCGCAAGCTAAACCCCCGTCTGAGCTTGAGATTTCGCCCTTCCGCGTTGTGGTCTACGCAAGCTTTATGCCGACGTGCCGACGAGCGGTTTTCGGATGCTCGCGGTGGGGCTCACAACTGCCGTTTTCGTTGGCCGTTTTAAGGGCGACGGCGTACGAACGGTCGTTGCATGACCTGATCGTTTCGTCGCGAGAGGCGGGGCGCGATGGTCGAAACCGCCTAGAAAGTGCCGCACCACGGCACGAGCCGCGTACGGTCACGCTTCGTGTCGCCTATCGTTCGAGAAGGATCCGCAGCATGCGTCGCAGCGGTTCGGCCGCTCCCCACAACAGCTGGTCGCCGACGGTGAAAGCCGACACGTAACCCGGGCCAACATCGAGCTTGCGAAGCCGGCCGATCGGAATGTCGAGCGTGCCGGTCACCGCCGTCGGCGTGAGCTTGCGCATACTGTCCTCGCGTGTGTTGGGAACGACCCGCACCCACTCATTGGCGCTGGCAAGCCCGCGCTCGATCGCTTCGAGCGGTAGATCCTCGCGTAGCTTGATCGTCAGCGCCTGCGAGTGACAGCGCATCGCGCCGACCCGCACGCAAATCGACTCGACCGGAATCGTCGCGGGCCGGCCCGCTGTTCCGCGTCCGAGGATCTTGTTCAGTTCCGCGCCGCCCTTCCACTCTTCCTTCGACATGCCGTTGCCGAGATCCTTGTCGATCCATGGAATCAAGCTGCCGGCGAGCGGAACGATCGTGTGCTCGGTCGGCAGTGCGCGATCGCGCAACGTCGCGGCAACATCGCGATCGATCTCGAGGATCGACGAAGCGGGATCGGCAAGCAACGTATGCGCGGCCTCGTGCGCGGCGCCCATCTGCACGAGCAACTCGCGCATGGCTTGCGCGCCTGCACCCGACGCAGCCTGATACGTCATGCACGTGACCCACTCGATCAGGTCGCGCTCGAGCAGTCCGGCCACCGCCATCATCATCAAGCTCACGGTGCAGTTGCCGCCGATGTAGTTGCGCACGTTCGCGCGCAATGCGGCGTCGATGACGGTGCGATTGACCGGATCGAGGATGATGACGGCATCCTCGTTCATGCGCATTGCACTCGCCGCGTCGATCCAGTAGCCGTCGAATCCCGCCGCGCGCAATTTCGGATACATCGCCTGCGTCCAGTCGCTGCCCTGGCAGGTGACGATGGCGTGAAGGCCGGCGAACGCTTTCGGATCGTTCGCGTCGAACAGCGCGGTTGCCTTGCCTGCAATCGTTGGCCCGCGAGCGCCCTTGGCCGACGTCGAGAAGAACCGCGGCTCGATGTGCTCGAAATCACGCTCCTCGTGCATGCGCGCAAGGAGCACGGAGCCGACCATGCCGCGCCAACCAACGATTCCAACCTTCATGCGGACACCCTGATACCCGGGCCGGTGTCAAAGCCGTTTTGACCCGCCCCGTCTTTCTGGCCTGCTGGCACTTCGTGCCAACGCTCGCAGGGTGGAAGCGGAGGCCACGCGACCGTCAGGTCGTCTTGGTCGTCGCTTTTTTCGTGCCTGCGACGGGCGTGCGCGAACCGTCCTTCCGACGAACGGTGAAAGAACGAGAAACAATGGCGCACGGACGCATGACCACGATCATAGCATCAGCGCGGCAATGACCGCGTCGCCCATCGCGCGCGTGCCGATCGCGTCGCGGGCACCGGCGATGTCGGCAGTGCGATGGCCGGCAGCAAGCACCGAACGCACGGCTCGCTCGATGCGGTCCGCAACGTCTGCGCGGTTGAACGTGTAGCGGAACATCATCGCAAGCGAGAGGATCGTCGCCAGCGGATTCGCCTTGTCGCGCCCGGCAATGTCCGGCGCCGACCCGTGGATCGGCTCGTACAATCCCTTGCCGCGCGCGTCGAGCGATGCCGAGGGAAGCATGCCGATCGAGCCGGCGAGCATCGACGCCTCGTCGGACAGAATGTCGCCGAACAGGTTGCCGGTGACGATGACGTCGAACTGCTTCGGATTGCGCACGAGCTGCATCGCGGCGTTGTCGACGTACATGTGCGTAATGTCGATGTCCGGATAGTCGCGCGCGACTCTCGTCACCACTTCGCGCCACAAGATCGACGTGTCGAGGACGTTTGCTTTGTCGACCGAAGTCAGGCGGCGCGAGCGCTTTGCCGCAATGTCGAAACCGACGCGCGCGATGCGAACGATTTCCGACTCGCTGTAGCGCATAGTGTCGAAGCCTTCCGCTTCGCCGCTTGCGTTCGTGCGACGGCCGCGCGGCGTGCCGAAATAAACGTCACCGGTCAACTCGCGCACGATCATCAAGTCGAGGCCGGCGACGACGTCGTGCTTCAGCGTCGATGCGGCGGCAAGCTCGGGGAACAACATCGCCGGCCGCAGGTTTGCGAAGAGCTCGAGCGACTTGCGCAGTGCGAGCAGCGCCTGCTCGGGCCGAAGCTCGCGCGGCGCCGTGTCGTACTTCGGGCCGCCGACTGCGCCCATCAGGATCGCGTCGGCCGATTGTCCGAGCGCGAGTGTCGCCGGCGGCAGCGGATGACCGGAGGCATCGTAAGCGGCACCACCGATGTCGGCCGTTTCCGTTTCGAGCGGCATGCCAGCGCGACGCAGCGCGTCGATGACGCGCAACGCCTGCCCAACGATTTCGGGACCGACGCCGTCGCCGGGCAGAACGGCGATCTTCACGGGTCGTGGGTTTCGCGGGACCTACTTGAGCCACGGCTGCTGGTGCAGCCGCTTCGCCTCGAACGCACCGATCTCGTCGGCGTGCGCGAGCGTGAGCCCGATCTCGTCGAGACCGTTGGTGAGGCATTGCTTGCGGAACGCGTCGATGTCGAACGGAAACGTCGTCGAACCGTCCGGCGTCGACACGACTTGCGCCGGCAGGTCGATCGTGAGCTTGAAGCCGGGAAACACTGCCGTGTCGGCGAACAGTCGCGACACGGCGCTGTCCGGCAGCACGATCGGCAGCAGGCCGTTCTTGTAGCAGTTGTTGAAGAAGATGTCGGCGAACGACGGCGCGATGATCGCGCGAAAGCCGTAGTCGGCGAGCGCCCAGGGCGCATGCTCGCGCGAGCTGCCGCACCCGAAGTTCTCGCGCGCAAGCAGGATCGACGCGCCGCGATAGCGCGGCTCGTTCAGCACGAAGTCGGGGTTCGCCCGGCGCGTCGCGTTCTCCCTGCCCGGCTCGCCGTGGTCGAGATAGCGCCACGCGTCGAACAGGTTCGGACCAAAGCCCGAGCGCTTGATCGATTTGAGGAACTGCTTCGGGATGATTGCGTCGGTGTCGACGTTCGCGCGATCGAGTGGCGCGGCGAGGCCGGTGTGAACGGTGAAGGGTTGCATGCGTGAACTAGAGCCGACGCACGTCGACGAAATGACCTTCGAGCGCCGCCGCCGCGGCCATCGCCGGGCTGACGAGATGCGTGCGGCCGCCCGCGCCCTGCCGGCCTTCGAAATTGCGATTCGACGTCGACGCGCAGCGCTCGCCCGGCTCGAGCCGGTCGTCGTTCATCGCGAGGCACATCGAGCAGCCGGGCTCTCGCCATTCGAAGCCGGCGTCGCGGAACACGCGATCGAGACCTTCGCTCTCCGCTTGCGCTTTGACGAGCCCGGAACCCGGAACGACCAGCGCGAGTTTGACCGACGGCGCGACGCGCCGCCCGCGTGCAACCGCCGCCGCTTCGCGCAGGTCCTCGATGCGCGAGTTCGTGCACGAGCCGATGAAGACCTTGTCGATCGCAATCGAGCCGATCGGCGTGTTCGGCTCG
The DNA here is from genome assembly GCA_035536655.1 of Casimicrobiaceae bacterium. Classification (GTDB taxonomy): domain Bacteria; phylum Pseudomonadota; class Gammaproteobacteria; order Burkholderiales; family Casimicrobiaceae; genus VBCG01. The sequence continues at coordinate 43,336 of DATLNR010000134.1, forward strand.
AGCCCCATGTAGGCGAGCGCCTTCTCGAGACTGGTCCGGCGTGTCGCATCGCGGACCTTGTCGGGATCCGGCACGCGGCCGTCGATCGGCGCGACCATTTCGGGCGACGTGCCCCACGTCACTTGCGGCGTGATCTCCGCCGCGTCGAACACGTGCGTCGTGTCGAACGTCGCGCCCTCATCGGTCACGAGCGTTCGCCAGAAGGCGACGGCGCGATCCCATGTTTCGCCCGCAGGCGCAAGCGGCCGGCCGCGCAGGTAGTCGATCGTCGCGTCGTCGACGCCGATAAGGCCCGCTCGCGCGCCGGCCTCGATCGTCATGTTGCAAAGCGTCATCCGCGCTTCCATCGACAACGCGCGAATTGCGCTGCCGGCATACTCGATTGCATGACCCGTACCGCCCGCCGTGCCGATGCGACCGATGATCGACAGCGCAAGGTCCTTCGCCGTGACGCCGCTCTTGAGCCGCCCGTCGACGCGGATCAGCATGCGCTTCGCCTTCTTCATCAGCAGGCACTGCGTCGCGAGCACGTGCTCGACTTCGGATGTGCCGATGCCGAACGCGAGCGCGGCGAATGCGCCGTGCGTGCTGGTGTGCGAATCGCCGCAGACGACGGTCATGCCGGGAAGCGTCGCGCCGTTCTCCGGTCCGATGACGTGCACGATGCCCATGCGCCGATCGCGAAACGGGAAGTACGCCTTGGCGCCGGTCGCCCGCACGTTCGCGTCGAGCGTCTCGACCTGCGTGCGCGAGACCGGATCGCGGATGCCCTCGTTCCAGTCCTTCGTCGGTGTGTTGTGATCGGTCGTGGCAACGATCGACGAAACGCGCCAGGGCTTGCGACCCGCAAGCCGCAGTCCTTCGTACGCCTGCGGACTGGTCACCTCGTGCACCAGATGCCGGTCGATGTAGACGAGCGCCGTGCCGTCGCTTTCGGTGCGGACGACGTGGCTGTCGAACAACTTGTCGTAGAGGGTGTAGCGCGGCATGGGGATCAACCGCAGGGGCGTGCGAACGTTATTTGAAAAGCCTAGCACACCCGTTGGCGGCGACTGCGGCTATGCTTCGTGCGCTTCAGAAGAGCACGAACGATGCCGCCTGATCCCGCACCGCCGTCGCGATTTCCCCCCGAAGCGTCGCTGATCCTGGTGCTGCTGACGACGGCGCTTGCGGTCGTGTTCCTCGTGCTCTTAGCCGACAGCGAGTCCCGTCATGCGCAGGCAGCGCGCTCGGCGCAGGTGCGCGCGCTCGCCGCGGACCGCGCGTTGCTCGAGCTGCAGCTCGCGACGCGCGGCGCGCAGCCGTCGCACGGCGGTAACGCCGCGGCAATGCGGGCGTTCGAGAACGCCCGTAACCTGCTCGATGGGGATCCGCGCACGCTCGCGCTGGTCGAGCGCATCCGCCCGATCGCTGCCGCACCGCAGAGCGCGGATGCCGGCGCAATCGCGGCGCTCGAGGAACTGCGCAACACGTTGACCACGTCCTCGGCAGCCGCCGCCGAGGAGGCGCGCCAGGACGTCGTTACGGCACACCGCGTGACGCTGGCGGCCGGACTGCTGCTGACCCTCGTCACGCTTGGTACCGTTGTCTTCATTTTCGAGGAGCGTCGACGACGGCGCCGGCTTGCGCAAAAGCTCGAGCGCGAAGCGAACCACGATCTGTTGACGTCGCTGCCGAATCGGCGCTTCTTCCTCGAGTGGCTCTCGTACGCGCTCGCCCAGGCGCGCCGCGATGGCCGCAAGATCGCGCTGCTCTACATCGACCTCGACGGATTCAAGACGGTGAACGACCGCCATGGTCATCGCCGCGGCGACGCGGCGCTCGCGGCCATCGCTGAACGCCTGCGCAGCACGAAACGCGAAGGCGACCTTCTCGCGCGCATCGGCGGCGACGAATTCGCGCTTGCAGCGCCGAACGCGCGCGACGGTCATGAAATGGCGGCGCTGGGCGAACGTCTTCTCGCCAGTTTGACCGACGGGCAGGCGCCGCAGCTCTCCGACGTGCCGCTCGGCGCGTCGATCGGGATCGCCTTCTATCCCGACGATGCCAACGACGTTCCGGGACTACTCGCCGCTGCGGATGCCGCGATGTACGCGGCCAAGCGCGCGGGGGGTCATCGCGTTGCGTTTCATGTGTTCAGCGAGGCCTGAGCTTCGGCGAGCACGTTCGCCCCGCATCCTTCGACGAACGGATCGAATGCCTTTACAGCCGTCGAGCGAAGCCAGGTGATCTGGCGCTTCGCAAGCTGCCGCGTCGCGGCGATGCCGGCGGAGCGGAGCGATTCGGCGTCGATCTCCCCTTCGAGATGAGCCCATGCCTGCCGATAACCGACGGCGCGCATCGACGGCAATTCGCGCGTCAATACGTAGCGATGCCGCAATCGCGCGAGCTCGTCCAGCAGCCCTTGCGCGAGCATCGCATCGAAGCGCGCGGCGATTCGGCGGTGCAGCTCGGCGCGATCGACGGGCAATAACGCGAGCGCACGATGTGGTCCGAGGACCGGTGCGGTCCGCAAGCCCTGCAACGAAGAAAGCGGCGTTCCGCTCGTCCGATGGACCTCGAGCGCGCGCTGGATGCGTTGTGCGTCGTGCGGCGCGATGCGAACGGCCGCGGCCGGATCGACACGCGCAAGCTCCGCGTGCATCGCGGGCCATCCGCGTGCGCGCGCCTGCGCATCGATTTCGGCGCGCGTCGAAGCGTCGGCCTGTGGGAGTTCCGACAGGCCTTCGGTCAGCGCCCTGAAGTAGAGCATCGTCCCGCCTGCGACGATCGGCACGCGACCTCTTCCGCGGATCGCGTCGATCGCCGCAATCGCATCGCGAACGAAACGCGCGGCGGAGTAGCTTCGATCCGGATCGATGATGTCGATCAGATGATGTTTCACGCGCGAGCGCGTCGCCGCATCCGGTTTCGCCGTCCCGATATCCATGCCGCGATACACCTGCGCCGAATCGACGCTGACGATCTCGCCGTTCAGCGCATCGGCAAGCGCGAGAGCAAGATCGCTCTTGCCCGTCGCCGTCGGGCCGATCAACAGGATCGCGGGGCGCATCAGCGACCGCGAAGGAACATGCGATCGAGGTCCGCGAGCGTGAGCTGATACCACGTCGGCCGGCCGTGATTGCACTGGCCCGCACGCTCGGTCGCCTCCATCTCTCGCAACAACGCATTCATTTCGGCCGGCGTCAGGCTGCGATTCGCGCGAACCGCGGCATGACACGCCATCGTCGAGAGAATCTCGTCGGCGCGAGCGGCAAGCACTTCGCTTGCGCCGTACTCGCGTAGCTCGTGCAGCACCGCTCGCGCGAGCGTCGCGGGATCCGCATCGGCGAGCGGCGCCGGCACGCCGCGCACGATCAATGTCCCGCTCGCGATCGATCCGAGCTCGAATCCGAGCCGCGCAAGCGTTTCGGCATGCTCGCCAGCCGCCGCGACGTCGATCGCTTCCGCCGCGAACGTTGCAGGCACGAGCAAAGGCTGCATCGGCACGCTGGCGCCGAGCGTTGCCTTGAGCCGCTCGTAGACGATGCGTTCGTGGGCCGCATGCATGTCGACCATCACGAGGCCTTCGCGGTTCTGAGCGAGGATGTAGATGCCGTGCAACTGCGCGAGCGCAAAGCCGAGCGGATGATCGTCGTTCGTGGCCGGCAGATCGACGCCGCCGACGTTGTCTCGCGCGCCGAACAGTCGCGCGTAGAACGCCGAAGGTTCCGCGGTTGCGAACGTCAACCCTGGCTGCGCTTCCTGCGCATAAGTGCGGCCGGCTCCGGTCTCGCGCACCGGTGGCGGCACGCGTGCGGCGGCGAGCCCGAGTTTCTCGGCCGCGGACACCGCCGGCTGCTCGCGCGCCGTCGCGGCAAGCGCGCGCTCGACCGCGTGCCGGACGAACTGATGGATCGCGCCGGCGTCGCGAAACCGCACTTCCACCTTCTGCGGATGCACGTTGACGTCGACGCGACGCGGATCGAGCGTGAGCCACAGCGCGAACGACGGAGCACGCTCATGGTGCAGCACATCGCGATAGGCTTCGCGCAGCGCGTGGCCGAGCATTCGATCGCGCACGAAGCGACCGTTGACGAACAGGTATTGAGCGCCGCTCGTCTGCGTCGCATAGGCCGGCCGAACGGCGAAGCCGTCGAGCCGGACGCCGCCCGCTTCCTCATCGACGAGCGCGGCATGCGTGGTGAATGCCGTTCCGAGCACGGCTTCGACGCGTAAACGTCGGCCATCGGGCAGCAATCGCCGCTGGGCCTTGCCGTTGTGGTGCAGCGTGAAGCCGATCGTCGGATGCGCAAGCGCGAGGCGCCGCAGCGCCTCGTCGCAATGCGCCCACTCGGTCGCCTCGGTGCGGAGAAACTTGCGCCGCGCCGGCGTGTTGAAGAACAGCTCCTCGATCGTGACGGTCGTCCCCGACGCGAGCGCCGCGGGAAGCATCGGCCGTGGCGTTCCGCCTTCGACCTCGAGACGCCATGCATGCGGCTTCGCAGCGGCACGCGAGGTGATCGCAAACTTCGATACCGCGGCGATCGACGCCAGCGCTTCGCCGCGAAAGCCGAGCGACGCGATCGCTTCGAGGTCCGACGGCGTCGCGATCTTCGACGTGGCATGCCGCGCGACGGCGAGCGCCAGGTCCTCGCGCTCGATACCCTGGCCGTTGTCCGCAACGCGGATCCGCTTGACGCCGCCGCCGGCGATGTCGACGTCGATTTGCGTCGCGCCCGCGTCGATGCTGTTCTCGACCAACTCCTTCAGCGCGGCCGACGGGCGCTCGACGACCTCACCGGCCGCGATCTGGTTGACCAGCAGGTCGGAGAGTGCGCGGATTCGCGTCAATGCTTGGCCGTCAGCCCTTGAGATTCACCGACCAGCGCCGGTAGACGTCGTCAGCGACCGCATTCAACCTCGACACGTTGCGCTCGAGGTTCGCGAGGATGTCGCGCGCGTTCTGCGTGGCATCCGTCGACTCGGCCGGCAAATCGCCGCCGGACAGGCGGATCCAATCGCGCGCGATTGCCGTCGTCATCTCCGGATGTCCCTGGAAACCGATGTGGCGGCCGTCGACGACGTACGCCTGGTTCTCGTTGAATCGATTCGTCAGCACACGCGTCGCCCGCGGGGGAAGCGTGAAGTCCTCGTAATGCCACTCGAATGTCTTGAAGCCATCGCGCCCGCCGAACCACTCGCGCGCTTCGGGCGTGCGCTCGACGTCGACGTCGATCCAGCCGATCTCGGTGTTGCTCGCCTTCGACACCTTCGCGCCGAGCGCCTTCGCCATCAGCTGTCCGCCGAGGCAATGACCGATCACCGGCACGTCGTTGTCGACCGCGTCGCGAACCAGCGCCTCCATCGGCGCGACCCACGGCAGCGCATCGTTGACGCTCATCGGCCCGCCCATCATCCCGATGCCGGCGAACGACGTGGCACGCTCGGGAACCGGCTCGCCATCGTGCAGCGAAACGAGCTTCCACGGCCGCCCGTTCGCATCCAGCCATTCGCCGAGCCGTCCCGGCTCGTCACCAGGGGAGAAGCGGAAGACGGCGATGGGTTTCATCGGGGGAGCTTAACAGCGGGCTTACATCTGCTTGAACAAATGCGTGAACTGCCGCGAAATGGGTAGCTTCTCCGGCCGGCTCTTGAGGAGCACGAACTGGCGCTCGGCGTCTTCACGCAAGACGCCCGCCACTTGGTCGAGATTGACCAGCGTGCTGCGATGCACTTGCCAGAACTTGTCGGGATCGAGGTCCGCCACAAGGTCTTTCAACGGCGTGCGGATCAGCGCCTCGGATTCCTTCAGCACGACGCGCGTGTACTTCGTGTCGCTCTGGAAATAGACGACGTCACTGACGGCGATGAGCTTCACTTGCTTGCCGACCGCGGCTTTGATCCAGCGCATTCGCTGCGCGGGCTTTGCCACCGTCTCGCGCAGTTTCGCCACGAGCGCGGACAGGTCGGCCGGCGGCATCGCGATCTTGCGCTTCAAGCGCTCGACGGTCTGCGCGAGCCGCTCGGATTCGACCGGCTTCAACAGATAGTCGACCGCGCCGGCTTCGAATGCAGCGAGCGCGTACTGATCGTAGGCGGTGATGAACACGACATGGCAATCGGTGCCGACGGCGGCTGCGACGTCGAGACCCGTTCGCCCCGGCATCCGAATGTCGAGAAAAGCGATCGTCGGAGCGTGCACGTCGATGAGCGCGAGCGCTTCATCGCCGTCGGACGCTTCAGCGACGATGTCGAGCTCGGGCCAGACTTCGGCGAGCTTCTCCTTCAGCCGCTCGCGCATCAGCGGCTCGTCCTCGGCGATCAGCGCAGTCGCTCGCGTGCTCATCGGCACAAGTCCACGGGTCAGGTCGTGAAGGATTCGGTCGCAGTCGACGACGACGGCCGCGGTTGCAGCGGAGCGACGGCCTGCGTGGAAGGCAAAACGATCCGCGCGACGAACCCGCGCGGCTCGTTCACTTCGAGCTCGAGCACGGCGCGATCGCCGAAAAGGAGATCGAGGCGCTCGCGGACGTTCGCAAGCCCGATGCCCTGGCCCGGCTCGCCGCCGCCGTCGAGTCCGGCGCCGGTGTCGGCCACCGTCAGCAGCAACCGACCGTCCGATTGCACGTCGGCGTGCACATCGATGCGGCCGCCGTCGGCTGACGGCTCGACGCCGTGCTTGATCGCGTTCTCGACGAGCGTGATCAGCATGCCGGGCGGGACCATCGTTCCCCGCAATTCGGCGGGGATGCTGCAGTGGAACTCGAGGCGCGTGCCGAGGCGGCGTTGCATGATCTCGAGATACGCGTCGATCAACGACGCTTCTTCGCCAAGCGTCGTCGCCTCGTGGCGCAACGATGGCGTCGCCGCGCGCAGGAAGCGGATCAGGTTGGCGATCAACCGCGCAGCTTCCGGGGCGCCGCGCTCGGCAAGCTGCTGCGCGCTGCCCAGCGTGTTGAACAGGAAATGCGGCTCGACCTGAAGCTGCAGCATCCGCAGCTTCGACTCGGCAAGCTGGCGCGACAGGTCACTCTGCCGGCGCTGCGCTTCGAGGTTCGCGGCGAGCGCCTTGTACTCGCGATTGCGCAATGCCGCGATCAAGGCAACCACGAGCGAATAGAGCGAGCCGAACACGAGCCCCGCGATGACGACGTGCCGCACCTTCGCGCTGTCGTGCAGCCAGTCGAACGGATCGACGCCCCTGACGACGCCGGCGACGCCTGCGCCGGCAAACGCGCCGACGAGCGCAAGCAGCGGCCCGATGACGATGTAGCGGAACAACTTGCCGCTGAACTTGCGATAGCCGAACCACGCGGTGAGCCCGGCCCACAGCAGCATGAGGACGACGACGTTGAACAGCACCGACGCTTCGAGCAACGACATGTTCCACGGCAGCTCGGACGCGATCCAGGCGAACAGCGTTGTCGTCGCGATGATGCCGACGAGCCAGCGCCAGCCGGCGCGATAGAACCAGCGATCGAACGACTTGACGTCCTCGCGCTCGATCTCCGAAAGCGAGGCAAGCACGCGCTCGCAGAACGCGTCGTAGCGGGACTTGAGGGCGGCGAACATGGGCGGAGGCGCCCGTCATTCTAGGCGACGGGCCCGCGTCTTCGTGCCGATGCGACCAGCGACGATCGTGGGCGACTAATCGCTCCTCTCGCGGACGGACGACCGTGCCAGCCGCCTGGCGGATATTCGCCATCGGGACAGCGAATATTCGGCTGGCGCACGGATGCGATCAGGCGCAGCGTCGTTGCGTCACGTCACCCAACGGAAACGCTATGCCGGAACTCAAGCCCGCCGAACTCGACGACGACTGCGTTGCGCGTCTTGCCGCCCTTCCCATGAATGCTGCCGATCGCGCCGAGGCGATCGCGGAGTGGAAGCACTGCGACGCATCGGCCGCGTCGATCGCCGACAATGTCGATCAGATGAGAGGCGTGATCCGAATGCTTCGGCACGCGTTCACGACACGGCGCCACCGGCTCGATGATCGTTAGTCAGGCCGCGAGCGCCTTCATCTCGCGGCGGAGGTCGGACTTGCCTTCGAAGCCGATACCCGGCAGGTCGGGCAGCGTGACGTAGCTGTTCTCCACCTTCACGCCATCGGGGAAGCCGCCAAACGGCTGGAACAGGTCGGGATACGACTCGTTGCCGCCCAAGCCGAGGCCAGCCGCAATGTTCAGCGACATTTGGTGGCCACCATGCGGAATGCAGCGGCTCGCCGCCCATCCGTGCTGCTTCAGCATGTCCAGCGTGCGCAGATATTCCACCAAGCCGTAGCTGAGGGCGCAATCGAACTGAAGCCAATCGCGGTCGGAGCGCATGCCGCCGTAGCGGATCAGGTTGCGCGCATCCTGCATCGAGAACAGGTTTTCGCCCGTCGCCATCGGGTTCTTGTAGTAGTTGTGCAGCGTTGCCTGCAGTTGGAAGTCCAGCGGATCGCCCGGCTCCTCGTACCAGAACAGGTCGTACTGCGAAAGCGCCTTGGCATAAGCGATGGCGGTGTCGAGGTCGAACCGGCCGTTCGCGTCGACACACAGCTTCTGACCGTCCTGCAGCACTTCCTTGATCGCGTCGATGCGGCGAAGGTCTTCGTCCAGCGAAGCCCCGCCGATCTTTTTCTTGACCACCGTGTAGCCACGGTCGATGTAGCTGCGCATTTCGTCCTGCAGCTTGCGCAAGTCCTGGCCCGGGTAGTAGTACCCGCCGGCGGCGTACACGAAGACCTTGCGATTCGGCTGTCCGTCGCCGTAGCGGTCGGCCAGGAGCTGGAACAGCGGCTTGCCTTCGATCTTGGCCACCGCATCCCAGACGGCCATGTCGATGGTTCCGATCGCCACCGAGCGCTCCCCGTGACCACCCGGCTTTTCGTTCGCGAACATCGCTGCCCAGATCCTGTGCGGATCGAGATTTTCGCGAGCCGCGTCGACGAGCGAGGCAGGATCGGCTTGAATGATGCGAGGAATGAACCGCTCGCGCATCAGCGTGCCCTGGCCGTAGCGGCCGTTGGAATTGAACCCGTAGCCGACCACCGGCTTGCCGTCGCGGATCACGTCGGTGACGACGGCCACGAGGCTCAGATTCATCTTGCTAAAGTCGATGTAGGCGTTACGAATCGACGAGCTGATGGGAACGGTCTTTTCCCGGATTTCGACGATCTTCACGGCGTGGGTGGTGAGGTTGCGGTTGAACGGCCTTCATCTTCGTCGTTTGCCCACAGCCATGCCCATCCCCGGTCCTTCGAGACTTCGGCGCGCACGAACCTTCGGGTTACGGGCGCGCTCTTGTGCGAACAGTCACAGGCCGCGCGCAATGCGCGCATACGCGGAGTGATTGTGTATCGACTCGAAATTCTCCGCCTCCACGACGAACCCGTCGAGCCGGGCATCGGCCGCAAGACGCGCAGCCACGCCGCGCACCAGATCCTCGACGAAGCGCGGGTTGTCGTAGGCGCGCTCGGTGACGAACTTCTCGTCGGAGCGCTTCAGGATGCCGAAGAGTTCGGAAGACGCTTCCTCCTCGGCATAGCGCAAGAGCTCCGCCACGTAAACCGGCACGCGCGTACGCGCGGTGATCGTGATCAGCGAGCGCTGGTTGTGCGCCCCATAGTCGGAGATCTCCTTCGACGAGGGGCACAGCGACGTCACCGGCACCGCAACCGTCATCGTCTGCGCATAGCGTCCCGCATCGACCTCGCCGACGAGCTTCGCGTGATAGTCGAGCAGGCTCGCGATGCCGGATACCGGCGCTGTCTTGCGCACGAAGAACGGGAACGCCAGCTCGAGCCGCCCGCCCGGCGCGTCGAGCCGCGCGGCAAGCATTTCGACGAGCTCGCGTAACGTCGTCACGCCGATCGGCTCCGCACCCGGTCCGGCGCGTTCTTCGAGCAACGCAACCAGCCGCGACATGTGCGTGCCCTTGCGATCGGCGGGAAGGCGGACGAACACGCTCGCTTCGACGATCGTCGACTGAACGCCGTCGCGGTCGGCGATCGGCAGCGGATAGCGGAGCCCGCGAATGCCGACCTGGTCGATAGCGAGCTTGCGATCGTCGGACGCCGACTGTACGTCGGGCATCGCTCTCAGCTTCTGCGCGTCGATGCGTCGATTCATCGATCGATTATCGCAGCCCGGCTCACGCCGCGGCGGGCTTCACCCACGACTGGTCGGACAACGTCCCGAATCGGCGTGCGATCGATGCTGCGATGCCCTTCGCATCGAGCCCGACGCGCGACAGCAGGAACGCGGGATCGCCGTGATCGATGAACTCGTCGGGCAATCCGAGCATCAGCAGCGGTATCGTCACGGCGGCCTCGGCAAGCGCTTCGGCCACGGCGCTGCCCGCGCCACCCGCCACGACGTTCTCCTCGATGGTAATCAGCGCATCGTGCTCGCGCGCGAGCTTCAGCACCAGATCGACATCGAGCGGCTTGACGAACCGCATGTTCGCCACTGTCGCGTCATGGATCTCCGCCGCTTCCAGCGCCGCGGACAACGGCGCGCCGAACGCGAGGATCGCGAATCGATTGCCGCGCCGCCTCGCCTCGCGCACGACAACACCTTCGCCGACCGGCAACGTAGCAAGTCCCGGATCGATCGTCGCACCCGGCCCGCTGCCGCGTGGATAGCGCACCGCCGACGGCGTCGGCAGCGAGAAAGCCGTGCTCAGGAGCTTGCGGCATTCGTCCTCGCTCGCCGGCGTCATCACCGTCGTGTTCGGCAGGCAGCGGAGATACGAAAGATCGAACGCGCCGAGATGCGTGGCGCCGTCGGCGCCGACGATCCCCGCGCGGTCGATCGCAAAGACGACCGGCAGGTTCTGCAGCGCGACGTCGTGGATCAGCTGATCGTAGCCGCGCTGCAAAAACGTCGAATAGATCGCCACCACGGGGCGCATCCCTTCGCAAGCGAGACCCGCCGCGAACGTCACCGCGTGCTGCTCGGCGATGCCGACGTCGAAGTAGCGGTTCGGAAATTCCTGCGAAAAACGGACGAGTCCGGATCCTTCGCGCATTGCGGGAGTGATCGCGACGAGCCGCGGATCGGCAGCGGCCATGTCGCAAAGCCAGTCTCCGAAGACCTGCGTGTAAGACGTCTTCGCTGCCGCCTTCACCGTGATGCCGGTCGCCGGATCGAACTTCGTGACGCCGTGATAAAGGATCGGGTCGTCCTCGGCGCGCGCGTAGCCGTAGCCCTTCCTCGTGATCACGTGCAGGAACTGGGGCCCGGACAGTTGCCGAACGTTGGCGAGCGTCGCGACCAGCGCCTCGACGTCATGACCATCGATCGGTCCGATGTAGTTGAAGCCGAACTCCTCGAACAGCGTGCCGGGAAGCACCATCCCCTTCATGTGCTCTTCCCAGCGCTTCGCGAGCTCTTTGACCGGCGGCAGCCTCGACAGCACTTCCTTGCCGCCGCGGCGCACGCTGTTGTAGAACCGCGACGACAGCACCTTCGCCAGATAGTGGTGGAAAGCGCCGACCGGCTCGCTGATCGACATCTCGTTGTCGTTCAGGATGACGAGCAGATCCGCGCCCGCGATGCCGGCGTTGTTCAGCGCCTCGAACGCCATGCCCGCGCTCATCGCGCCATCTCCGATGACGGCTACCGCGCGCCGCGTCTCGCCCTTGAGCTTCGCTGCCAGCGCCATGCCGAGTGCCGCGGAGATCGATGTCGAGCTGTGTGCGGTGCCAAACGTGTCGTACTCGCTTTCCGAGCGGCGCGGGAAGCCTGACGGACCGCCCCATTGGCGCAGCTTGCCCATCGAACCGCGTCGGCCGGTGAGGATCTTGTGCGCGTAGGTTTGATGACCGACGTCCCAGACGAGCCGGTCGCGCGGCGTGTCGAACACATAATGCAACGCGATTGTCAGCTCGACGGTGCCGAGGTTCGACGACAGGTGACCGCCGGTCTGCGCGACGGATTGCAGCAGGAACGTGCGCAGCTCGCGCGCAAGCTGCGGCAGTTGCGCTTTGGGAAGCGCGCGCAGGTCTTCGGGAGTGTCGAGCGTCTCGAGCAACGAGGTCGTCATGGGCATACGGGGACTAATGCGTTCGCATCGTGATCCAGTCCGAAAGCTCCGACAAGCGCCGCCCCCGCGGCCTGAGCGGTGCCAGAGCTTCGTGCGCGTCCTGCCGAAGCCTCTCGGCGTAGCGCTTCGCTTCGTCCAGCCCGAGCAAAGCCACGTACGTAGGCTTGTTCTGCGCAGCGTCCTTGCCGGCCGTCTTGCCGAGCGTCGCTGCGCAGCCCTCGACGTCGAGCACGTCGTCCACGACCTGAAAGGCGAGCCCGATGGCGGCGGCATAACGGTCGAGCGCGCGCTGCTGCGCGATCTCGAGCGGCTCGCCGCACAGGGCGCCCAAGCGGACGGCCGCACGGATGAGCGCGCCGGTTTTCATCCGATGCATCGCCTCGACGTCGGCAATGCCGACGGCGCTCGCGGCCAGATCCACCGCCTGCCCCCCCGCCATCCCGGAGGCCCCGGACGCCCGAGCCAGTTCGAGGCACGCCGCACCGACGTCGGGCAACGCGGATTGGGCCAGCATCTCGAATGCGTGCGTCTGCAAGGCGTCGCCGGCAAGAAGCGCGAGCGCTTCGCCATGCGCGACATGACACGTCGGCTTGCCGCGTCGCAGGTCATCGTCATCCATGCACGGCAAGTCGTCATGGACGAGCGAGTACGCGTGGATCAGCTCGACGGCGGCCGCGGCCGCATCGACCCGCTCGGTGTCGGCATCGGTGAGCTCGCCCGCGGCATACGCGAGCAATGCGCGCATGCGCTTTCCGCCGCCGAGCGTGGCATAGCGCATCGCCTCGAGCAACGGCGTCGCGACGGCATCGCTCGACGCCAGCGATCGATCCAGCACATGCTCGATGCGCAGCTGGCGCTCGCGCGACCAAACGGCGAAGGCGAGATCGTCACGCATCGCCGGGCTCGAACGCCTTCAGCACGCCGCGCTCGAGGATCTCCACTTGCTGCTGAGCGTCCTTCAACTCGCGCTGACAGAACGTAAGCAATTGCGCACCCCGCTGGTAGGCAGCGAGCGCGTCCTTCAACGGCAGCTGACCGCCTTCCATCCGCGCGACGATGTCCTCGAGCTCGGCGAGCGCGGCCTCGAAACTAAGCGGCGAGTCGGGAGTCTGTGCCATCGGGAATCGTCGCGCTGAAGCCGGCGGGAGAGGTCGTTCCACGCTTCGGGCGGCGTCGGGGAGCCGTCCTGTCGATCGCGCCGTTTCATTCGCGATTGACCTTCTCGCGAGCGGCCTTACATACTAGCAGGTTCGTCGCCTCCGCCGCCCTTTCGCGGCATGACCGGCATCGATGCGATCCTCGAGCTAAGCCATGACGAATCTAGCCTCCGCCAGAGATCTCACCGAAGCGACGTCGCAGCTTGCCGCGGCGTGGTATTGCGATCCACGCGTGTTCGAGGCGGAAATGCGGACGCTGTTCTCCCGCGCGCCGGGGTACGTCGGACACGAACTGATGGTGCCGGAAGTCGGCGACTATCACGCGCTCGAATCGCGGGATAACGGTCAGGTGCTGGTCCGCAATGCCGACGGCGTCGAGCTCCTGTCGAACATCTGCCGGCATCGGCAGGCGGTGATGCTCAAGGGTCGCGGCAATGTCGGCAACATCGTCTGCCCGCTGCACCGCTGGACTTACGACCTTAAGGGGCAACTGCTCGGCGCGCCGCAGTTCGCCGTGCAGCCCTGCGCGAGTCTTGCAAAGACGCCTTTGCAGAACTGGAACGGCCTGTTGTTCGACGGTAAGCGCACTGTCGCGCAGGACCTCGCAGGCATCAGCACCGAGCTCTTCGACTTCGCCGACTACCGCCTCGACAGGGTCGAGATGCACGACTGCCGGTACAACTGGAAGTCGTTCATCGAGGTCTATCTCGAGGACTACCACGTCGGCCCGTTTCATCCGGGGCTTGGTCAGTTCGTGACCTGCGACGACCTGGCGTGGGAGTTCGCGCCGTGGGCGTCGAAGCAGACGGTCGGCATCCATTGCGAGCTTTCGAAGCCCGGCACGAAGGCCTACGCGAAGTGGCACGAGGCCGTGCTGCGCTTCTATGACGGCAGGATCCCGCCGCACGGCGCGATCTGGCTCACCTACTTCCCGAACGTCATGCTCGAGTGGTATCCGCACGTGCTCGTCGTGAGCACCCTCTATCCGAAGGCGCCCGATCGGACGATGAACGTCGTCGAGTTCTATTACCCGGAAGAGATCGCGTTGTTCGAGCGCGAGTTCGTCGAGAGTGAGCAGGCGGCGTACATGGAAACCGCGGTCGAGGATGACGAGATCGCGATCCGCATGGACGAGGGTCGCAAGCTCCTTTACGCGCAGGGACGCAACGAAGCAGGTCCCTATCAGTCGCCAATGGAAGACGGCATGCAGCACTTCCACGAGTTCTATCGGCGCGAGATGGGTTCGGAGCTCGAGGCGCTGTCGGCATGAGGCTGCGGTAAGCTTGGGCCGGAATCGGCCATGCATTCGACGCTCATCTCCACCGAAGAACTCGCACGGCGCCTCGGCGATCCGGCGCTCGTCGTCGTCGATGTGCGCCACGACCTGATGCAGCCCGACGCGTGGGGTGAATCGCGCTACGCCGAGTCGCACATCCCGGGCGCTCGTTTTGTGCACCTCGACCGCGAGCTTTCCGCGGCGAAAAACGGTCGCAACGGACGGCACCCGCTGCCTTCAGTCGAGGAAGCAACGGCACTGTTTTCGCGTGTCGGCATCGACGCGCACAAGCAGGTCGTCGCGTACGATCAGAACGCCGGCATGTTCGCGGCGCGTCTATGGTGGATGCTGCGCTGGCTTGGTCACGATGCGGTCGCCGTGCTCGATGGCGGATTCGAACAGTGGACGAGCGAAGGGCGACCCGTTACGTCGCAACTACCGGTCGTCGAGCCCGCGGTCTTCGTCGCGCGGCAGGTGAAGTCGACAATGACGACGGCCGATGTGCTCGATGACCTGAACGCGCCAACGTTGACATTGCTCGACGCGCGCGCACCCGAGCGCTTCCGCGGCGAAATCGAGCCGCTCGATCCGGTGGCCGGCCACATTCCCGGCGCCATCAATCGCTTCTACGGCAGCAACGTCGACACCCAGGGTCGTTTCAAATCGCCGCAGGCGTTGCGCAACGAGTTCGCCCAGCTGCTCGGCACCGCGCCGCTCGAGCGCGTCGTGCATTACTGCGGCAGCGGCGTCACCGCATGCCACAACCAGCTTGCGATGGAAGTCGCGGGCCTGCCCGGCACGCAACTTTTTCCGGGGTCGTGGAGCGAGTGGTGCGCGGATGAATCGCGCCCGGTCGCCGTGGGATACGCGTGATGCGACGGCTCGAAGGTCGCCATGCGATCGTCACCGGCGCCGCACGCGGCATCGGTTTCGCGATCGCGCAGCGCCTCGCGTCGGAAGGCGCGCGGATCACGCTCGTCGACCTTCCCGACAGCGCCGGGGCGGAAGCCGCGAAGACGCTTGCCGACGCCGCCTTCGTCGCAGCCGACGTATCGGAGAGCGGCGACGTCAAACGAATGGTCGACGATGCACTCGCGCGCAACGGCCGCATCGACATCCTGGTCAACAACGCCGGCATCCTGCACACGTGCGAGTTTCTCGACCTGGACGAAGCCGACTTCGACCGCGTGCTGCGCGTGAACGTGAAGTCGATGTTCCTCGTCGGCCAGGCGGTCGCCCGTTCGATGGTCGAGCGCAAGATCGCCGGCGCGATCGTCAACATGTCGTCGGTCAACGCCGTGCTGGCGATTCCGACGCAGGTGCCGTACACGGTGAGCAAAGGCGCGGTGAATCAGCTCACGAAGGTCATGGCGCTCTCGCTCGCACCGCATGGCATTCGCGTCAACGCGATCGGTCCGGGGACCATCGCGACCGAGATGACGAAGGGTTTGCAGACCGACGAGGCTGCGCGCAAGCGGATCCTGTCGCGGACGCCGTTGCGACGCGTTGGCGAGCCCGAAGAAGTCGCCGCGATCGCTGCGTTTCTCGCGAGCGACGACGCGTCGTACATCTCCGGACAGACGATCTATCCGGACGGCGGCCGGCTCGGGCTCAATTACACGGTGCCGGTGGAATAGCGGTCCAGATTCTCCCGTCGATCTACATGACGCGACCCGCTGGCGGCGCGGATCACCCGATCCACCAGCAACGCTCGACTCTGCGGGGTGGTTCGCGCATTCTTGTGGATGTTCATCCGGCTGTCTCCTGCGAGGTTGATCGGCTCGCACCAATCAGCTTTTCGGATACAGCCCCGGTGAACAACCTCATAGAAATCACCTCGAGCGACCCAAACGCCACTCCGCGACAGGGCGATAGTCCGAGCCCCCCGGCGCGGGCGTCGAGGCTACGAGCGAAAGCGCTTCGACGGTCCAGCCGATCGAGGGGACGCTGCCGCGCTGGACGCTGCGGATGCGATCACGCGCCAGCGTGATGTGCGGCCGAAACATGCGCTGCTCCAACGCGTGACCGGCTGCAACGAGTTGTGATCGGAGCTCGAGGTGCAGCGCGTGAAGAGGCTCGACGGCGGCGGCGGGAGCGAGCCACGCAACGCCATACGACGTGCCGCCGAGTCGCTCCAGCACGATGCGAAACGGCGCTACGCTCCCCGCCGCGTGCGCTCCGATCGTGCTTAGCGCCTCGACGCTTTCGACGGGAACTTCTCCGACGAACGCCACCGTCAAATGCAGGTTGACGTCGCGCGGCGCGCGGCCTTGCCCGTCACGCGCAATCTCCTCGGCGAGCCGCACGAGCGCCTTGCGCGCGGCGGCATCCGGCCACAACGCATAGAATAGCCGCTGCTTCCTGCCCCTCGTCTCCCCGCTCATCGCGGAAGTTTAGGGTCAGACGCGGCGCTTTAGTCTGCCGCGTGCGCAATGCGGCGACGGCTCGTGTCGAAGAACTGCTCGTCCTCGGTCGACCCGTGCAGCGCCGTCGTCGACGACTGGCTGCCCTGTACCGTCGTCGTGACCGCATCGAAGTAGCTGGTGCCGACCTCACGCTGATGCTTGACGGCGGTGAATCCGCGCTCGGCCGCCGCAAACTCCGCTTCCTGCAGCTCGACGAACGCCGTCATGTTGTTACGCGCGTAGCCATGCGCGAGGTTGAACATCGAATAGTTGAGGCTGTGGAAGCCGGCCAGCGTGATGAACTGGAACTTGTAGCCCATCGCGCCAAGCTCTCGCTGGAAGCGCGCAATCGTCGCCTCGTCCAGGTTCTTGCGCCAGTTGAACGACGGCGAGCAGTTGTACGCGAGCAGCTTGTCGGGAAAGCGTGCGTGGATCGCGTCGGCGAACGCCTTCGCGAAGGCGAGGTCGGGCTTGCCCGTCTCGCACCAGATGAGGTCGGCGTAAGGCGCATACGCGAGGCCGCGCGAGATCGCCTGGTCGAGTCCGTTGCGCGTGCGATAGAAGCCTTCAATCGTGCGCTCGCCGGTGAGAAACGCCGCGTCGTTCTCGTCGATGTCGGAGGTGACAAGATCGGCTGCTTCGGCGTCGGTCCTTGCGAGAAGGATCGTCGGCACGCCGAGACAATCGGCGGCGAGACGCGCAGCGATCAGCTTTTCCACCGCTTCGCGCGTCGGCACGAGCACCTTGCCGCCCATGTGGCCGCACTTCTTGACCGAAGCGAGCTGGTCCTCGAAGTGCACGCCGGCGGCGCCCGCTTCGATCATCGCCTTCATCAATTCGAACGCGTTCAGCACGCCGCCGAATCCCGCTTCGGCATCGGCCACGATCGGCGCGAAGTAATCGATCTCGCTCGCGCCCTCCATGTGCTGGATCTGGTCGGCACGGGCGAACGCATTGTTGATCCGCCGGACGACCATCGGCACCGAGTTCACGGGATAGAGCGACTGGTCGGGATACATTTCGCCGGCGATGTTCGCATCGGCAGCGACCTGCCATCCCGAAAGATAAATCGCTTTGAGCCCGGCCTTGACCTGTTGCAACGCCTGGTTGCCCGTCAGCGCGCCGAGCGTCGCCACGAACGGCTCGTCGTGCAGCAGCTGCCAGAGCTTCTCGGCGCCGCGCCGCGCGAGCGTGTGCTCGATCGGCAGCGATCCTCGCAGCCGGATGACATCCTCGGCGGAATAGCCGCGCCGAATCCCTTTCCAGCGCGCGTTCTCCGCCCAGTCCTTCTTCAGCCTTGCAGCCTCGAGGTCGTAGCTCATCGATTTCTCCGGTCCGTGGAAGGCGACGGTGCAAGCGTCGTTGGACGAACCGTAGCAAATTCAACGCGGGCGCTCAAGCGCGTTAATGCGCTGCGTCACGATTAATTTCCCAACTAATCAGTCAGTTCGAATGCGATTCCACGATGCGGAAGGATTCCAGCGCACAGACGCCATGATTTTGTTGCGTCGCAGGGCTGGCCCCCTCAAACGCGCTCTTCCCCCGCGGCGGCATGATCCTAACCGACTGATATTTCGACGAACCGGCGCGTAGGTAATTCACTCGACGTGGCCGTGCTCATTCCACATCGCGGAAATCGATTCCGTGCGCAAATGGCATTCGCCGAGCGGTAACTGGCATCGGACCGCGCGACGGTCTAACGATGGAACGTCGCGACGGCGTAAACGGCGAGGCGGCGGATTATGCTATGCGCCGTCGCGCGACCCACCGCGCCGTCCCCACGACTTCAAGGAGATTCGAATGCGAACCGCTTTGCCCTGGCTCGCGGCGATCGCGCTTGCCCCGCCGATCGCGCCCGCGCACGCGCAATCCGACATGCAGCGCGCACGCGACCTTGCCGCGAGTTGCTCGAATTGCCACGGCACCGCAGGCCGCGCGCAAGGCCAGTTACCGGTGCTCGCGGGACAGCCGAAAGCGGACATCGTTTCGAAGCTGAACGACTTCCGCGACGGCAAGCGGCCTGCGACGATCATGCATCAGCTCGCGAAAGGCTATACGCCCGACCAGATCGACATGATCGCCGGCTGGTTCTCGCAACAGAAACCGTAACGGGGAAACGCATGCGTATGCAAAGACGACAATTCATCAAGACCGCCGCCGCGGTCACCGCCACGACCGCCGTTGCCGGTTGTGCGACGATCGGGACCGGCGGTCCGTCGGCAGGCAAGGTCGTCGTCGTTGGAGGCGGTTACGGCGGCGCAACGACGGCGAAGTACACGCGGCTGTGGAGCAACGGGCGCGTCGACGTGACGCTCGTCGAGCCGAACCCGGCGTTCGTCTCGTGTCCGATGAGCAATCTCGTGCTCGGCGGCAGCCGCACGATCGATGACGTGACGGTCGCGTACGACGGCCTTCGACGCCACGGCGTTCGCGTGCTGCGCGATACGGCGACAACAGTCGATCCCGAGAGGCGCATCGTGCGTCTCGCGAGCGGCGCTGAGCTGCCGTACGACCGCCTCGTCTTGTCGCCCGGCATCGATTTCATGTACGAGAACGTTCCCGGGCTCGACAACGCCCAGGCGCAGGAAGCGATCCTGCATGCGTGGAAAGCGGGGCCGCAGACGGTTGCACTACGTCGGCAGCTCGAGGCGATGCCGGACGGCGGCGTCTATGCGCTGACGATTCCCGTGGCGCCGTATCGCTGCCCGCCCGGGCCGTACGAGCGCGCGTGCCAGGTGGCGTGGTATTTCCGCAAGGCGAAGCCCAAGTCGAAGGTGCTCGTTCTCGACGGCAACCCCGACGTCACGTCGAAGGCCGGGCTGTTCAAGCGCGCCTGGTCGGAAGAGTACAAGGGAATCGTCGAGTACCGGCCGAATCACGTGATGACCGACGTCGACTGGCGCACGAAAACCGCCAAGTTCGAGACGGCGCAGGACGTGAAAGCCGACGTTCTCAACGCGGTCCCGCCGCATCGTGCCGGCAATATCGCCCGGCAGGCCGGCGTCATCACGGCGAACAATCGCTGGTGCGAGGTTGACTTCCTGACGTTCGAGTCGATCAAGGTGAAAAGCATTCACGTCATCGGCGATTCGATCCAGATCGCGCCCGCGATGCCCAAGTCCGGGCACATGGCGAACGCGCACGCAAAGGTGTGCGCATCGGCGATCGTCGCGACGCTCACCGGACAGCCGGTGAACGCTTCACCGCTGATCACCAACACCTGCTACAGCTTCATCACCGACCGCGACGTCGTGCACGTCGCCTCGGTGCACACCTACGATCGGGACAAGAAGACGTTCCTCGCCGTGCAGGGTGCCGGCGGTTTGTCGCCGACGTGGACGCCGCTCGAGGGCGAGTACGCGCAGGGATGGGCGCGGAACATCTGGGCGGATGCGTTGGCGTGACAGAGTCACGCCGGCGTGAGCAGCTCGGTAACCGGGCTACCGAGCTGCGCGGTACCTAGAAAGGCGAGGCGGTGCCGTCGCGACTGATAATCGACGCACGCAGATTGCAGCGGCTGTCGGACAAATCTCCGCTGCCGGCCACGCGCGACATGCGAACACCGAAGCGCACCGTTTGGCCGACGGCGAGGTCGACGTTGGCCAGGTTGGCGATCGAGCCCCACTGATTCGCGGCGATCGCTCCGCGGTTGGCGACCGTCGTGAGCTGCGTCCAGTTCGCGCCATTGTCGGTCGTATAAACCAGGTCGGCCGCGACGTCGACGTTGGTCGGCGCGAGACCGGCGAAGGCGAGATCGAGATACGCGCGACGCGGAAATCCGGTGACCGCATAGTTCGCCGTCTGGCAGATCGTCGGCGCACCGCTCAGGTTCACCGCGCCGGAGACGACATCGACGCCGACCTGCACCGGCGTCAACGCCGTCCCGAGGCGGTTCATGAATGCAGCCATCTGGTTGCGCAGCACGGGCTGCGTCGGGCAGTACAGCGTACCGGGAATGTTGCAGCCGATCGTCACGCCGCGGTTGCGGATCCATTCGATGTTGGCGCAGAAGATGTCGTTCGAGTCGACGTCGTCGAAGCCTGCGCACGGTGGGGCGGCCGTGGCGACGGTCGACACGATCGAGAGCGCGAGGGCGGCAAGAAACTGCTGGCGGGCACGCATGAAGGACTCCGTAAAAACGATCAGAAAGGTGCTGAAGGCGAGTTGCGGTTTTCTATAAGAGCGCGAACGTTGCAGCGACTGTCGGTCAGATTCGCAGTGCCTCCCGCGCCTCCTCGTGTCATCTGCAAGCCGAAGCGAACGCGATCGCCGACGCCGACGTCGACGCTTCCCTGCACGCGCAGGTTGGCCCACTGCGTGCCGGCGGTCCGCCGCAGCTGTACGGTCGTGATCGGCGTCCAGGACACGCCACCGTCGAAGCTCGCGACAACTTCGGCACCGAACTCGGTTGGTGACGCTGCCTGGCCCATGAATACACCGGTGAGCGTCGCCCGTCGCGGATAGTTGTTGACGATCGTATCGGCGGTTTCGCACACGACTGCGCCGGTGCCGACGGTCAGTGCGCCGGGGGCTTGCTCGCGTGTCACCGGCAGCGGCGTCAGCGCCGTCCCCAGCCGGTTCATGAACGCGGCCATCTGGTTGCGCAGCACCGGATCGTTCGGGCAGTAGAGGTTGGTCGCGCAACCGATCGTCACGCGGCGATTGCGCAGCCACGCGATGTTCGCGCAGAACACGTCGGACGGGTCGACATCGAGGAAGGCGGAGCAGGTATTCGAATACTCGAACGCGCCGATGTCCGTCTGCGCGCCGAGAGTGCGCGAAAACCCTGCGCCCCGCTGATCGGTTTCCACCAACAGCGGATTGCTTCCCGTGTCGACTGCGGCGCTTGCCGGCGGCAGCGCATGCGTGCGTGAAAGACCGCTGTTGAAGGCCAACGATTGCAGCGCGGGGTCGACCCCGACCAGGTTCCCGCTGCCCGACAGCGTGATGTTGCACGTCGCGCAGATCGACTCGACGAGCGCGTTGTTGCTCGTTGCCGTGAACGACGAGAGGTTCGTTGACGTCGCGAGATCGAACGTCGAGCCCGCGCTGTCCGCGAGGACCGTGGACGCAAGCGTCAGCGTCGGCACGGCCGTGTTGCTGCCGGATGCCGGCGTCGTCGGTCCAGATGCGACGAGCACGCCGCCGGCTTGGCCGGCCGCCGCGGCGTTCACCGCAATCGTCGAGTTGTACAGGTTTGCCGCAACGTTGCCATACGCGTGCAGTCCTCCCGCCGTCGAGTCGGCGAGGTTGCGCGAGATCGTCGAGTTGATGATCGTGACCGGCGTGCGCTGGAACGACGCCTGGCGCGTCGGACTATCGTTCTGCACGGAAATGCCGCCGCCGACTTGCGCGGCATTGTCGGTGATCTCCGATCGCTCGATCATCACGGCCAGCGCGGTCAGATCGAGTGCGCCGCCGCGATAGCTGTTTCCGCTGATCGCCGGCACCGGCACATCGACATGATTCGCGACGAAGCGCGCTTCGACCAGTCGCACATCGGGCGCCGACGTCGTCGCGATCGCACCACCGAATCCGGACGTCGTCGTGGGCTGCACGCGATTGCCGGTGAACAGGCTATTGCCGATCGCGACCGACGCATTGACCGTCGCGGCGCCGCCACACTGCTCGCCAACGAAGATCGCTCCGCCGGCGACGTCGGCGGTCACCGGGACCAGCGGCCGCGCGCGGTTGTCGATGAACAGCGCATTGCGGATCAGCAGCGCCTGGCCGGCGTCGCGCATCTGGAACGACACGCCGCCGCCGCTTCGCGCGGTGCTGTTCCGGATCGTAACGCCATCGAGCACGAGGCTCTTGTTGGTCCAGATCGCCCCGCCGGTGTTGCCGCTCGTCTCTCTGCCGTTCGCAAGCGTCAACCCGGAAAGCGTCACCGCGTAGCTCGGCGTCGTCGCCGGACAACCAGGATCGTCGGTGATGAAGAAGATGCGGTCATTCGCGTTGCCGTCGATCGTGAGACTCGCCGTTCCCGGCCCCGAGATCGTCAACGGTCCGCTGATTGCAAGCGCCCCGGTCGTCAGTACGATCGTACCGCTGACCGTGAAGTTGATCGTGTCCGCACCCGCAGCGGCGTTCGCTTGGGCGACGGCGCTACGCAGACTGCCTGCGCCACTGTCATTCAGGTTGGTAACGGTGAACGTCGCGCCGAGCGCGGACGTCGACATCACCAACACCGGTGCAATCCACAGAAACGGCTTCAAGTCTCGATCTCCCGTGTGGCTCGACGCGACTTCGCCCAATCGATGCAGCGCGATGCTACAACGCGGATCGGGCCGGAAAAGACGACAGTTTCTACGTTTCGACCGTAGGAAAAGTTGCGCTCGTGCGTAATCCGACAAACCGTAGCAGACACCCGGCATGTCGTTGCGCGGCGACGAGTAAAAAAAGACGACGCCCGCAGGCGCCGTCTTCAACAAGAAAGACGACAGACTTTACGCAGGCTCTGCCTCGGCCGGCGCTTCCGGCGCGGCGGGCGCTTCCTCATGGAACACCAGCTTGACGGTGTTGTCGTCGTCGAGGTCGATCGTCACCTTTCCGCCATTCACCAGGCGACCAAACAGCAGTTCCTCGGCCAGCGCCTTGCGGATCATGTCCTGGATCAGACGGGCCATCGGCCGCGCGCCCATCTGCGGATCGAAGCCCTTCTTTGCCAGCAGCGACTTCAGTATGGCGGTGAACGTGGGCTCGACCTTCTTCTCCTGCAGCTGCGCTTCGAGCTCGAGCAGGAACTTGTCAACGACCTTCAGGATAACCTCGTGATCGAGTGATGCGAAGCTGACGGTGGCGTCGAGCCGGTTGCGAAACTCCGGCGTGAAGAGTCGCTTGATCTCGGCCATCTCGTCACCCGGCTGCTTCTCGGTCGAGAAACCGATCGTGCCCTTCGCGAGGTCGGCCGCGCCCGCGTTCGTCGTCATGATGATCGTGACGTTGCGAAAGTCGGCCTTGCGCCCGTTGTTGTCGGTCAACGTTCCGTGGTCCATCACCTGCAGCAGAATGTTGAAGATGTCCGGATGCGCCTTCTCGATTTCGTCGAGCAGGAGCACGCTGTACGGATGCTTGGTGATCGATTCGGTCAGCTGACCGCCCTGGTCGAAACCGACGTAGCCCGGCGGCGCCCCGATCAAACGTGAGACCGCGTGCCGCTCCATGTACTCGGACATGTCGAAGCGGATCAGCTCCACGCCGAGGCAGTACGCGAGCTGCCGCGCGACCTCGGTCTTGCCAACGCCCGTCGGTCCGCTGAACAGGAAGTTGCCGATCGGCTTCTGCGGATTGCCGAGGCCCGAACGGGCCATGCGAATCGCCGACACGAGCGCGTCGATCGCCTTGGCCTGGCCGAACACGACGTTCTTCAGATCGCGGTCGAGCGTCTTCAGCGCATTGCGATCGTCGGACGATACGTTTTTCGCCGGTATGCGCGCGATCTTTGCGACGATCTCCTCGACCTCGAGCTTGCCGATGATCTTCTTCTGCTTCGACTTGGGCAGAATCTTCTGCGCGGCGCCCGCTTCGTCGATGACATCGATCGCCTTGTCCGGCAGATGGCGATCGTTGATGAAGCGCGCGGAGAGTTCCGCCGCGCTGGTCAGCGCCGCCGGCGCGTACTTGACGCCATGGTGCTGTTCGAAACGCGACTTCAGTCCCTTGAGGATCTCGATCGTCTCGACGACCGAAGGCTCGGGCACATCGACCTTCTGGAAGCGCCGCGACAGCGCATGATCCTTCTCGAAGATCTGGCGAAACTCGGCGTAAGTCGTCGCACCGATGCATTTCAGCGCGCCGGTCGAAAGCGCGGGCTTCAACAGATTGGACGCGTCGAGCGTGCCGCCGGAGGCCGCCCCGGCGCCGATGATCGTATGGATCTCGTCGATGAACAGGATCGAGCGCGGGTTCTCGCTCAGTTGCTTCAGCACCGCCTTCAATCGCTGCTCGAAATCGCCGCGATACTTGGTGCCGGCGAGCAGCGCGCCCATGTCGAGCGAGAAAACCTGAAACTCCTTCAAGAGCTCCGGGACGTCGCCCTCGTTGATGCGACGTGCGAGCCCTTCGGCGATCGCCGTCTTGCCCACACCAGCCTCGCCCACCAGCAGCGGGTTGTTCTTGCGACGGCGGCAGAGCACCTGAACGACGCGCTCGAGTTCGTGCTCGCGGCCGATCAGCGGATCGATCTTGCCGTTCTTCGCCATGTGGTTCAGGTTGACCGTGTACGCGTCGAGCGCGCCTTGCGACTCGCTGCCGCCTTCGCCTTCTTCCTTGCCGCTATCACCCTTCTCCTGCTTCGCCTGCGGGGTCTTGGTGATGCCGTGCGCGATGTAGTTGACGACGTCGAGCCGCGTGACGCCACGCTGATTCAGGAAATAGACGGCGTGCGATTCTTTCTCGCCGAAGATGGCGACCAGCACGTTCGCGCCGGTGACTTCCTTCTTGCCGGACGACTGAACGTGAAGGATCGCGCGCTGGATCACGCGCTGAAAGCCCTGCGTCGGCTGCGTGTCGGCGTCGGAATGCTGCGGAAGCCGCGGCGTGTGCTCGTTGATGAAATCGGTAAGGACACCGCGTAGCTCCTCGAGGTCGACGCCGCAGGCCTTCAAGACCTCGGCGGCCGAAGGGTTGTCGAGCATCGCCAGCAACAGGTGCTCGACGGTGATGAACTCGTGCTGCTTTTGCCGAGCCTCGACGAACGCCATGTGGAGGGAGACTTCCAGTTCCTGCGCAATCATCTTTCTCACCCGTGTCGCTTAGGTCGCGGCGACCCCGCCGTCGATCCCCTAACGCTCAAGTCTCCTCCATCGTGCACTGCAATGGATGCTGGTGCTTGCGCGCAATGCCCAGCACCTGGTCCACTTTCGACGCCGCCACTTCCCGCGTGAAGGTTCCGCAGACGCCCATGCCCTCGCGATGGACCTGCAGCATCACGCGCGTTGCCTTCTCTCGCGTCATCGCGAACACAGTCTGCAATACGACGACGACAAAGTCCATCGGAGTGTAGTCGTCGTTCAACAGCAGCACTTTGTATAAAGGAGGCGGTTTTTGCTTGGTTTTATCGGCCTCGAGGACCTCGCCGCGCTGCTCGTGCACCGCCATACGGGGAAAACACCGGAAACGACACGTAGATAGGGGGTATGTTTGATGATTGCAACAGTTTTATCAAGGGCAAATACCCTTCCTCCGGCGCGGGCTTGACTCGGGGCGGAAATTGCGCGTACAACGGGGCCGTTTGGCAGAGGGGAGCTATCGAACTCGGTTTGCCGCGTTTCGCTTGTCGCGCCTGCCGCCGCGCGACTGCCGCCATGCTTGCCGCCTTAGCTTGATCCTCGCGAACGCCTCTTTATCTCTGTAAGGAACAAGCTGTATGGCAACCGGAACCGTCAAGTGGTTCAACGACGCGAAGGGGTACGGGTTCATCACGCCGGACGACGGGGGCGAGGACCTGTTCGCGCACTTCTCGGCGATCCAGATGCAGGGGTTCAAGAGCCTGAAGGAAGGACAGAAGGTCAGTTTCGAGGTGACCCAGGGGCCGAAAGGAAAGCAGGCGAGCAACATTCAGTCCGCCTGAACGTTGAGGGAGCGCGCCGCCGAAAGTCGGCGCCTTGCTATCGAAAGCCCGCGCGAGCGGGCTTTTTTCTTGACGCAATCGTGCGGGCGCCGGCCTGCTGCAGAACGCGTCTTATCAGCCGGCGCCGCGATGCGCTGTCGCGATGTTCCCTTCGTACGTTGCTGATCCGGGGAACGTCCGATCGACGATGAAACTCACATTCGCTCGATCATCGCCTTGCCGAATCCCGAGCACGAGACCTGTTTCGCGCCGGACATCAGGCGTGCGAAGTCGTAGGTGACGACCTTGTCGCCGATCGCCTTCTGCAACGAATCGACGATGAGCTTCGCCGGCTCGCGCCAGCCCATGTGGATCAGCATCATCTCCGCCGACAGGATCTCCGAACCCGGATTGACATAGTCCTTGCCGGCGTACTTCGGTGCCGTGCCGTGCGTCGCTTCGAACATCGCGACCGAGTCGGACATGTTGGCCCCGGGTGCGATGCCGATGCCGCCGACCTGCGCTGCGAGCGCGTCGCTGATGTAGTCGCCGTTCAGGTTGAGAGTTGCGATGACGTCGTACTCGGCGGGCCGCAGCAGGATCTGTTGCAGGAAGGCGTCGGCGATCGCGTCCTTGACGACAATATCGCGGCCGCTCTTCGGGCTCTTCAGCGTCATCCACGGACCGCCGTCCAAAGGCTTGGCGCCGAACTCGCGTTCGGCGAGCGCATAGCCCCAGTCGCGGAAAGCCCCCTCGGTAAACTTCATGATGTTGCCTTTGTGCACGAGCGTCACCGACTTGCGGTCGTTTGCGATCGCGTAGTCGAACGCCTTGCGCACGAGTCGCTCGGTGCCTTCGCGCGACACGGGCTTGACGCCGATACCCGACGTTGCCGGAAAGCGCACTTTGCGCACGCCCATCTCGCGCGTCAGGAAATCGATCAGCTTCCGCGCGCCGTCGCTTTCCGCCGGCCATTCGATGCCCGCGTAGATGTCTTCGCTGTTCTCGCGAAAGATCACCATATCGACCTTCTCCGGCTCGCGTACCGGCGAGGGCACGCCGGCGAAGTAGCGCACCGGCCGCAGGCAGACGTACAGGTCGAGCTCCTGACGCAGCGCGACGTTGAGCGAGCGAATGCCGCCGCCGACCGGCGTCGTCAACGGACCCTTGATCGACACGACGTACTCGCGCAGCGCCGCCATCGTTTCTTCCGGCAGCCAGACATCGGGACCATAAAGCCGCGTCGACTTCTCGCCCGCGTAAATCTCCATCCAGTGAATCTTGCGCTTGCCGCCATAAGCCTTCGCGACCGCCGCGTTGACGACGTCGATCATCACCGGCGTGATGTCGACGCCGGTGCCGTCACCCTCGATGTACGGGATGATCGGCTGATCGGAAACGTTCAGCGTGAAGTCGGAATTGACCGTGATCTTGCTGCCGCCGGACGGGACTTTGATGTGTCGGGTGCTGGACATTGGGAATCTCTCGACGACGGGTCGACATTATGACGATTGGTGCTTCCCTCCATGCTACTATCCGCCGCCCTGCAGAACCGCCCCCGATGATTCGCAACTTGCTCGCCCGCTTCCTTCCGGGATTGCGGGGCAACGAGCCGCGCGTCTATTCGAGCGACAAGCATCCGGTGCGTGCCGCGCAAACGAGCGCGGGAGCGCGCATGGTGACGCGCAAGCTGCAGGAAGCGGGCTTCAAGGCGTTTGTTGTCGGGGGCGCGGTGCGCGACCTGATGCTCGGCATCGAGCCGAAGGACTTCGACATCGCGACCGATGCGCATCCGGAGGCGGTCAAGCCGCTGTTTCGCCGCGCATACATCATCGGCCGCCGTTTCCGCCTTGTGCACGTCCACGTCGGCAACGAAGTCATCGAAGTGTCGACGTTTCGCGGCTCGCAAAGCGGCACCGATGCCACCGACGAGCACGGCCGGTTGATCTCCGACAACGTCTACGGCTCCCAGGCCGAGGATGCGGCCCGCCGCGATTTCACGATCAATGCGCTGTACTTCGATCCGTCGACGGAGGCGATCTGGGACTACGTCGGCGGTGTCAACGACGTGCGGGCCAGGCGGCTCAAGCTGATCGGGCCTCCGGTGACGCGGTTCCGCGAGGATCCGGTGCGAATGCTTCGCGCGATCCGGCTTGCAGCGAAGCTCGAGCTCGCCATCGAACCGAAAACCGCTGCGCCGATTGCCCGGCTTGCGGAGCTGATCGGCAACGTTCCGGCCGCGCGTCTGTTCGACGAAATGCAGAAGCTCTTGATGTCGGGACATGCGACGGAAGCGCTGCGCAGCTTGCGCGAGTACGGGCTGCACCATGGCCTTCTGCCGATGATCGACGTGATCCTCGAGCAACCCGGCGGACAGCGTTTCATCGAAGCGGCCCTGACGAACACCGACGCCCGCGTGCGCGAGGACAAGGGCGTATCGCCTGCGTTCCTGTTCGCGACGCTGCTCTGGCACGAAGTGCTCGCGCGCTGGACCAGCGCCAAGGAACGCGGCGCTCGGCCGCTGCCCGCATTGTTCGATGCAATGGACGACGTCCTTGCGAGCCAGGCGAAGGAGCTCGCGATTCCGCGGCGTTTCGAGGCGGCGATCAAGGAGATCTGGATCCTGCAACCGCGCTTCGAGCAACGTGCAGGACAGCGACCGGTCCGGCTGCTCGAGCATCCGCGCTTTCGTGCCGCTTACGATTTCCTGATGCTGCGCGCGCAGGCCGGCGAAGTCGCGGCGGACATCGCGCAATGGTGGACGCGGTTCGAGGCGGCCGACGTGGCCGAGCGCGAGGCGATGCTCAAACCCGACGAAGCGCCGAAGAAGCGTCGGCGATCGCGCCCGCGCGGACGCAAACGGCGTGACGGCGAGCTGTCGGCCGAAACGTCGGGCGCCGCCACCGAATCACCGACGACAGAACGCGACGATCCGCAGGCGTGAAGCGATGCGCATCGTGGTCGGGCTCGGCAGCAACCTCGATCGGCCGCACTGGCAACTCGCGCGTGCCGTGCGAGCACTGTCGCGGTTGCCCCGGACGCGTGTCGTCGGTCTTTCGCCCTTCTACCTCACGGCTCCGCAAGGCGGTACGCGCGCGCAACCCGACTACGTCAACGCCGTCGCCGTGATCGAATCGAAGCTCGAGCCTCTGGCGCTCCTCGATCGGATGCATGCAATCGAGCGCAGGCAGCGGCGCGTGCGCGTCACGAACGAACGCAACGCGCCGCGCACGATCGACCTCGACCTGTTGCTCGCCGGTCGCCGGCGCTCGTCGGGCGGGCGCGTGGCGCTTCCGCATCCGCGAATGCAGCAGCGTGCGTTCGTGTTGCGTCCGTTGGTCGATGTGGCGCCGCATGTATCCGTGCCCGGACATGGCCTCGCGCGAAAGCTGTTGCGCGACGTCGCATCGCAGCGCGCCGTGCGTATTCGCGAATCGCGTCCGGTGCGTCGGTAATGGAAATCGTGAAGTGTCGCTACATCGTCGTCGAAGGGCCGATCGGCGCGGGGAAGACGACGCTCGCGCGGCAACTCGCGCATCATCTGCACGCGGACATGCTGCTCGAGCTTCCCGAGGAAAATCCGTTCCTCGCCCGCTTCTACGACGACATGGCGCGCTACGCCCTGCCGGCGCAGCTCAACTTCCTGTTCCAGCGCGTCGACCAGCTGCGTAGTCTGGCGCAGCTCGACTTCTTCGCGCGGCCGACGGTCGCCGACTTTCTATTCGACAAGGATCCGCTGTTCGCGCGGATAACGCTCACGGACGACGAATTCGCGCTGTACGACAAGATCTTCCAGCACTTCAGGCCGCAAGTGCCTGTTCCGGACCTCGTCGTCTACCTCCAAGCGCCGGTCGACACGCTGGTCGAGCGCGTACACCGGCGCGGCGTCGAGTTCGAGCGGCAGATGCCGGCCAGCTATCTCGCCCGGCTGGCCGATGCCTACGCGCGCTATTTCTATCAGTATGATGCCGCGCCGCTGTTGATCGTGAACAGCGAGCGGTTGAATTTCGCCGACGACCGGGCGCACGTCGATCTGCTGCTCGAGCGCATCGCCGGCATGCGCAGCGGTCGCGAGTTCTTCAACCTCGGAAGAGCTTGAGTTTCGGCAATGCGCGGCGAATCAGGATTGAACTGACGCGCGGACGCCGCCGGCGTCGCTTATCCTAAGACGTCAAGAAAATCGGAGGTCCCCGTGCAAAGAATCCTGGCATGGCTCATCCGCGGCATCGCGCTGGCGGCATTGGCGACGGTCGCTTCTGCGCAGACGACGATGTCGTATCCGTCGAAGCCGATCCGCCTCATCGTGCCGTTTCCGCCGGGCGCGGGAACCGACACAGTGGCGCGTTTCGTTGCGACGAAGCTCGGCGAATCGATGAACGCGACGATCGTTATCGACAACCGCACCGGGGCCGGCGGCGCAATCGGCGCCGCCGAAGCGTCGAAAGCCGACCCGGACGGCTATACGCTGCTTTTCGTCGCGTCGCCGTTCACCACCGTTGCCGCATCGACGAAAGCCCCGGGTTACGACCCGATCCGGAATTTCGTCCCGGTCGCGTCGATCGCCTCGGGCCCGCTCGCCTTCGTCGTCAACCCGACAGTGCCGGCCAGCACGATGCGCGAGTTCATTGCCTGGGCGCGGCAGAACCCCGGCAGGATCAACTACGGCTCCGCCGGACCGGGCAGCGTCAATCACCTGGCGCTGGAGCTCTTCATGGCAAGAACCGGCACCGAAATCGTCCATGTTCCGTATCGCGGCATCGCCGATGCCACGAAGGATCTTCTCGGCGGGCAGCTGCAGGCGATGACGGCGTCGATTCCCGCAACGCTGCCGCAGCTTGCCGACAAGCGCGTGCGCGTCCTCGCCGTGACCGGCGACCGGCGCATTCCACAGATCCCCGACGCGCCGAGCTGGCAGGAAGAAGGCGTGACCGATGCGAACGTCATCAATTACTGGGGCGTCGTCGCACCGGCCGGCACGCCGGCCGAGATCGTGCGCAAGCTGAACAGCGAGATTCAGAAAGTGCTGGCGCAACCCGACGTGCGCGCGCGGCTCGAGCGCGAGGGCGCGGAGCTCGTCAGCGGACCGCCGGAGCGGCTGGGCATCATCATCGAGCGCGACCTGACGAGCTGGCGCAAGTTGATCACCGAGGCGCGGATCGCGCTTCAGTGATTCCCGTTCTTGCTCCTTAGCGCGAGCACGTTTCCGGCGACGGCAAGCACGACGCCGACCGCGGCGATCGGCGTCCATCGGTAGCCTTCGGCGAACGTGGACAAGAACATCGCGACGACCGGCGTCGAGACGGCGAGAAAGCTCGCCGGCCCGGGACCTACCTGCCTGATCAACACGAAGTACGCGACGAAAGCGACGACGCTGCCGAGCACGGCAAGATACGCAAGCGACGCGACATAAGGCCATCGAGCGTCGAACGTCCACACAGCGCCGGCGACCGCGGCCGCGATTGCGGCGGTCGCTGCACCGTACGCCATGCCCCACGCCGTTCCGCTGAACACCGGAACGCCGATTCGCTGAAGTCGCAGCGTCACCAGGTTGCCGATCGAGGCGATCAGCGTTGCAATGAACGCGAACGCAATGCCGAGTGCGGCGTCCCCGCCGTCACCGACGGCGGCAAGCTCCGGCAGGAACAGCAACGCGACACCGAGGACACCCAGGCTCGCTCCCGCAATCACGCGTGGAGCCATCGGCGTGCCGAAAGCGAGTCGCGTTCCGACAGGCGTCATGAACACCATCGTCGAGAACACGACGGCAACAAGGCCTGACGCCACGTAACGCTCGGCGACGTAGATCAGGACGTAGTTGATGCCGAACATCGTCGCACCCTGCCCCGCGAGGAACAGATGCGTGCGCGCGGAAAAGCTGAGCGACCGCTTGAGCGCCAGGCACGAGGCCGCAAGGATCACGGACGCGAGCGCGAAGCGATAGGCGACCGAGACTTCCGGCGCGACCTCGCCGAGCTGGAACTTGATCGCGAGCCACGTCGAGCCCCAGATCGCCGTCGCGATGACGAACAACGCGACAGGGCCGACACCGAACGCGGCGTTCATGCCGCGCGCAGCGCGTCGACGATACGCAGCCGCGCCGCGCGAGCGGCGGGCAGAACGCCGCCGATCAATCCCATGGACAATGCGAACGCGATCGAGATCGCGACGATCGTAGGCGTCAGCGTGAACGAGAACGCGATCTCGGCGAACGTCTGGAAGTTGACGGTGGAGATCGTCGCCGTCTGCATCAGCGACGCGGCCCCGAGGCCGAGCACGCCACCGAGTAACCCGAGGGCCAGCGCTTCGACCAGGAACGCGGCCAGGATCGCGGCTCGCGTGAATCCGAGCGCGCGCAGCGTGCCGATCTCCGCAGTGCGTGAGGCAACGCTCGCGTACATGGTGATCATTGCGCCGATGATCGCGCCGATCGAGAAGATGACCGAGATCGCGACGCCGAGGATGCTGATGAACCGCGCAAGCGTTTCCGACTGGTCGGCGTAGAAGCGCGGCTCGCGCTTCGCCTCGAGCGTGAGACGCGGGTCGCTCTCGACGGCACGCTTGAACGCGTCGAAGCGCTCGCCGTCGGCGAGCTTGACGAGCATCGACGAGTACCCGATGCGTCGGAACGCCTGTAGCATCTGCTCGGCGTCGCCCCAGATCTCCGAGCTGAAGCCGGTGCGTCCTGCGTCGAACGTGCCGACAACCAGCCAGTCGCGCGACGCGAAGCGCACGGTTTCGCCAAGACCGGCGCCGCGGAAGCCGTTGGCGATCGAGCGTGCCGTGATGACTTCCAACGTGCCTGGTCGAAACATGCGCCCTTCGACGAGCACGGCCTGCGGTCGCAGCACAATGCCTTCCGGCGTGATGCCGCGAATCGTCACGTTCGATGGCTTGCCGCTCGCCCGCTTCGGCAGATTGATCAGCACCACCGGCTCTTTCGAGACAAGCGAACGGCCATCGCCGCCGATCATCACCTCCGGCATCGTTTCGACGATGCCAGCCTGCAGCCGATCGATGCCGCTTTGCACTTCGCTTTGCGACGAGCGGCGAATGACGACGACATTGTCGGGCTGGCCGGTCTGGACCAGCGTCTCGCGCAGCCCGGCGGCGAGCATCAGCACGGTCGCGAAGACATAAACGACCAGCGCCATGCCGCCCGCCGTGAGCGCCGTCGTCAACCGACGCGCCGCGAGATTGCGCACGACGTAGGAAATCGGAATCTTCATCAGCCGATCGCCCGCAAGCCGTCGACGATCGGCACGTGACCGGCACGCCATGCGGGGAACAGAGCGGCGACGGTGCCGACGCTGAGCGCAGCGGCGAGCTGCAGCATCATCGTCGTGCTCGAGACGAGGAACACGGGAAACAGCGAGCCAACCGCGCCCGAGAATCCCTTCGCCACCGGAAATGTCAGCGCGATCCCGATGATCCCGCCAGCGAGCGCGATGCCGATCGACTCGCCGAAGATCAGCACGCCGACGAAACTTCGCGAAAAGCCGAGCGCCTTCAGCGTCGCATACTCGGCGTAGCGCTCGCGCGCGGTCATCGTCATCGTGTTCGCCATGACCGCCATGATGATCGCGATGACGACGAACGACACCGCCTCGATCGCTAGCAGGATCGCTTCGGTCATCGAGATGAAGCCGAGCTGGAACGCCTTCTCGGTCTCGGTGCGCGTCTCCGCGAGCGAGTTCGCGAACATCGCGTCGATCGCCGCCGACACCTCCGCTGCACGATCGGGATCGGTAAGCTGCACGATGAACACGCCGGTCTGGTCCGCGCGGCGCGGAAACGTTCGCTTGATCGTCTCGTTCAGGTACGTCCAGTGGAAGAACATCGCCGACGTATCGGTCGAGCTTTCGGCGCCTTCATAGATGCCGCGCAGCGTGAACGTCCACGTGCCGGGAAAGATCGTGCCGCGCAGCGCGACCGAGTCGCCCACCTTCCATCCGTACTGCTGCGCGAGCTTCGCGCCGGCTATCGCGCTCGTGCGATCCGAAAGGAACGCCTTGCGCTCTTCGGGAGACAACTCGAACTCGGGGTACATGCCGAGATAGCTCGTCGGCTCGATTGCGAACTGCGGAAAGAAGTTGCGCTCGCTCACGTAAACGCCACCGAACCAGTTCGCCCACGACACCGAGGCGACGCCGTCGACCTGGCGAATCTTCTGCGCGTAGGTCAGCGGCATCGAGAACACGAGCGACACCGCATTGCGCGTGACGAGGCGGGCCGACGAACTCGCGTTCGCGCCTGCGTACCAAGCGTCGACAACTGTGCGCAACAAGCCGAACGCGACGATCGCCACGACGATGCCCGCGAGCGTGAGCGCCGTGCGCAGCTTGTGACGAAAGGCGTTGCGAAGGACGAGGAGCGAAACGAACACGCGACGGCGGCTCCCGGCGACGGTGCCGCCATGCCGAACGATGAATCAGCAGTTTATCCGAGGGGATACACCGTTCATCGGCGGGGCATGTTTCTTGCGCCAATCACCGCATGTGCATGCACACAAGGCGTTGTTGCGCGCGCGCTCTTCCGCTGCTGTGAGACACAACACGGCCTGGCGTTCATCGATCGTTCGCGTGGTCACCGCCGCGGCCGCGGTCACTGCATTGCGTGCCGGACGCGTCGATGCCGGGATCGTCGACTTCACCGAGTTGGTCAACTGGACGTCGTTCTCGCCCGTACACATCGGATGGACGTTGCTTGCAGGCGCCGGACTCGCCGCCGTTGCGATCACCGCGCGCAACGTCCGCCGATCGCAGAACACCGCGCTTCCCGAGGAGCCGCTCGGAACCTACGTCGCGGAAACGGAAGCGCTGATCGATGCGCCGGCGAACGAAGCGATCGCGGACGAACGAGCCGCGGCAGCGGTCGAACCTCAAGCGACCGAGGTTTCAATGCAATCGGCGCACGTCGAGCCGGCGGTGATCGTCGACGATGGCGCCGATGCGACGGAAGTCTCGACCGCGGAGCTTCGCTCGGATCGCGCGTCGCCCGACGACCGCTCCACGTTGTTCCTCGAGCTCGCGCACGTCGACTTGTCGATCGACGTGCTGCGACGCCACCTCGAACACGAAGCGCGGCCGATGCCGGCCGTGTGGCTCATGCTCCTCGACCTGTGCCGCACGCACGGACGCGAACGGACGTTTCACGAGCTCGCGTCCGAGTTTCATCGGCGCTTCAACGCGCGCGCGCCGGAATGGGACGGATTTCCGCCAGGTCGCGGCGACGCCGGTCTCGAAGCCTATCCGCGGATCATCGAAGCGATCACGCAAGCCTGGGGCACACCCACGTGCCGCGAGCTTCTCGATCAATTGCTGTACGACCGGCGCGGCGGGGATCGACGCGGCTTCACGATCAATGCCTATCAGGATCTGGTTGCGTTGAGCCGCGCCACCGACGCCGTGCTCGATGGCATCGATCGACAGCGTGTCCTCGATCGCACGACGGATTCGTCCGTCGATGAATGGGGCAGCGCGTCGCTCTCGGGGCGCATCCACGAGATGTTCGCGCGCGAGCACCAGGCCACGGCGCTGCCTTCGACGACCGAAGCGTTCGACAAGATCGAGCAACTGCGGCGACGTGCGGAGGGATTGCTGTCGTCGAAACGCGCGAAGGCGAAGGACCGCCGACCCTAGCGTAGCGAAGCGGCGCGCGGACTCAATCGACGAGCAGGCCCTTCTCGAGGTGCACGATGCGGCGCGCCTTTTCCGCGGCTTTCGGGTCGTGCGTCACCATGATGATCGTCTTCTGCAGCTCGCGGTTGAGGCGCGCGAGAAGCTCGAGGATCTCCTCGGCGGTCACGCGGTCGAGATCGCCGGTTGGCTCGTCGGCAACGATCAGTGTCGGATCGGTGATCAGCGCACGAGCGATCGCGACACGTTGCTGTTGCCCGCCGGACAGTTCGTTCGGCTTGTGATCGGCGCGGTCGGAAAGGCCGACGAGCGAAAGCGCCAAGTCGACGCGCTCGCGACGCTCGCGCCGCGACAGCGACGTCAGCATCAGCGGCAGCTCGACATTCTCGAACGCCGAGAGCACCGGCATCAGGTTGTAGAACTGGAAGATGAACCCGACGTGCTCGGCGCGCCACGTCGCGAGCTCGGCATCGGCGAGCTGCGTGATGTCGACGCCGCCGATGAGGATCTCGCCGGAAGACGGTTTGTCGATGCCGGCGATCAGATTCAGGAGTGTCGACTTGCCCGACCCCGACGGTCCCATCAATGCGATGTAATCGCCGGCGTTGACATCGAAATCGATCTCGATCAACACCGGAATCAGCTGATCGCCGCGCGTGTAGTACTTCGACAGCTTGCGGATCGCAACGATCGGCGCGTCCGCCATCATCACCACGTCGGGGCCCTCTCGTTGCGCGGACGGTTGCACGCTATTTCTGCGCCGCGCTGACAAGATCGCCGGCGGAAAGCTCCGCAGGAGGCTTCAGCACGGCGCGCTCGCCCGCCTTGACGTCGCCCGCGATCGCCACGGCGTCGCCGAGCTTGGCGCCGGTGGTCACGGGGACGGCGGCGACACGGTCGCCGCGGACGACGAGAATGACACTGCGACCTTCGCGCGCAACGATGGCGTCCGCGTTCACGGCGGTCGTCGGCTGCTGTTGCTCGGGCGTGATCTCCTGCGTCAAGAGCGCCACCTTCGCGCTCATCTCGGGCAGCACGCGCGGGTCGATCGCGTCGAAACGGATCTTCGTCGTCACCGTCGCCTTCGCACGATCGACGGTCGGCACGATCCGGCTGATCCGGCCGCGAAAGCGCATGTCGGGCAGCGCATCGAGCAGGATCTCCGCTGGCTGGCCGACGTTGACCTTCGCAAGGCTCGATTCCGAGACGTCCGCTTCGACCTCGAGCGTACTCATGTCGGCCATCGTGACGACGGCGCCTTTGCTGTCCGACGCCGACGAGAACGGCGTGATGATGTCGCCGACGTTCGCCGTCTTCTGCAGGATCACGCCGTCGAACGGCGCACGAATCAACGTGAAGTCGACGGCGACGCGCGCATTTCGCGCGTTCGCTTGCGCGGCGGCGATCGTCGCTTTCGCGCTCGCGATCGTCGCGACCGCGCGGTCGTGACGCGCCTTCGATGTGTCGACGACCGCCTGCGCGACGAAGTTCTTCGCTGCGAGATCGCGATTGCGCCCGAGCTGCTGGGCCGCGTCGCGTTCCTCGGCCTGCGCCTGCTCGAGCGCCGCCCGCGCCGCAACGACGTTCGCCTGCGCGCTGTCCGCCTGCGCGACGACGTCCCGGTTGTCGAGCCGCGCGATCACTTCCCCGGCTGAAACTCGCGAGCCTTCGGCGACGCCGAGCCACTCCAGTCGCCCCGTGGCCTTCGATGCAATCGCGGCCTTGCGTTGCGCGACGACGTAGCCCGTCGCGTTGAGCACCGCATATTGCTGCGACGGATAGCTCGTGACCACGGGCGTGGTTTGCACGACCGTCGGACGCGGCGCGAACGCATACCAGATGCCGCCAGCCGCGGCGACGATCAGGCCGAGTGCAGGCCACAGCCATCGTCGACGCCCGCGACGCGTCGGTGCGATGCTGCGGTCGATCTTGAGTCGGCCAAGGTCGTCGGGTGTCACCGGGAAAACAACAACCTACGAGTAGTCAAGCGCCGCCACGCCAGCGCTACGCGGCGACTATTCAGTTCTTCATGCTCAATCACAGCCGCGCGGGATTGTAGCTTGGCGCTGGGATGCGTCGCGTGTGCCGGCGGCCGTGCGCACGGCGAGCACAACAAGCCCGGCCGCAATCAACGCGATGCCGAGCCACTCGGTTGCCGTCAGACGCTCGCCGACGATGAGCATCGACGAAACGAGCGCGATGACCGGGATCGCGAACATGTTGAGCGAAGCCGTGCTTGCAGGCAGGTGACGCAGCACGAAAGCCCACAGGACAAAGCCGACCACGATCGACACGAACGCGGTCCACGCGAGAAGTGCGATGTAGACGCCGTCCCACGCGACCGGCGGCAGATCGAAAAACCACGGCAACGGCGTCAGCGGCAGGACACCGATCAGCATCTGCCAGGCGAGGAAGTTCATCAACGGAAAATCGTCATTGCGGAGGTAGTACTTCGTCGCGACGCTGCCGGCCGCCCAGCCGAATCCGGACAGCACCGCCCACAACTTCGGGGTTAGGTCACCGCTCCAGTTCCATGGGCTCACCACCAACGTAAGTCCGGCAGAAGCAAGCGCAATGGCGATCCACAACGTCCCGCGCACGCGTTCGTGCAGCACGGGCCAGGCCAGTAGCAGCGTCCAGAACGGCATCGTGAAGACCAGCACCGACGTGCGACCCGCACCGCCTTCCGCCAGTGCCATCGTCGTCGAGCCGAAGTTCACCGTCGTCTGGAAGAAGCCTGTGACGACGAGCGGCCACCAGCGCGTCGGCCAGGCGAGATCGCGCTGCACGACGAGCAGCGCGAACACCGCAACCACGGCGAGCCACGTCCGCTGGACGTTGTAGACGATCGGATGCGCGTGGCCGAGCGCGAGCTTCATCACGATCCAGTTGCTGCCCCAGATCAGCGTGAGCGCGACCACCGCGACGTAGGCGCCGCGTCTTGTGTCGAGGCGCGAAAGGACGCTCACGCGATCGCTCCAAGCGACACGACGCGATGAAGAACCAAGACGCGAAATCGCCGCGTAGCGTCAGCGTCGCGGCACTTGATCAACTCGTAGGTTCTTGTTGAACCGCTCGATCGCGTGTGCGACCGCTTCCGGTTGATCGTGATGCAGCATGTGGCCAGCATCCGGAATCTCGAACAGCGTTGCATCGAGGATGTGCGCCATGCGCAGGCGTATCTCGGCGAGCGGTTTGTCGAGCACTTCTTCCGGCGAGCGATGGTCGAGCCACGCGCGGATGTGCGAGTCGCGCGCCGCAACCCACAGCGTCCTCGCTGTGATCCGTCGCCAGATCGCGTACACCTCCTCGATCCGGTAGACGGTCGGGAACGGAAGCTTGTGCCGCGGATCGGACGTCAGCCGAACTTTGCCGTCCGTCGATTCCGCTGCCCAATGGCGCGCGAGAAACGCCGCCTTGTCACGCGTCAACCGCGGGTCGTTCTTCAACAGGCGCTGTGCAACGGCATCGAAGCTGTCGTAGGGCGAAAACGCGACCGGTTGCTCGAGCGCGTCCAGCCAACGAGTGAACTTGTACGGCGCACGATCGGCGCTTTCCGCGGGAATGCCGAAGCCATCCAGCGCGACCAACGTCGCTACGCGCGAGCGGCGCACGCCTGCGTAGTGCATGACGACGTGCGCGCCGAGGCTGTGCCCGATGAGATTGGCCGGCTCGTTAGGCGAAAACCGCGCGAGCAACGCGTCGAGATCGGCCACATAGTCGGCGAACCAATAGCCCTGCGGTTGCCAGTCGCTGCGGCCGAACCCGCGCAGATCCGGCGCAATCACATGCCAACGTGCCTGCAGCGCATCGACGACGAACTGGAACGACGCGCCGACGTCCATCCAGCCGTGCAGCATGAAAAGCTTCGGTGCCGATTCGTCGCCCCAGTGCATCACGTGCGTCGAAAGACCGCGCAGATCGACGCGCTCGGCGCGGGGCATCACGCGCGGAATGTAACGTTGCGCTAGCGCTTCTTGCTGCATTGCGCGAGCCCATCCTGCCAGCCGGTCCGATAGTTGCCATCGGCAGGAAAGCGAACCGCATCCTTGCGCGCTCCGCCGGTCGCGCTGGCGCAACCGTCCGCATAACCTTGCCGGTACGGCAGCGGAAAGCCAGTGAGATTGACCGGCGGTGGCGGTGGCTCCGCGGTTCGCGGCAGCGGCGCGGCCGGCGGTGGCGGCTGCTGGACCGTCGCGCAGCCGTTGATCATCGCGACGGCAATCGCCAGCGAAGCGACGACACGCGACATCCGGGCGTACGAGAGGGTCATGATCGGCAACGCCACGGAGTAAAATTCGCTCGCGTGTCGCGAAGCTCGTTTTTCGATTCCAAATACTAACAGGTCGATGCAAAAAGCGTTCGAGCCGACGTTCGTCCATCTGCGCGTTCACAGCGAATTCTCGGTCGCGGACGGGACGCTCAGGATCGACGATGCGGTCGATGCAGCGGTCGCCGATGACATGCCGGCGCTGGCGCTCACCGACCTCGCAAACTTCTTCGGTCTGGTGAAGTTCTATTGCGCGGCGCGCGAACGCGGCGTGAAGCCGATCGCGGGTTGCGACGTGTGGATCACGCACGACAGCGAGCGCGACGCACCGCATCGCGCGCTGCTGCTTGCGTCGAACCGCGCGGGTTTCGGCACGCTTTGCGACTGGCTCACGCGCGCCTACCGGACGAACCAGCATCGCGGTCGCGCCGAGTTGCGCAAGCAATGGTTCGACGAGGGTACCGAAGGCTTGATCGCGTTGTCCGGCGCACGCGATGGTGACATCGGCCAGGCGCTTCTGCAAGGCAACGACATCGGCGCACGGCGGCTCGCGCAGCAATGGGCGACGGCGTTTCCGGACCGCTTCTACCTCGAGATTCAGCGCGCCGGCCGCGGCGATGATGAACCGCTGATCGATGTGACGCTCGACCTCGCGGCGGAAACGGCGCTGCCTGTCGTTGCGACGCATCCGGTGCAATTCGCGCGGCGCGGCGACTTTCGCGCGCACGAAGCGCGCGTGTGCATCGCCGAAGGCCACATCCTCGCGGACACGCGACGTCCGCGCCGGTTCACCGCGGACCAGCATTTCGCCACACAAGCCGAGATGGCCGCGCGCTTCGCCGATCTTCCCGAGGCGCTTGCGAACAGCGTCGCGATCGCGCAGCGCTGCAACCTGACGATCGCGCTGGGGCGCAATCATCTTCCCGAGTTTCCGACGCCGGAAGGCATCACGATCGACCAGCACCTCGCGAACGAAGCACGCGCCGGGCTCGCCATGCGGTTCGAGTCGCTGTTCGCCAATGCGGATGAGCGCGACCGTCGGCGACCCGACTATGAAACGAGGCTCGCGTTCGAGATCTCGACGATCTGCGAAATGGGCTTCGCCGGCTACTTTCTCATCGTCGCGGACTTCATCAACTGGGCGAAGCGCAACGGCGTGCCGGTCGGTCCCGGCCGCGGATCCGGCGCGGGGTCGCTCGTCGCGTACGCGCTCGGCATCACCGATCTCGATCCGTTGCGCTACGGGTTGCTGTTCGAGCGGTTCTTGAATCCCGAACGCGTCTCGATGCCCGACTTCGACATCGACTTCTGCCAGGACACGCGGGAGCGCGTCATCGACTACGTCAGGCGCAAGTACGGCGCGGACAGCGTCGCGCAGATCGCGACGTTCGGCACGATGGCGGCGAAGGCCGCGGTTCGCGACGTGGGCCGCGTGCTCGATCTGCCGTACGGCTTCGTCGACGGCATCGCAAAGCTGATCCCGTTCCAACCGGGCCGCCTGGTGACGCTTGCGCAGGCGCGCGAGATGGAGCCGTTGCTGGCGGAGCGCGAACGCAACGAAGAAGAAGTCCGCGAGCTGCTCGCACTCGCCGAGTCGATCGAAGGGCTCACGCGCAACGTCGGCATGCACGCCGGCGGCGTGCTGATCGCGCCGGGTCGCCTCACCGACTTCTGTCCGATGTACCTGCAGGCCGGCGCCGACTCGCCGGTGTCGCAGTTCGACAAGGACGACGTCGAGGCTGTCGGACTCGTCAAGTTCGACTTTCTCGGACTCACGACGCTGACGATCCTCGACTGGACGCTGCGCTACGTGCGCAAGCTGGATCCCTCATCGACGCTCGAGCTCGCCACGCTGCCGCTCGACGACAAGCGCGCGTACGACATCTTCAAGACCGGCAACACGAGCGCCGTGTTCCAGTTCGAATCGCGCGGCATGCGCGATCTGCTGACGCGCGCGAAGCCGGATCGTTTCGACGACATCATCGCGCTGGTGGCACTGTACCGGCCGGGCCCGATGGACCTGATTCCCGACTACGTCGATCGCAAGCTCGGCCGGCAAAAGGTCGAGTACCTCGATCCGCGGCTCGTCCCG
This sequence comes from Casimicrobiaceae bacterium, assembly GCA_035536655.1. Taxonomy (GTDB): domain Bacteria; phylum Pseudomonadota; class Gammaproteobacteria; order Burkholderiales; family Casimicrobiaceae; genus VBCG01. The sequence goes on from DATLNR010000134.1 coordinate 85,742, forward strand.
ATCCTGGCGCCGACCTACGGCGTGATGGTCTACCAGGAGCAGGTGATGCAGATCGCGCAGGTGATCGGGGGCTACACGCTCGGTGCCGCGGATCTGTTGCGCCGCGCAATGGGCAAGAAGAAGCCGGAGGAGATGGCGAAGCACCGCGACATCTTCGTCGCGGGTGCCGAGAAGAACAGTCTTGCGCGAGCGAAGGCAACGCAGCTGTTCGACCTGATGGAAAAGTTTGCGGGCTACGGCTTCAACAAGTCGCATGCCGCGGCGTACGCGCTCATTGCATACCAGACGGCGTATTTCAAGGCGCACCATCCGGCGGCGTTCATGGCGGCGAATCTTTCGCTGGTGATGGACGACACGGACAAGGTGCGGGCGCTGTACGCCGACGCGTTGTCGCTCGGCCTCACGGTCTTGCCGCCGGACGTCAACGCGTCCGCTTATCGCTTCGAGCCGGTCGACGCTTCCGGCATCCGCTACGGGCTCGGCGGCATCAAGGGAACCGGTGAACAGGCGATCGAAAGCATCGTCGCGGCGCGTACGGCAGGGGGTCCGTTTCGCGACCTGTTCGACTTTTGCCGGCGTGTCGACAAGCGACTGTGTAATCGGCGCGTCGTCGAGGCGCTGGTCAAGGCCGGCGCATTCGATTCGATCGATGCGCGGCGCGCGACGTTGTTCGCGTCGGTCGGCATCGCCATCGAAGCCGCCGAGCGCGCGGAAGCATCGGCGGGACAGGTTTCGCTGTTCGGCGATCCCACGCGCGACGAAGCTGCGCCGCTCGTCATTGCGCGCGAATGGAGCGAGGCCGAACGGCTCGCGCACGAGAAAACTGCGCTCGGGTTCTATCTGTCCGGCCATCCGTTCAGGGCCTACGCGAGCGAGCTTTCGGCGATAGTCAGGACGACGCTTGCGAGCATCCAGCCGAAAGCGGATCGGCAATTGATTGCGGGCATCGTGACTGCGCTGCGCGTGCAGACCGGACGCCGCGGCAAGATGGCGTTCGTGACGCTCGACGATGGCAACGGCGCCGCCGAGATCGTGGTTTTCAACGAAACGTTCGATGCGCGCCGGAACCTGTTGCGCGACGACCAGCTCGTCGTCATCGAAGCACGCGTGCTGCAGCGCGTGGGCGACGACGGCGAGTCGCAGGGATTGCGCATCGTCGCCGAGAACGTCTACGACCTGGGCGAAGTGCGCAAGCGCTGGGCGAAGCGCCTCACGCTCTCGATCAACGGCAACGCGGACGCCGGCCGCCTCGAGGATCTGTTGAAGCCGTTTCGCGGCGACGGCGTGCGCGTCACCGTTCGCTACGGCAACGGCCGCTTCGGCGGCGACATCGAGCTGCCTGAAAGCTGGCGCGTCGCGCCCGATTCGGCGCTGATCGACCGGTTGCGGGAGTGGCTCGAGCCCGAGAACGTCGAAGTCGTGTACTGAGCGCCGGTGCTTCGTCGCGCGCCGATCGACGCGACAGAACCGCCGAAAGGCGTGCGTCAGCGCTGCGGTGCTCGCGCGATCACAATCATGTCGTCGCCACGCGGGAACCACGATCCGAACACTCCCCAGAGCACGAGCGATGGATGGCGCAGCATGTGCAGCGGTCCAACCGGGTCGAATCCGGCATCCATGACGCCGCCGCCGCTTCGAAACAGGCGAACGAGAAAGGCCGAGTTCACGAAGCGAGCCGCCGCCGGAATATCCGACGTGCGAAGAAGTCATACTTCTGGCGACGGATCGGATCGTTGGCATAGTACGCGGCGAAATCGATCGTTTCCAGGCAATGCAACGATTGACAGTCCCCACAGCGCCAGACGGTGAAGTGCTCGCTCGCGAATTCCCTGACGTTGCAACGCACGCGTGCCGCGTCGGTGCACGACCGATACCCGGTGCTCATGCCGCATACGCAACACGTCACCGAAATGATCAACCGGCCCGCGCCGCCAGCCAGATGCTGAAGACCTATGCCGCATTCTTCCGGCCGCCGGGTATCCCGAGGTTCGTGGTCGTCAGCTTTTTCGCGCGGATGCCGCTCGGGACGCTCAGTCTCGCGACATTGCTCCACATCCGCGAGCTTTCCGGCTCGATCGCATTTGCGGGGAGCGTCGTCGGCGCTCAGCTGATCGCCGCGGCGGCGATGGCGCCGGTGCTCGGCCGGCTGATCGATCGCCATGGTCCCCGTCGCGTGCTGCCGGTCACGGCCGTCGTGCCGGCGATCGCGATCGCGTTCGTCTACTTCGCGCAGCCGTTGCAGCTCACACGCGGCGCCATCCTCGCGGCGGCGATCGCCACCGGCACGTTCATTCCGCCCGTGACGACGATCGTGCGCGCGATATGGCGCCATCGCTTCGATGACGAGCAAGTCCGCAAGACCGCCTTCGCACTCGACACCGTCGCGATCGAGTTGTGCTTCACGCTCGGGCCGGCATTGATCGCGATCGTCATCGCCCTCGCGTCCGCCCGTGCCGCGCATGGGATCGCATGGCTTTTCACGATCACCGCGGTTCCGCTGCTCTATGCATCCGGTGGGCTCGACTGGTGGAAGCGCGCACCGCCCGGTGAGCGACATCTGCTCGGACCCCTTCGCCAGCGCGAACTCCTGATCGTCTATGCCGCGATGTTCGCGCTCACCACATCGTTCGGCGCGCTCGAAGTCGGGTATCCGGGCTTCGCGTCCGAGCGCGCCACCGATGCTTGGGGACCGGCGCTGATCTCGATCAACTCGGTCGGTAGCGCGCTCGGCGGCCTCGCCTACGGCGGTCTTACGACCGCGATGCCGGTCGAACGGCAGCTGCCGCGACTGATGGGCCTTCTGGCCGTGCCGGTCGCAATGCATCTCGTGGTCGATGGCCCGTGGCTGATGACTCCGCTGGCCTTCCTCGCCGGCCTGCTCATCGCGCCGTCGATGGCTGGCGGAACATTGATCGTGTCGAAGCATGCACCGCCCGCGTACATGACCGAGGCGTTCACCTGGTCGGCAACGGCGATCGTCACCGGTATCGGCGCAGGCATGGCGCTTGGCGGCGCGTTGATCGAGCGGTTCGGCGCGAAGAGTGCTTTTGTGCTCGCAATGGTGAGCGCGCTGACCGCAGCGCTGCTTGCGCTGGCGTTGCGCAAACGGTGACCCACGGACTTGGATAGGAGGATTCGATGAATGCGCCTTCCCGCATGCGCATCGTGACGATGCAAGCGCCCGGTGGCCCCGACGTCCTGGGCCCCGGCGAGGCGCCCGTACCGGTGCCGCAGGACAACGAAGTGCTGATCGAAGTCGACCATGCCGGCGTCAACCGGCCGGACTGTCTGCAGCGTTCGGGCTCGTACCCGCCACCGCCGCACGCAAGCCCCATCCTGGGGCTCGAAGTCGCCGGCCGGATCGTCGCTGCCGGTCACAACGTCGAACGCTGGAAAGCGGGCGACACCGTGTGTGCGTTGGTTGCGGGCGGCGGCTATGCCGAGTATTGCGTCGCGCCCGAGCAATGGTGCCTGCCGATTCCGCAGGGCGTGAGCGTTCGCGATGCAGCGGGTCTGCCGGAGACGCATTACACCGTGTGGAACAACCTCTTCGATCGCGGCGCGCTCGTGCAAGGCGAGACGCTGCTCTTGCACGGCGGAACCAGTGGCATCGGCTTGACGGCGATCCAGCTTGCTAAGGCGTTCGGCGCGACGGTCATTGCGACCGCAGGCTCGGCGGACAAGGTTCGTTTCTGTCGCGACATCGGCGCCGATCACGCGATCGACTACAAGGCGCAGGACTTCGTCGCCGAAGTGATGCGGATCACGGACAAGCGCGGCGTCGACGTCGTGCTCGACACGATTGGAGGCGACTACATTCCGCGAAACCTTCGCTGCCTCGCGACCGACGGCCGACTCCTGATGATCGGCTTTCTGCAAGGGAGCAAGGCCGACATCGACTTCCGCTTTCTGATGGTCAAGCGCCAGACGATCACCGGCTCGACGCTGCGCGCGTCACCGTTCGAGCGAAAGGTCGAGCTCGCGAAGTCGCTCGAAGCGAACGTCTGGCCGCTCTATGCGCAGGGAAAGATGAAGACAGTTACGCACGCCGTCTTTCCGATGGAAGAGGCGGCGAAGGCGCATGCGCTGATGGAGTCGTCCGCACATATCGGCAAGATCCTGCTGCGCGTCAGGTGACGCGCAGCTAATACGTCGCGCGCCCGCCCGACAAATCGAACACAGCCCCCGTCGAAAACGAGCAGTCCTCGCTCGCAAGCCAGCACACGAGCGACGCGATTTCGTCGACGGTGCCGAAGCGACCCATCGGGATCTTCGACAGCATGAAGTCGATGTGCTGCTGCGTGATCTGGTCGAAGATCGCGGTGCGGACCGCGGCGGGCGTGACGCAATTCACGCGGATGCCGGTCTTTGCGAGCTCCTTGCCGAGGCTCTTCGTCAACCCGATGACGGCGGCTTTCGACGCGCTGTAGGCGCAAGCGGTCGGGTTGCCTTCCTTGCCGGCGATCGAGGCGATGTTGACGATGCGTCCGTAGTCGTTGCGTTGCATCACCGGCACGACGGCGCGGTTGCAATAGAAGACGCCGTTGAGATTGACGTCGACGACGCGCTGCCACTCCTCGATCGAGTAGTCCCACGTCATCGCATTCGCGCCGGCGACACCCGCCGAGCACACCAGTACGTCGATGCCGCCGAGCGCGTTCACTGTCGAGCGCACCGCGGTATCGACGTCGGCCGGGCGTGACACGTCGAGTGAAGCGATGTGCGCGAAACCGTGTTCGCGTTGCATGCGCGCGAGTGCGTCTTCGTCGCGATCCCAGAGCGCCACGCGCGCACCGCTTGCACGCAATCGCTGCGCAACGGCGAGCCCAATGCCGGCGGCGCCACCGGTCACGACGGCCCGCCGGCCGTCGAGATCAAGTCGGTTCATCCCGGAAGCTTAACGCAGGAAGCGCAGCACGCTGACGACAACGAGGATCAGCGCGGTCAAACCGACGACGGCGAGGATGGCGGTCAGCAGATGCCGCGTTTCGCTCTGGAACACGATCACTTCGTCGGCAAGCTCGGCGACCTGCGCCGACGACGCGTTCGACTTGGCGGTCGATTCGTCACGCCGCTCGTCGTCTTCGTACGGATCGACCTCGTCATCGTAATCGGGCCGCGCGCCGCGACTTCCGGCATTCGCGACGTCGACCGGAACGACGAATGTCAGATTGGACACCGATACGCGTCGATGGGCCGTGTTGTCCCAGAACTTCGCGGTGCGACCGCTCTTCGATCGATACGTCACGCCGCGCGGGCCCGCGATCGTGCGCTCGCCGGCCTGCATGAAGATCTTCGTCGGCAGACGCCCGGCTCGGCCCAGATCGAGCAGCACCCGAAACTCGCGCGGCCCGAGCGGAACGTCCACCTGGAATTCCGCCGGCGCGCGGTTCGTCCCGGATTTCGATTCCGGCACGTAAGTCAATCGTCCCTGACTCTTGCCATCGGTACGCGTCAGAAGACCGCCTCGCTCGCGAACGCGCAGCATGCCGTTCAACATCTCGAGACGCTCGCCGCTTGCAAGCTCCACGGACTCGCCGCGTGCGAGCGAAACCTTCAGCACGAGGATCATCTCGGCGCCGTCCTCGATGACCACGCGCGCCTTGTGCGGCTTCAGTCGAATGAGCGGCATTCTCGGCGCTGCGGCGCCGGGCGGCGGCGTCTGGAACGGCGGATGCGACGACGTCTCGAACTGACGCGCGGTCTTGCGCATGGCGGGCATCACGTCGCGCGGCGCATTCCCCTTGAAGCGCCCTACGCGCGTCCTCGTAGGCTCGACGATTCTAAACGCAAGGGCTTCGCGCGACGCAACTAAGCGCGCTCTTTCGACAGACGGACCCGTTGAAACGTCGAAGAACTTGACGAACGCTGCCGCTCGCTGATTGTCCACCCTGCGCTGTTCAGCCGAGCCGTGGCGGTGGGGTGCTTGCCGTACGCTCTGCGGACGTCCTTCGTTACTTCCGGCGGGCGCGGTAGGCGTCGATCGCGCGTTCGAGATCCCTGAGCTCGTCGCAGGGGAGGAGGCAGATCGTCTTCAAGGCCGCCACATGTCGCTCGGCGCCCGCGACGTCGCCCACGAGCAGGTAAGTCTCGCCGATGTATTCGTGCGCGCCGCGGTGCCGCGGGTCGAGCTCGATCGCGCGACGATAGTGCTTGAAAGCAAGGTCGAAGTCGCTAAGGTTGCGGTAGGCGAAACCCAGCATGTTCTGCAGATCGGCGTGCTCGGGATGGCGCAACTCGGCGCGCTTGAATCGGCGCACCGCCTCCGGCCATGCCTTGCCGTCGACGGCCTGCTTGCCGGCCGCATAGTCCTCGTCACGCGCAGCGAGATCCGGATCGGCTTCGTACGGGTCGGCGGTGGCGAGCGGCGCGAAAGCGACGATCGCCGCGCACACCAGACCCGACAGGAACCGCCTCACCGTTGCGCGAGCTTCTTTGCGCTGACCAACTCTGGCCGCGCCGTGTCCGCATCTTTCGCGAGCACAACGAGCCTGCCGTAATAACCCGCGGCCTTGGCGCTGTCGCCGCTCATCTCGGCGGCACGCGCGGATCCCAGGTAGTTGCGAAAGCGGTTCGGCTCGCGGACTTGCGACGCCTCGAACTCCTTCAGCGCCGCTTGCGCCTGCTTCATCTCGAGCAGCATGTCGCCCAAGAGCTCACGCGCCGGTACGATGCGGCCCGGCGTGACAATGTGCTTTTCATTGCGATCCTCGAGATCCGCCGCCGCTCGCATGAACCTGAGCGCATCGTCGGGCTTGCCTTCGCCCAGCGCGATCCATCCGGCAGTGGCCAATCGCTGCACCTCGACTTCGGTCGCCCAATAAGTGTTCTTCGCGTCCAACAGCGCCTTGTGCATCGATTCGAGCTGCTCGGCGTCCTTGCGTGCCGCGGCAACGTCGCCGCTACGCGCCGCACCGAGCGCCCGCGCGAAGTGCGTGATGGCCTCGACAAACGGATACGCCGTGCCCGGCGGCTGAAGGGCGGCGGCTTCCTTCCACGCGCCGCGTTCGACCGCATAACGCGCCGGCATTGCGGCGATCGCATACGGGGCGATGAAACGCGGGCTGATGCCCGCGACCTTCATCGCCTCGCCGATCATCCGCCGCGCTTCGGCATCGCGGGCGAGCTGCAGATAGGCGTACACCATATAGTCGACCGCGTGGTAAGCCTCGTCCGCCTCGTTGCCGGCTTTGGCGACTTCCATCGATCGCTTGTTCGTCGCAGCGGATTCCTGCCATGCGCCCACGCGCGTGAAGATATGCGAGGGCATGTGTAACGCATGCGGCGCGGCCGGCGCGATGCTTGCGTAACGGCGCGCTGCGGTAAGGCCCTTTTCGGCGATCGGCGGGGCGTCGTAGCTGTGGATCAGGTAATGCGCAACCCCCGGATGATCCGGGTACTTGATGAACTGCGCCTCGAGGATCGAGGCGGCCTTGAGATACGCCGCATAGCTTTGATCGGCCTGGGTCTGCGTTCCCGCGATGTACAGCGCGGAAAAGATCTGCGCTTCGTCGTCCGTCGGAAAGCGTTGCGCGAGCGCCTCATAGGCTTTGGCCCGCGCGTTCTGGCGATCGCGCTCGGAACGCGTCGAAAAGTTTTCGTAGTACGTCGCGACCGCTTCGATGTAGGCGCGTTCGCGCTCGGTCTTCGCGCCGATGCGTCGTGCGTCCGCAATGGCCGCCTGCGACTGCTCGGCGCCCTTTGCCGACGCGCCCTGTCCCGCGAGCGGATTCGACATCAGGATCGACGCGACGCCCCAGTGCGCGATCGCGCATTGCGGGTCCTGTTTCAAGACGTCGCGGAACGCCTGCTCGCCTGCCGAGTACCAGAACGAATGCAGCATGGCGACCGCGCGTTCGAATGCAGGCTGGACCTTCGGGTCACAACTCGTTGCGAACGCAACCTTGCCCAGCGGACCGCTTTGCGAATCGGTGTCGTGCCCATGCGCCGCGGCGTTGATGCCGAGCGCGAGAACCAAAGCAAGTTGAAGCGTGCGGCGGTTCATCTGTTCTCCTGTCCGATAAAGCGAAGTGACTGCCACTACTGTGCGCGCAAGCCGCCGAAGACGTCAAACATGCTGAATACGTAAGGGTCGGCGCGTTTACATCGATTCTAACGGCAGGCGCGGTAAACGCGATCGTTCACGATGAAGAACGTAATCGGCGGTGCAAAGGCGACAGAGGGCAGGCGTTCCCGGCGAGTCGAGGCAGCCTGTGCCGCAGATCCCGCAGCGATAAATCGAAAAAACTCACGTGCGCGCCTTGCGCCCGCTGCGTGTTGTCAGGAGCGCCCTCGCCGAACGACTTCCCAGGATAACCGGTCCGTGTATGTGCGAACAGCGCATCGACGAAGTTCTGCATCGCCTCAGAAACGTAGCGCCGCGGATCCCATCCGGCCTGCATCCACAGCCCGAGCACGCGGCCGTTCTGGGCTGTTCCCCGAGAAGCCATCGACGAAAGCCTAGTTGAATCGATCGAGATAGGCACCTCCACCGCTAGGCTTGGAGAGTGCTAGCCGCCCTCCAACTATCGATTTGAGCCGGACGACCGCTCAACAACCCGGCAATGACACTTGCAGTCTGCGGAAGCATGCAGGTAAAGCGCACGTGAGCGGAGTCGTCGACATTGCTGCCACTTCCGACCACCTTGCCGTAAAGGCAGGTCGTGTGATCCGACGAGCCGTCCGAATCGAGGTAGATCGCAATGTTGGTAAGGGGCCGCACCGCGCGAGTCGTGACGATCTCGGCCGCCTTGCTCGACAACTTCGTAACGCTCGCCGCGAATCTCTCTTCGCTCACGGATTTTTCGTCGACGACGGCGCAGGTCACAGCCACCGGCTGGGCCAAAGGTTGCAGCATGTCGGAGTAGTGCGGCAGGAAGGAGTTGTAAGTACCCGCTATCCCCCCGACTTCGTACACGGTGACCGGCTGCGGCACGCCCTTCGGATGGACGATCATCTGGCCATCCAGTCTGACGATCGCGCCCGCGTGCAATAGCGTCGCTTCGGATATCAGGATCTGGTTCCCGCACGAGTACGACTCGATGCGCGAGGCGAGATTGATATGCTTTCCCACGACACTGTACTTCGAACGTGTCTCGGAACCGATGTTTCCGACGATGGCTTCGCCGGTATGTATGCCGACGCCCATCGAGAGCTCCGGCAAGCCATGGATCTGGTTGTACGCATTGACCGCTTCCATCGCCTTCTGCATGGCGACGGCACAGCCGATGGCACGCTGCGAATGATCGGGCTGTTCGTTCGGCGCTCCGAAGAATGCGAGCATGCCATCGCCGATGATCTCGTCGACGATACCGTGATGATCTGCGATGATCCTGGTCATCGCCCCCAGGAAGTTGTTGAGCATTTGCACGATCTGAGCCGGCGTGAACGGGCCTTCCGAGATCAACGTGAATCCGCGCAGATCGGCAACGAGGGCAGTCACGGTGCGCAGCTCGCCACCAAATTCGAGCGCTTCCGGCGATTCCAGCAACTTGTCGACGACCTCGTTCGCGACGTAGCGTCCGAAGACCTTCCGGATCAGCGTGTTGCGCGCTTCGAGCTGCGACGTCAACGTTCTCGCTTCGTCCGAAACGCGCTTGAGCGCGAGCTGGGTTCGCACCCGCGCCGGCACGACGACGAGATCGAGCGGCTTCATGATGTAATCGTTGGCGCCCATCTCGAGCGCGCCGGCGATGTCCTCGGATTCCCCTCTTGCCGTCACCATGATGACCGGCAGCTCGGTCATCGAATAGGTCTTGCGGATGAGCTGAAGAACGGCCACGCCGTCGATGCCCGGCATTTCTATGTCGAGGAGAACCAGGTCGAACTTTCGTTCCAGCAGCTTGTTGAGCGCGGCCTGCCCGTTCTCCGCAACGATCACTTCGTGGCCCTTCCGGACCATGCGTCGCGACAAGAGATCTCGATTCATCTCATTGTCATCGACGATGAGCAACGTTCCGCCAGGAGGGGTCATGGGTTCCTTGCCGCTTGCAGGAGCAGTTGAATCTTGTCGATCAGTCGCTCGATCTCGACCGGTTTGGTGTCGTAATCGTTGCACCCCGCCGCGAGCGCTCGTTCTCTGTCGCCCTGCATGGCATGCGCGGAGAGACCCAGAATCGGCAGCTCGCGCGTTCGAGGGTCGGCCCGAATGCGACTGGCGACTTCCAGACCATCCAGGACAGGGAGGCTGATGTCCAGCAGCAGCAGGTCCGGGGGATCGGTCCTGACCCTTTCGATGGCCTCCTCACCGTTCGTCGCCACCGTGACTCGATAGCCGCGCCGCACCAGGCGGCGGAGCAGCATGTCGCGGTTCAATTCGCTGTCTTCGACAAGGAGGATCTTGCTCATCGTCGAGCCGCCGCTTTGACCAAGACCCATCGCCGATGCGTGATGGAGGCCCCGTCGTTCATGGCTTTGCTTCGATCATCAGCGTGACGCGTCGAAAGGTCATGCGCCTAACGCCGCCTCGCGCACGCGCTCGATCGAAGTGGTCATTTCCCGCAACAGGGCGTCGCGGCTCAAAGTGGACTTTGCGATGATCGCCTGCACATGCTCGTTCAGACGAACCAGCTCTTCGCGAGTCAGATCCTTGGCCGTCAGGACGACGAGCGGAATCGTTTGCCACTCCGCATGCTTGCGTAGCTCATCGATGAACTCCAGTCCGTCCATCACCGGCATGACGAGATCGAGCAGAATGATCTCGGGCGGCTCTTGCTCGGCGAGAATGTCCAGCGCAACGCGTCCGTTCTCGGCCTCGACGACCGTCCAGCCCTCCCTGGCGACCATTCGGGCGATCATGGCCCGTGAGTTATCGTCGTCCTCAATCACCAACACCCTGCCGTGCGGAGTGTTCGAACAGTGCTTTCGCACGATGGCGAGCAGCCGCTCGCGATCGATCGGTTTCGTCAAGTAGTCGGCGGCACCCAGCGAATAGCCGATGTCCTTCTCGTCCAAAATCGTTACGACGATGACCGGGATATCCGCTAGATCCGGGTCCGCTTTCAGTTCAGCCAGCACCGTCCAGCCGTCCAGGCCCGCCATCATCACATCGAGCGTGATCGCGGTAGGATGAATCTGCTTCGCCAGCTTGAGCCCGCTTTCGCCGTTCGGTGCTGACACGGTCCGGAAGCCGTCCTTCGACAGGAACCGGCTGATGATTTCTCGCGTGGATGCATCGTCGTCGATGACGAGTACCGTGCGCTTCACCGTGTGTTCATCATCTTCGACGGCCGGCGTCGAACGCGCATCTTGGCCGCGCGAAGGGCTTCCTTCGGCAATCTCCGACGGCAACCAGACCGTCAATTTCGTCCCCTGTCCCAACTTGCTTTCGGCTTCGATGTGTCCCCCCATCATTTCAGCAAAGCGCTTGCAGATGGCGAGGCCGAGACCCGTGCCGCCGTATCTGCGTGATGTGGACACGTCCGCTTGGGAGAACTCCTGAAACAGGTGCTGCATCTGTTGCGGGCTTATCCCTATTCCGGAGTCCTGCACGACGAAGCTGAGCCAGCGTTTTCCGGCCTTGACGACTTCGCTGACAGTCAGCGAGACGGAACCGCTTTCGGTGAACTTGCCGGCATTGCTCAGGAGATTGAGCAGAATCTGCCGCAGCTTCGTAACGTCGGTTCGTATGGGCGCAATGTCCGCCTGACAGACGACCGAGAGAATGTTGGCGTTCTTCTCGACGAGCTGGCGCACGGTCACTTTCACGTCGTTCACCAGCGACGCCACGTCGACCGTCTCGACGTATCGCTCCATCCTTCCCGCCTCGACCTTCGACAGATCGAGGATGTCGTTGATCAGGGACAGCAAGTGATTGCCCGACGAATGGATCTTCCTGAGATCGTCGATGAGCGACTTGTCGGCGGACTCGTCACGTTCTTCGATCAGCATCTCGCTGTAGCCGATGATCGCGTTCAGCGGCGTGCGCAGCTCGTGCGACATCCTCGCCAGGAATTCGGACTTGTGACGCGTTGCCTGCCTCAGCCTTTCGTTGACCTCCTTGAGCTGGTCCTGTTGCATTTGCAGCTCCGCCGTGCGCGCTGCAACCTTCTGCTCGAGGCCTACGTTGAGCTGCTCGATCTGGCGGTATCCCGAAGCGTTGGTCATCGCTACAGCGAGCTGGCTGCATAGCGTCGACACCAAGCTCAGATCGGCGTGGGTCAGCGATCTGGCGAGACTTTCGACCACCACGATGCCGAGCGTGCGACCCTCGAACTTCACCGGCGCGGCCAGGAACGAGCGAGCATCGAGGAGTCGGGCCATCGGCAACGGAATCTGCGACGTCGCTTCGGCGGCATCCGCTACCAAGAGCGGCTCGCCCTTCAAGGCGACGGTAGCGAACATCCGGCCTGCTCGTGCCAACGGAAACTCCAGATCCCGCAGCGCGTCTTCGAGGGGCTGCGATGATCCGCCCGCCACCCTTCCATCGACCAGCGCCTGCTTTTCCTCGTTGTAACGAAAAAACGTCGCCCGGTCATAGCCCAGCCGGCCCACGACCGCCTGAAGCGTCAGCTGGATCAGTCTTTCCTGATCCAGCGTCGAGCTCATGTCGATCCCGATGTCATGCAGCGTCGACAACTCGGCCAGGCGCCGATGCTGCGCATCGGTCATCGTGGACAACGATTCCGTCATGTGATTGAAGGCGGTCGCGAGGACGCCGATCTCGTCCTGAGATCGGATCGGCACGCGCTGCGATAGATCGCCGCGCGAGATACGCAGTGCGGCTTGCGCCATCGCGCGGAGCGGCTTGACGATGTGATCGACGCCGAAGAACGATACGACTTGTGCGACTCCCACGATCACGAGTGTCAGCAAGATGCCGCCGAGCAGCGTCCTGCGGATCTTGTCGATCACGCTCTCGGACGACAACAGCATTTGCACGTTTCCGTGCGGAATGATCGTTTGCTGATTCTCGTCGGGCGTCGACATGCTTGCGCCCAGCAGCGCCAGCTCCGACGAAAGGCGGGTGGCGGTTCCACCGCGAATGGTTTGCACGTTCGCGAACGTGTGATAGATGCCGATACCATCGATCAGGTGATGGGCGATGAACGGCTTGTCCCATGCCGGATCGACGTTCGTGATTCGTCGGAAGCTCTCGGCGACCAACTCGGCAGCGGCCGGATCCTTGAACTGCTCGGCGAGAACCTTCCCCTGAGCGTTGCTGATGCGGACATAGACGACGCCCTCTTCCTGCAGGGCGCCGTCGGCCACTTCGCGAAGGATCTCGGCGTCTTCCGTGAGGACGCCGTACTTGCTGCTGCGCGCGAGATTATTGCTGAACGCGACCGCCCGAGTCTGCAACTCGGTCGTCAGGATCTCCTCCGACTGGCTCAGGAACCGCCAGCTCAGGAAGCCCCCGACGGCTAGAATGATCAAGGCGATGAAGGAGATCGCCTTCACTCTCAGCGAGCGCTTGCTGCCGGGAAGGTCCATCGTTACGGTTTCGGCCATGACGCTTCAGCGATACACGACCTTTGCCGATTCGATGACCGACGTCGGGACCGCCAGGCCTATCTTCTTCGCCGTCTTCAGATTGAGCGACAGATTGACCCTTCTCGGCGGTCTGGCGCCGATCGCGGCCATCGCAGCCGGGCCGTCGAGGAATCCCATTGCGAGCTGGCAACCCTGCCTTCCCACGTCGGTGTAGTCCGGCGAAAGCGCTGCCAACGCACCGGCTTCGACGAAGATATCGGACGCGGCAAAAAAAGGAATGCCGTTCTCCAGCGTCGTAACGAGAAAGTACTTGAACGAGTCGGTGGTGACGACGGTCTCGTCCGGCACCATCCAGATCGCATCCACTTTCGCGAGCATACCGCGCAGCGCTTCGGGAACCTGTCGTTGCGACCGAACCGAAACCGCAACCAGCTCGACGCCGAGCTTCTTCGCCACACCAGTCGCCTCGCGAATCAGATCCGCTGAGTTGTTGGCGTCGTAGATGACGCCTACGCTCTTGAGCCCCGGCACGAGCGTCTTGTAAGCGTTGAACTGGGCTTCAACCGGAATGTTCAGCGTTATTCCCGCGATGTTGTTGCCGACGAGGTCGTACTTCCTTGGATTGGAAACCATGATGTAGAGCGTTCGAGCATCGGCAAGATGCTCTTTTGCGAGCTTCGCAGCCCCCAAGCCAATGGCCAGGACCAAGCGCGGTTTCGTTTCGCCGATGGCTTGCGCCATCTTCAGTTGCGAAGCTCGATCCGAACCGAGCGTGTACTGCGCGATGTGCTTCGAGCACGCCTCGGAGAAACCGGCGAACGCCTGGTTGTACGGCTCGAGGTCGCGGCTTCGAATGACGGCGATTTCTGCAGCGGCGTTCACCGGGACCGGGACCGCCGTGACTGCAATGACGAAGAGCGCCGACTGCAACAACGACGGCGCTCCCACAGAGCGATGCCCTGGAAAAGCGCGGGCCGGAAGATGCGCTCCGGCTTTACGAACATCGCAATGCATCACGCGGGCAGAGTGATGCGGCGCCAGCATAGGACCAGGGAAGCGGCGGCGCAAGCGAACGCGCCCACGTTCCGCCGCGGCGACGACCTGCGAATGGGCTAACCGGAGTCGAACCAGGCGTTCCCCTTAGAAGCTACGCTCCAGCGCGACGGTGGCGATCAGATTCGAGCGCAAGCCTGAATTGTTCAATGGAACCAAAACGTTCGCGGACACAACGTACGGATTCGCCGGCCGCCATTTGATTCCTACCGAACCATTGATGATGTTGTCGCCAATGCCCTTCGCTCGTTGACGGTAGCCGAACACGTCCACGGCCACCGTGAAATTCTCTCGCGAATAGTCGAACCCCGCGACGTATTCGATGGCATTCCTTCCCGAATCGTCGAGATTGAACTTGTACCCCAGGTTCACGTGGGGCGAGAAGTTGCCGAACGACGTCGCATAGATCAGGTATGGTCGAATCGTCGTGTCGCCGGTGCCGAGGAAGTCCTTCTCGTCGCCGGTCCCCGTCTTCACCAGCACCGCTGCGGCGACGTTATGCGTGTCGCTCTTGTGGAAATGATATTTCGCCTGCAGCAGGATATCCCCAAGGCCGCGAGCCCTGCCGGATGCCTCGTCGTTCGGACTTTCGGGCCCGAACCTGTGCTCACCCGGCGTCGGATTGTTCGGCGAAATGCGCAGGACCGCAGCGCTCTTCACTCGGGCTCGGACATCCACATAAGGAATGAGGATGCCGATGTCGAAGTTATCGGTCACGCCATAGGTCGACGCGAGCGCCAGAATATTGGCTCGGATATCGATATCGAAGCTCAAGTCGAGCTCGTCGAGTTCGAAGCAGGTGCGCTGATCCGTGGGCACCAGGGAGTCGGCATCATGCAGCGCGGGAGCGTGCAGGTTGCCGAGGCTCTCGCCTTCGAACTTGTCGTACTTGAACGTCGTATACGAAAGATTGAGATTGAACTTGCCTTTGCCAACCGTGCGTGGGCGCTCGGCGTAGATGGGGCCGAGGCTTTCGGTGGTCCTGAGAAAGGTCCCCAGCTCGGGGTTGTAGGCGAACGAAAACGCGGACGAGATCGAGCTGAAGGGAAAAATCGCAACTTGCGTTGCGATGTTGCGATTCAGCTGATTGATGCTGGCGGCGCTTTGAACGGTGAAGTGCGCTCGGTGGTCCGGAACTCGTCCGCAAGCTTGGCCAGCCAACCCGCCACCCCCTCCACCGCCTCCGCCCGTTCCGCCCCCACTACCCGCTCCCGTGGCCAGCGTGATCCCGTCCCCGCCGTAGAGTCCCGGAATCAAGTTCGCCAATTCGGCCCGCGCGTGCCCGACGCAAAGCGTCAAGCACAGCAAGCCCATCGCGTAGTGCAATGCACGTGCAGTCAAGCGCCGCCCCGACGGTCCCACGACCAGCGGATCTTGACATAGGTTGGGGCAATCAGAGCAGGTGGCGGAGCACTCCGACGCTTGGTAAGCGTATCTACGCTGAGCGGCTGCAGATCGCGCGTCTTCGTACTGTCGCCCCGCAGCCGTGACGTTCGTGCGAGCCATCGCTCGCAGGCGACGACTTACTGCGCAATCACGCCCTGGTCGTTGCCGGCCGCCTAAAGCGCGATACAACACGATCAGGTAATGGCGCACTGACAGCTCTCTCTACAGTTGTTGTGACTGCTATGAGGGTTGTTCACCCGGACTGAATCCGAGAAGCTGATTGGTGCGAGCCGATCGACTTCGATCACAGCTAGCGGAAGTCGACGGTGGGTGGTGCCGGCAGTAGGGATCGAACCCACGACCTTCGGTTTACAAAACCGCTGCTCTACCAACTGAGCTATGCCGGCCCTCGGCCGAATTCTATCGCCGGGAGGCGTGCGTGCCGAGAATCGGCTACTTGACGACCTGCAGATGCGAAGGCCGCAGCCGCGGCTTGTCGGCGAGCGATTCGGGGCGTCCCAGTTCGTCCGAAGGCGCTGTCACGGCGGCCAGCGAGGCTGCGGCATCCTGCGGCACGCTGAACGCGAAGCCGTAACCCGTCTCCTTCGCGAAGATGCCCGCAACCGCCGCCATCGGCACGGCGACCTCCTGCGAGACGCCGTTGAATCGCGCGGTGAACTGAATCCAGTCGTTGTCGATCGTGAGCCTACGCGTCGCGCTTGCGCTCACGTTGAGCACGATCTCGCCATTCTTCACGTACGCCGCGGGCACCTTGGTCTGCGGATTGACGCGCACGGCCAGGTACGGCGTCAGGCCGTTATCGGCGCACCACTCGCAGATCGCACGAACGAGATAGGGCTTGGCGGACTGCTCGGACATGGATTCAGAATACTACGTTCAGTTGGCAGTTGTCAGTCTGACAGTGAAAGGCGCCGATAGAACGAGCGCGACCCTGTCGTGAACAAGGTTGGGCTTCGGCGCCCGCCGCGCAATTGCTCTGTCAACTGCCAACTGACTCCCGACTATTTCCTCATTCCCCGCTCCGCCGATGTCAGCGCCTCCGAAAACGCGGGCCGGGAAAACAGTCGCTCGGCATACTTCATCAACGGCGCAGCCTGCTTCGGCATCTGCACGCCGTAGTACTCGAGTCGCCACAGAAGCGGCGTGATCGCGACGTCGAGCATCGAGTACTCCTCACCGAGCATGTGCTTGTGCTTGGTGAACACCGGCGCGATCTGCAGCAGCGCGTCGCGAACCATGTTGCGCGCGCGCTCGGCATTCTTCTGGTTGTTGCCCTCGAGCGCGTCGATATGGATGAACAGCTCCTTCTCGAAGCGGTGCAGGAACAGCCGCGCACGCGCACGCATCACCGGATCGGCCGGCATCAGCTGCGGATGCGGAAAGCGCTCGTCGATGTACTCGTTGATGATGTTCGATTCGTGGAGCACGAGGTCGCGCTCGACCAGCACCGGGACCTGGTTGTACGGATTCATCACCGCCAGGTCCTCGGGCTTGTGGTCGAGGTCGACGTCGATGATCTGGAAGTCCATGCCCTTCTCGTGCAGCACGATACGGCAGCGCTGGCTGAACGGGTCGGTCGTGCCGGAGTAAAGCGTCATCATGTGTGAATCTCCTCGCGGAAGCTTTGAACGCGCACCTCGGCACAGACTCTGCGCACGTCACTCGTTGTTGCGTAGATTTTTTCTGCGGCCGCCGCCGGGCCGCCCGAGGCGGCCGCCCGATTCACTCCCGATGAAAAAGGTGCGTCGCGGACCATGCGTCATCCCGAAGCCCCGCGGACGCCTTTTTCATCGGATCAGTGGATGTCTTTCCAATACTCGCGTTTCAACCAGTAAGCGAACAGGAAGAGCGCACCCAGGAACAGCAGCACGACGAAACCGATGCGCACGCGGCTCAACTTCGAAGGCTCGGCGATGTAGTCGAGAAAGTTCACCAGATCGAGCATCGCGAGCCGGTAGTCGACCGGTCGCATCTCGCCCTGCCCGTCGTACGCGATCGTGCGAACCAGGTATCGCCCGTCGCGCGTCGGTTCGATCTGCGCGAGGCCCTTGGCCGCGATCGCCGCCCCCTGCGCCTCCTCGTGCGTCTTGTATTCGCTGGCGACGACCCGGTTCATCCCGGACAGCTCCCAGAGCACGTGCGGCATCGCCACGTTCGGGAACACGAGGTTGTTCCAGCCGGTCGTCGACTTCTCGTCGCGGTAGAAGCCGATCAGATAGTTGTAGAGCCACCGCGAGCCGCGAATGCGCGCTTCGACCGACAGGTCGGGGGGGAACGTCCCGAACCACGTCTTCGCGTCGTTCACCGGCATCACCGCCTGCATCGTGTCGCCGACTTTCGCCGGGACGTATCGCAACGCACCGCCGTCCTGCGCTTCGGTGCGGCCGGGAAAGATCAAATGCTCACCGATCTGAGCCTCGGTGAGTCCGATGTCGGTCAACCGGTTGTAGCGCATGTACTTCGCGCTGTGACAGTTCAGGCAATAGTTGACGAAGAGTCGCGCGCCGCGCTGCAGTGATTCGACGTCGCGCGGGTCGGGCAGCACGCTCTCCATGCGCAGCTCCGGGCCGCTTGCTGCGATCGCCGGCGACGCACCGAGAGCGCAGGTCATCGCCGCCACCGCAGCGACGACGATCCGCTTGCCGATGCTCACCATTGCAGCCTCTGCGGCACCGGCTTCGTTGCGTCGCGCGACGTGTACCAAGGCATCAGCAGGAAGAACAGGAAATAGACGACGGTGAAGATGCGTGCGACGACGGTCGCGACATCGGCCGTGCCGAGCACGGGGATCGCGGCCGGAAACTGACCCCAGACCGTCACCGGAACGACGCCGAGATAGCCCAGCACGAGGAAGCTCACGACGAACGCCGCGAGCCAGCCCTTGTAGCGCCATCCGCGATAGCGGATCGATCGAACCGGACTGCGATCGAGCCAAGGCAGCGCGAAGAAGATCAGCACGGCGATGCCCATGATCAGCACGCCCCAGAACTGCGAGCCGAGGAACGACGGCACCGCGCGCAGCATCGCGTAATACGGTGTGAAGTACCAGACCGGCGCAATATGCTCCGGCGTCTTCAACGGATCCGCCGGAATGAAGTTGTTGTACTCGAGGAAGTACCCTCCCATCTCGGGCACGAAGAACACGATGATCGAGAACACGGCGAGGAACACGATCACACCGACGATGTCCTTGACCGTGTAGTACGGATGCGAATAGATGCCGTCGAGCGGCAACCCGGTCTTCGGGTCCTTCGCCTGGTCCTTGATGTCGACGCCGTCGGGGTTGTTCGATCCGGTCTCATGCAATGCCGTCAGGTGCGCGGCGACCAGCAGCAACAGCACGAGCGGAATCGCGATGACGTGAAACGCGAAGAAGCGGTTCAGCGTGATGTCGCTGATCGTGTAGTCGCCGCGGATCCACAGCGCCAGGTCCTCGCCGATGAACGGGATCGTCGAGAACAGGTTCACGATCACCTGAGCGCCCCAGTACGACATTTGTCCCCACGGCAACAGGTAGCCGAAGAACGCCTCGGCCATCAGCGTGAGGTAGATCAGGACGCCGAAGATCCAGGTGAGCTCGCGCGGCTTGCGGAAACTGCCGTAGAGCAGGCCGCGGAACATGTGCAGGTAGACGACGACGAAGAACATCGACGCGCCGGTCGAGTGCAGGTAGCGGATCAGCCACCCGTACTCGACGTCGCGCATGATGTACTCGACCGATTCGAACGCCTTCTGCGCGTCGGGCTTGTAGTTCATCGTCAGGAAGATGCCCGTGACGATCTGCAGCACCAGCGTGAACGCGGCGAGCGAGCCGAAGTAGTACCAGAAGTTGAAGTTCTTCGGCGCGACGTACTTGCCCCATTGGTCGTTCCACAGCTCGGTCAAGGGGAAGCGCGCGTCGATCCAGGCGAGAACCTTATTCATCGTTGTCGTGTTTTCGGTCGCGCTGGTTACGTTAAGCGGTGGCGTCGTCGCCGATCAGCACTCTTGTATCTGAAACGTAGCGGTGCGGCGGAATGATGAGATTGGAAGGCGCCGGCATGCCCTTGTAGATCCGGCCCGCCAGGTCGAACTTGGATTGGTGGCACGGGCAGAAGAAGCCGCCCAGCCAGTCCGCGCCGAGATCGGCAGGCGCGACGTCGCGACGGTACGTCGGCGAGCAGCCGAGGTGCGTGCAGATGCCGACCGCGACGAACAGCGAAGGCTTGATCGACCGCGTGTCGTT
Source organism: Casimicrobiaceae bacterium (assembly GCA_035536655.1). Lineage (GTDB taxonomy): Bacteria > Pseudomonadota > Gammaproteobacteria > Burkholderiales > Casimicrobiaceae > VBCG01. The sequence goes on from DATLNR010000134.1 coordinate 105,858, forward strand.
CTGCGCGTACTTCGGCTGCTGCGGGACCGACGAATTCGGATCGGCGAGCTGCGGCTTGACCGTTTGCAGCGAAGCGAGCATCTCCGGCGTACGGTTGATGAGCCACACGACCTTGCCGCGCCACTCGACGTCGATCTTCTGGCCCGGTTCGATCTTGCTGATGTCGACCTCGACCGGCGCGCCGGCCGCTTTGGCGCGCTCGCTCGGGAAGAACGACATGACGAACGGGACGGCGCCGGCAACGACGCCGACGCCCGCCACGGCACCGGTCGCGCCGATCAGAAATCGACGCTTGCGCGCGTCGACGACGGGCGTGGGCGCATCGGTCGCCGCCTGGGTGGCGGCCTCGGTCAGGTCGGTTGCCATGAAGGATCTTTGAGGGAAGCGGCGCGAAGCATTCGATGGGTTCGCTGCCGGGAGGGATGCGCTCGCAAAACCTTCGAATTATACGGCAGCGCCGCGGCGCGCCCAGCGTGGAGTTCCGCGTCGGCGGCAACGCATGACGCGGCCGCAAGGCGCCGCCTCTATAATGAAACGACGTTCTCATGCGCTACCGGCCGTGATCCGCCGATTCTGGCTGCTTTTCGCGCAGGCCTGCACGATCGTGCTGGCACTGCTGTTTGTCGTCGCGACGCTGCGGCCGGATCTTCTGCCGCGATTGTCGGGACCGGGCCAGGTCGTGCTGCTGCAGCAGGCGCCGAGCCAGGCGCCGCCGACCGGGCCGCCGGCTGTCACGGGTAGCGGACTCACATTCGCAGACGCCGCGCGCGCCGCGAGTCCCGCCGTCGTGAACATCTACAGCAGCAAGGAAGTGGCCGCGCGCGGTCTGCGCCCCGATGAGGGTCTGCTGCGTCGCTACTTTCCCGATCTGCCCGAGCGCCTCCCTGGGCGCCGCGTCAACAGCCTCGGCTCCGGCGTGATCGTCGCGGCCGACGGTTACGTCGTCACCAACCATCACGTCGTCGACGGCGCAGCCGACATTCAGCTCGTGCTATCGGACGGCCGTCGCATCGAAGCGAAGGTCGCGGGAACCGATCCGGAGACCGATCTCGCCGTGCTGAAGGCCGAAGCGAGCGGCCTGCCATCGATCACGCTCGGCTCGCTCGACCGCGTGCAGGTCGGCGATCCGGTGCTCGCGATCGGCAACCCGTTCGGCTTCGGCAACACGGTGACGCTCGGCATCGTCTCCGCGCTCGGCCGCACGTCGCTCGGCATCAACCGCTACGAGGATTTCATCCAGACCGATGCGGCGATCAACCCCGGCAACTCGGGCGGCGCACTGGTCGACGCGCGCGGCAACCTGATCGGCATCAACAGCACGATCTATTCGCGATCCGGCGGATCGCAAGGCATCGGGTTCGCGATCCCGGTGTCGCTCGCGAAGGACGTCCTCGCGCAGATCATCGAGCGCGGCGAAGTGACGCGCGGCTGGTTCGGCGTTGAGCCGCGGGACGTCGACGGCGACATCGCGCGCTCGCTCTCGCTCGAACGTGCGGAGGGCGTGCTGATCAAGGGTCTCTTGAGCGGCGGGCCGGCGGACCGCGCCGGCATCATGGTTCGCGACGTCGTCATCGACATCGACGGCCGCCCGACGCGCAACACGCCCATGCTGCTCTCGCAGATCGCCGCGCTAACGCCGGGTTCGAGCGCGAAGGTGACCGTGGTGCGCAACGGCAAGCCGCTTGCAGTCGACGTCGTCGCGGGCAAGCGACCGAAGGCGACATAGCTGTGCTCTACGCGGCCGCTTCTTCTTCGCCTTCTTTCTTCGGCACGGTCACGAAGCGGGCGAGGAACAACCCGACCTCGTAGAGCAGCCAGATCGGAATCGCGAGCAGGAGCTGCGAGATCACGTCGGGCGGCGTGAAGATCGCGCCAAGCACGAACGCGCCGACGATGACGTAGCTGCGCGCGGCCTTCAGTTTCTCGAGCGGCACGATGCCCATGCGAACGAGCACCACGACGACAACCGGCGTCTCGAACGTAAGCCCGAACGCCAGAAACATCGTCAGCACGAACGACAGGTACTTGTCGATGTCGGTCATCATCTGCACGCCCGGCGGCGTGTAACCGACGAAGAAACCGAACGCGACCGGGAACACGACGAAGTACGCGAACGCCATGCCGACGAGAAAGAAGAAGAAGCTCGACAGGATGACCGGAACGGCGAGCCGCTTCTCGTGCTGGTAGAGCCCCGGCGCGACGAACGCCCAGGCCTGGTAGAGCACGTAAGGCAACGCCAGCAGGAATCCTGCCATCAGCGTCACCTTGAGCGGTACGAGAAACGTGCCGGTCACATCGGTGGCGATCATCGTCGCGCCGGCCGGAAGCGCTGAGAGCAGCGGCTGAGCGAGGAGCGCATAGATCTCCTTCGCCCACGGCACGAGGACCAGCGTCAGCAGAACGACGGCGATGATCGCGCGCAGCAGCCGATCGCGCAGCTCGACCAGGTGCGAGATGAACGTTTCCTGCGGCGCTTCGGGCGTATCGGCCATCCAGGGGGGTGTGATCAAGTTACGTGGAGCGCGTTGGCACGAAATCTGGATGATGGTTAGACCAGGGGCGCAGCACGTGGTCACTCCCACGTGCAAGACACTGGGCGACACCAGCGCCAGATTCTCGTGCCAACCCTTCGGGACGGGGTTTTCCGGGGCGCTGACTTTGTCGCGTCATCATCCCCGGAAAACCTCCGTCGCGCCCGCGTAACTTGATCACACCCTCCCTTACGTCAGCCGACGTTCAGATCTTCTCGAATCCCGGAAGATTCGCCTGCCGCCTCGACGCTGACGATTCGGTCGCGAGCTCTTCGCTCGGCGGCTCGGCGAGCGGCGGCGGCGCGATCGTCGTCGATGCGTCGGCCTCGCCGGCGCGGTTCAAGTCGTTCTCGATCGAGCGAGTGCTGTCCTCGAAGTCCCGCGCGACCGACGACACGCTGGTTTCGATGTCGCGCGCGGCGGATTGCACTTGCTGTTGCAGTTTGCGCAACTCGTCGAGTTCCATCTCCCGGTTGATGTCGGACTTCACTTCGTTGACGTAGCGCTGCAGCCGCCCGAACAGGTGGCCGGCGGTGCGCGCGGCGCGCGGCAGTCGCTCCGGGCCGATGACGATCAGCGCGACGACGGCGATGACGACGATTTCGGAGAAGCCGATATCGAACATCAGTGATCAGGTATCGGGCATCAGGGATCAGTAAAACCGGGGGGTCCTCGTATCTGATACCTGATCCCTGTCCTCCGATCCCTGCTACCGCGCCGTCGTTTCCTTCTTCACTTCGCCTTCGATCGTGCGGCCGGGGATGTGCGCGGCGGGAGGCGTTTCGGCCGCGGCCCGCGCGGCTTCGGCTTCCTCGGATCCTTTGACGCCCTCCTTGAAACCCTTCACGGCGCCGCCGAGGTCCTGTCCGATGTTACGTAGCTTCTTCGTGCCGAAGATCAGCACGACGACGAGAAGGACGATCAACCAGTGCCAGATGCTCAAAGAGCCCATCGCGTTTTCTCCTTTAGCGCCCGCCGCGCGCGATCATCGGTCCGAGCGGCTCGCCGCCGCCGATGACGTGCGCGTGGACATGCTGAACTTCCTGCCGGCCGACGCGACCCGTGTTGACGATCATGCGGAATCCGTCGGTCGCGCCCGCCTCCCTCGCCAGCCGCCCGGCCAGCGTCATGATCCGACCCATCGCCCGCGAATGCGCGTCGGTGACGTCGTACAACGTGGCGACGTGCGCCTTCGGGATCAACAGCAGATGCACCGGCGCGATCGGATGGATGTCGTGAAACGCCAGCAACTCGTCGTCCTCGTAGGCTTTGCGGCTCGGAATTTCCCCGCGCGTGATCTTGCAGAAGATGCAGTCCGGGTCGGTCACGGTCATCCCGTCATTGTATAGCGAGGGCCGTGCCAGACCCGGTTCGACGAGGCACGCGGGATCCGCTATGCGTTCCGAGACGCCTTCTCGACCAGTCCTGAGGTTCCGTGACGGCGCGCGAGTTCCCTAAGCACGTCGTCCGGGCCCAGTCCTTTTCGCGCAAGCAGCACAAGGCAGTGGAACCACAGGTCGGCAATCTCGTGCGTCAGCTGCCCTGGATCGGTTCCCTTCGCGGCGATCACCGTTTCGGTCGCCTCCTCGCCAATCTTCTTGAGGATTGCGTCGTCACCCTTCGCGAGCAGCGAAGCCACGTAGGAGCTGGCCGGATCGGCGCTGCGTCGTTCGGCGATCGTCGCGGCGATCACGGAGAGCGGGGACACGTGGCAACCAGCGCTGTCCACCTCCTCCCACTCGCCGTCCTTCAACTGCCGGAAGAAACAACGCTCGCGACCCGTATGGCATGCAATGCCTCCGTGCTGCTCGACGACGAGAAGCAGCGCATCCGCGTCGCAATCGAGGCGAATCTCGCGAACGCGCTGCACGTGACCCGACGTCTCTCCCTTCTTCCACAGCTTGTTGCGCGAGCGCGACCAGTAGTGCGCGAAGCCGCTCGTCATCGTCGCTTCGAGCGACGCCCGATTCATCCACGCGAGCATCAGCACACGCGCGCTCGTCGCATCCTGCGCGATGGCGGGCGCGAGGCCGTCGTCGTTCCACGCGACGGCATCGATCGGCGAGGCGCTCAATCCCTCACCTCGATGCCGGCTGCCCGCATCGCTGCCTTCGCCTCCGCGACCGTATGCTCGCCATAGTGAAAGATGGAGGCGGCGAGCACCGCGTCGGCGCCGCCTTCGACGATTCCCTGCACGAGATGCGACACCGACCCGACGCCGCCCGAGGCGATCACCGGCACGTCGACCGCATCGACGACGGCGCGCGTGAGCTTGACGTCGAACCCCGATCGCGCGCCGTCGCGGTCCATGCTGGTAAGCAGGATCTCCCCGGCGCCGCGCTCGCAAACCTCCCGCGCCCATTCGATCACGTCGACGCCGGTCGGCGTGCGGCCGCCGTGGATCACGACCTGCCATTGATCGACTGCGCATTGCTTCGCATCGATCGCTGCGACGATGCATTGCGCGCCGTAGCGTGCCGACGCTTCGTCGATGAGCTCGGGCGTCAACATCGCCGCCGTGTTAACGCTCACCTTGTCGGCGCCGGCGTTCAGCAGCGCACGGATGTCGTCGACCGACGTTACGCCACCGCCGACGGTCAACGGAATGAACACCTGGTTGGCGACGCGCTCGATCATGTCGTAGAGCAGCGAGCGCTTTTCGATGCTCGCGCGGATGTCGAGGAACGCGAGCTCGTCTGCGCCCTGTTCATCGTAGCGCCGCGCGACGTCGACCGGATCGCCGGCGTCACGCAGATTCACGAAGTTGACGCCTTTGACGACGCGGCCCTCGGCGACGTCGAGGCAGGGGATGACCCGCTTCGCGAGCGTCATCCGTCTCCCGCCGCCTTCGCTGCCGCCTTGAAATCCAGCGTCCCTTCGTACAGCGCCCGGCCCGCGATCGCGCCGATGATGCCGTCGGCCTCGTGCTTCGCGAGCGCCTCGATATCGGCGATCGATGCAAGTCCGCCCGATGCGATCACCGGCGCCTTGATCGCGCGTGCCAGCCGCACCGTCGCTTCGATGTTGACGCCGGACAGCGTGCCGTCGCGGCCGATGTCGGTATAGATAATGGCCTCGACACCGTAGTCCTCGAACTTCTTCGCGAGGTCGATCACGTCGTGGCCGGTCATCTTCGACCAGCCGTCGGTCGCAACCTTGCCGTCGCGCGCGTCGAGCCCGACGATGACGTGCCCGGGAAACGCATAGCACGCGTCGTGCAGGAAGCCCGGATTCTTCACCGCCGCCGTGCCGATGATGATGTACGTGACGCCATCATTCAGATAGCGCTCGATCGTGTCGAGGTCGCGGATGCCGCCGCCCAGTTGCACGGGGATCTCTTCGCCGACGACGCTCGCGATCTCGCGGATTGCGAGCTCGTTCTTCGGCTTACCGGCCACAGCGCCGTTCAGATCGACGATGTGCAGCCGCTTCGCGCCCTGTTCCAGCCAGTGCTGCGCCATCGCCGCCGGATCTTCCGAGAACACGGTGGCGGTATGCATCTCCCCCTGCCTCAAGCGGACGCAGTTGCCGTCCTTGATGTCGATCGCGGGAATGATCTGCATGGCGGCGGGCGAGGACCGCGTGAGTGCTGCTCAAGCTCCGAACGCGCGTGGGGCTTCGAGTGCAGCGGCGCTGTCAGGTCAGAAGGTGCCGTCCCAGGCGATGAAATTCTGCAGGAGCTGCAAGCCGGCGCGCTGGCTCTTTTCGGGATGGAACTGAACGGCGAAGATATTAGCCCGCGCTATCGCGCAAGTAAACGGCGTCGGATAGCTTGCGGTCGCAACGGGCAGCGCGGGATCGGCCGGCGCCGGATGGAAGCTGTGGGCGAAGTAGAAGCGACTGCCCTGCGCGATGCCGTTCCAGAGTGGATGCGGCTTGACTTGCGTGACGCGGCTCCAGCCCATGTGCGGCACCTTGAGCCGCTCGCCCTTGCCGATGGCCATCGCCTCGTCGCGGAACCGAACGACGTTGCCGCACAGCGCGCCCAGGCCCGCCGTCGGCCCCTCCTCGCTCGTCTCGAACAGCATCTGCAGCCCGAGGCAGATGCCAAGAAACGGGCGCGTCTTCAGCGCCTCCACGACGGCGCCGCGCAATCCGCTCGCATCGAGGCTGCGCATGCAATCCGGCATCGCGCTCTGGCCTGGGAGCACCACGCGCCCGGCGCTCGCGATCACGGCCGGATCGCTCGACACGACGACCGATGCGCGCGGCGCCACATGAGCCAGCGCCTTGGCGACCGAGCGGAGGTTCCCGGTGCCGTAGTCGATGACCACAATGGAGCCCACGTCCCCCCGCCCGCACGCCCTCTACAGCGTCCCCTTCGTCGACGGAATCGCCCCGCCGGCGCGCTGATCACGCGCCACGGCCATCCGCAACCCCCGCGCGAACGCCTTGAACATGGTTTCGGCCTGGTGGTGCGCATTGGTGCCGCGCAAGTTGTCGACGTGCAGCGTCGCGCGCGCGTGGTTGGCGAAGCCCTGGAAAAACTCGTGCACCAGATCGACATCGAACGTGCCGATCATCGCCCGCGTAAACGTCACGTGGTACTCGAGCCCGGGGCGCCCGGAAAGGTCGATGACGACCCGCGACAGCGCCTCGTCGAGCGGCACGTAGGCGTGCCCGTAACGCACGAGGCCGACCTTGTCGCCGACGGCTTGCGCGAGCGCCTGTCCGAGCGTGATGCCGATGTCCTCGACGGTGTGATGCGCGTCGATCGCGAGGTCGCCCTGCGCCTTGACGGTCAGATCCAGCATGCCGTGACGCGCGACTTGGTCGAGCATGTGATCGAGGAACGGGACGCCGGTGTCCAGCCGCGCACGTCCGCTGCCGTCCAGATTCAGCTCGACAGTGATGCGCGTCTCGTTCGTGTTGCGCTCGACGCGTGCGGTGCGTGGTGGCATCGGCGGGGCGTTCATTGGATCGCGCGCATCGCTTCGAGCAGCGCGTCGTTCTCCTCGGGCGATCCTACGGTGATCCGCAGGCAGTTCGCGAGCAGCGGATGATAGCCGCCCAGGTTCTTCACCAGGATCCGCGCCGAACGAAGCGCCGCGAACCAGCGGTCGCCGTCCGGCACGCGCACCAGCACGAAATTCGTTTCGGTGGGAAACACCCGCACATCGCTGCGAGCGGCCAAGGCATCCGCGAGCCGGTGGCGCTCCGCGCGGATTGCCGCGGCGTGCTCGGCCAGCACGTCCGCCGCGTCGAGCACGATCGGCACCGCGGCCTGCGTCAACGCGTTGACGTTATAGGGCGGGCGGATCTTTTCGAGCTCGCCGATCCATGCCGGATGACCTGCGGCATAGCCGAGCCTCAAGCCCGCGAGACCGATCTTCGAGACCGTGCGAACAACCACCAGATTCTGAAAGTCGAGAACGCGCGGCAGGAACGAGTCGTCGGCGAACGCATAGTAGGCCTCGTCGACGACGACGAGTCCTGGAGCCCGGGCAAGGATCCGCTCGACCGACGCGGTCGCGAATCGATTGCCCGTCGGGTTGTTCGGATACGCAAGCCAGACGAGCGCCGGCCCTTCGCGCTCGATCGCATCGAGCATCGCCGGCTCGTCGAGCGAAAAGTCGTCGTGCAGCGCAACGCCGTGAAAGCGCACTCGGTTGTGCATCGCGTTCAGCCGATACATGACGAACGACGGGTCCGGCGCCAGCACGCATGCGCTCGGCGCGGCAATCGCCGTCGTGATCAGCTGGATCAATTCGTCGGAGCCGTTGCCGAGGATCAGCGCCGCGTTGTCGGGAACCGGCATCGCTCGGCGGATCGCGTCCTTCACGTCATCGCCCGGGCCGTCCGGATAGCGATTGACCGGCACACTGGCGAGGCGCTTGGCCAACCGTCGGCGAAGCGCTTCGGGCAACGCGAACGGGCTTTCCATCGCGTCGAGCTTGATCAGACCCGACGCCTTCGCAACGTCGTACGCCCTGAGTGCTTGCACGTCCGAGCGAATCGTCGAGTGCACGCGCGCGCGGACGTCCCCTTCCGCGACCGGTTTCGCCAACGATCGTCCCGGATCGTTCATCGATCCTCGTCCGGTCGCGACAACCGCGCCTCGGCGGCGCGCGCGTGGGCCGTCAATCCCTCGCCATGCGCCAGCACGGAAGCGATCGGCCCCAGCGTGCGCGCACCTTCCGGCGAGATGCGCAGAACGCTCGTCCGCTTCTCGAAATCATAGACGCCGAGCGGCGAGGAGAAGCGCGCCGTTCGACCCGTCGGCAGCACGTGGTTCGACCCGGCGCAGTAATCGCCGAGCGGCTCGGAGGCGTGCGCTCCGACGAAGATCGCGCCGGCGTGCCGGATCGAAAGCAGAAGCGCATCGGGATCGGCCACGTGAAGCTCGAGATGCTCGGGGGCGACGCGATTCGCGACAGCGCACGCCTCCTGCAGGTCCCGAACCTTGATCAGCGCGCCGCGATTGGCGAACGACGCCGCGATGATCGGTGCGCGCGGCATTTCGGCAAGCCAGCCCATGCACTCGAGCGCGACGTCTTCGACCAGCTTTGCATCCGGCGTCACCAGCAACGCCTGTGCGAGCTCGTCGTGCTCGGCTTGCGAAAAGAGGTCGATCGCGATCCACCGCGGATTCGCCGACGCGTCGGCGATGATCAGGATCTCGGATGCGCCGGCCACGAGGTCGATGCCGACCACACCGAACACGCGACGCTTTGCCGAGGCGACGTAGGCGTTGCCCGGCCCGCAGATCTTGTCGACGGCGTCGATCGTTTCCGTGCCATAGGCCAGCGCGGCGATCGCCTGTGCGCCACCGATCGTGATGACTTCCGTCACGCCGGCCACATGCGCCGCTGCGAGCACGAGGTCGTTGCGCACGCCGTCCGGCGTTGGTGTGACGAGCACGATTTCACGTACACCGGCGACGTGCGCCGGAATCGCGTTCATCAACACCGACGACGGATACGCCGCTTTGCCACCGGGGACGTAAAGGCCGACGCGATCGAGCGGCGTGACGCGCTGGCCGAGCGTCGTGCCGTCGGCTTCACGAAAGCTCCAGTCGCGGCCTTTCTGGTGCTCGTGGTAGGCGCGGATGCGCGTCGCTGCCGTCGTCAAGGCATCGCGCTGTTCATTCGGCAACGCATCGAATGCGTGACGCAGCGCATCGGCTTCGATGAACAGATCGGAAACTCGATCGATCCGCAACCGATCGAAGCGTTGCGTGTAGTCGATCAACGCCGCATCGCCACGCGCGCGCACGTCGTCGATGATTGCGGCAACTGCTGTATCGACGGCCGGATCCTGCGCCGCCTCGAACGAAATCAACCGATCCAGCTCGGCGGCGAAGTCGGCGCGCGCGCTATCGAGGCGGCGAAACGCAAGCGTCGGCGGCGCGTTCACGGCAGGGTTTCCCTCGCGACGGCCGCAGAGAGCGCATCGATCAACGGCTGGACCGTGGCGCGTTTCAACTTGAGCGACGCCGGATTGACGATCAGGCGCGACGTGATCGGCAAGATCTCTTCGACGGCGACGAGATCGTTTGCCTTCAGCGTCTGGCCCGTCGACACAAGGTCGACGATCGCATCCGCGAGGCCCACGAGCGGCGCGAGCTCCATCGATCCGTACAGCTTGATCAGGTCGACGTGCATGCCTTTGGCGGCGAAATGCTCGCGCGCGACGTTCACATACTTCGACGCCACACGAATCCGGGCACCGCGCTGCACGGTCCCGTTCCAATCGAACCCTCGGCGCGTCGCGACGACCAGGCGGCAGCGGCCGATACCCAAGTCGAGCGGCTGATAAATGCCTTCGCTGCCGTGCTCGAGCAACACGTCCTTGCCAGCGATGCCGAGATCGGCGGCACCGTGCTGCACGTACGTCGGAACATCCTGCCCTCGCAGGACCACGAGCGACACGCCCGGTCGACCCGTGCCGATGACGAGCTTGCGTGACGTCTCCGGCGGCTCGGATGGCACGATGCCCGCCCGCCCGAGCAGCGGCAACGACTCATCGAGAACGCGCCCCTTGGACAGGGCGATGGCGACGCCGGTCACGCTTCACTCTGCGTTGGAAAAACGAACGATTTTAGCAGCGGCGTCGGCCGCTACTGCCGCAACGTCGGGCGGTCGTCGGCGACGAACGACGCGTCGCTCGTGCGAAACGGGTTGATGTCGATGCCGCCGCGGCGCGTGAATCGTGCTTCGACGGCGAGGCGCGCGGGCTTCACGTGACGCATCAGGTCGACGAAGATCTGCTCGACGCAATGCTCGTGAAAGCCGGGATGCTTGCGAAAGCCGGTCAGATACGCGGCAAGGCCCGCTCGATCGATCGTTGGACCCGCGTAGCGGATTGCGATCGTCGCGTAATCCGGCTGCGCGGTCACCGGACACACCGAGCGGAACGTGCGACTGACGAGCGTTTCCTCGACCGTTTCGTTTTTCGTCCGCAACGATGATCGATCCGGAAAGTCGGCAAACGACCCCGACGATTCATCGTCGATGACGACACCCGACGGCTCGTCGCGCGAAAGCCGCGCCCAGTCTTCGGGCAACACAAGCTCGACGTCGACGCTCGCGCCCGTCGCCTGCGAGAGGTCGCGCGTCATCGTCGCGCTCAGGCGGGCTGCATCATCGAAGCGCTCGTTATAGAACGACGCGATCCAGAGCTTGACCGACTTCGATTCGACGAGGCGCGGCGATGTGCACGGCACGCTGAATCGTGCGATCGCAACCTGCGGCTGCCCGGCCGCGGAGAGCCACGCCACTTCCCACGCCGTCCAGCGATCGTCGCCGCGAAACGGCAGCGAATCGCCGATGCCGAGCGTCTCGCGCTGTGGCGCACGCTCGACGGTGTAGAGCAGATCGGCGTCGTAGCGTTCGGGATACGACGTCGGTTTGCCGAGTGGACCGGTCGTCGAAGTCACGCAACGCGCCAAATCCGCGCGCCGAGCGACGAAAGCTTCTCCTCGATGCGCTCGTAGCCGCGATCGAGATGATAGATCCGGTCGATCATCGTCGCCCCTTCACCCATCAGGCCAGCGATGACGAGACCGGCCGATGCCCGTAAATCGGTCGCCATCACGTTCGCCCCGGTCAAGCGCTTGACGCCGTTGATCGTCGCGGCGTTGCCGTTCACTTCGATGTCCGCACCCATCCGCTGCAACTCCTGCACGTGCATCATCCGGTTCTCGAAGATGGTCTCGGTCACCACCGACGTGCCGCTCGCGCGCGTCGCGAGCGCCATCATCTGCGCCTGCATGTCCGTCGGGAACGCCGGGAATGGCGCCGTCGTGACGTTGAACGACGTGAGCGCGCCGTTACCGCGCACACGAATCGTCTCGTCTCCCGCGACGATCGTCGCGCCGGATTCGCGCAGCTTGTCGAGGACCGATTGCAACAGCGGCGCGCGAGCCCCTTCCAGCGTAACGTCGCCGTGCGTAGCAGCCGCCGCCGTCGCGAATGTGCCGGTCTCGATGCGGTCGGGCATGATCCGATGCTCGGCGCCGTGCAGCGAGGCGACGCCTTCGATCGTGATCTCGGCGCTGCCGTCGCCGCCAATGCGCGCACCCATCGCGCGAAGGCACTCGGCCAGATCGACGACCTCGGGTTCGCGAGCAGCATTCTCGAGCACCGTCGTGCCGTTCGCGAGCGCAGCGGCCATCATCAGGTTCTCCGTACCGGTCACCGTCACGACGTCGAAACGAAATCGCGTTCCGACAAGCCGAGAAGCGCGCGCGCCGATATAACCGTGCTCGAGCGAGATCTGCGCGCCCATCGCCTCGAGCCCCTTGACATGCTGATCGACGGGACGCAATCCGATCGCACAGCCGCCGGGCAACGACACGCGCGCCTCGCCGCAGCGTGCGACGAGTGGCCCGAGCGCAAGGATCGATGCGCGCATGGTCTTGACCAGCTCGTAGGGCGCGAGCGGCCATTCGATGTGCCCCGCTCGGAGCGTAAGCCGATCGTGGCTTTCCTCGTGCACGACGCCCATCTGCCCGAGCAGCGTTCGCATCGTGTGAACGTCCTTGAGCTTCGGAACGTTCGAAAGTTGCAGCGGATCGCTCGTCAGCAGTGACGCGCAAAGGATCGGCAACGCCGCATTCTTCGCGCCGGACACGCGAATCGCGCCGGCCAGACGCTCGCCGCCCTCGATCACGAGCTTGTCCATGGGGAGCGTCGCGCGCGGAGAGGGATCAGCGTCGAGCGGAACCGTCGACGCACGTTGGATCGTGTTCATCGGCGCAGGCTAGCCCAACCGCTCGTCGCGATCCAGCGCAGCACCTGCGCAATTGTGGCAAACCGCGGGCAATCATCGTGAAGCGGCGGCGTCGTTGCGCGCCGCCCATTCGGAAGGCGTCATCGTCGTCATCGACAGCGCGTGGATCTCCTCGCGCATCCGCTCGCCGAGCGCCGCGTAGACGAGCTGGTGGCGCGCGACGCGGTTCTTGCCCTCGAACGCGCCGGCGACGATCAGCGCCTCGAAATGGCGTCCGTCGCCGCGAACGTCGAGGAGGTCGCAGGGAAATGCCGCCTCGATCGACTCGCGGATCGATTGGTTGAACGCTTCGAGGCTCATGTGCGCAGCTTATACCCGCGCGCCAGCAACGCGAGCGAAAGTGCGCTCAAGCCCGCGGCGAAAGTCATGACAATCGCAAGCGACACCGCGGGCGGCGCATCGGACAGCCCGAAGAAACCGTAGCGGAAGCCGTCGATCATGTAGAAGAACGGATTGAAGTGCGAGGCCGCCTGCCAGAACGGCGGCAGAGATTGGATGGAGTAGAACACGCCGGAGAGAAACGTGAGCGGCATGACGATGAAGTTCTGGAACGCAGCGAGCTGGTCGAACTTGTCCGCCCAGATGCCGGCCAGAAGCCCGAGCGTGCCCAGGATCGCGCTGCCGGCGAGCGCGAAGGCGATCGCCCACCAAGGATGCGGCATCGAGAGCATCGACGGCGCGAACGCGATCGTCACGGCAAAGACGCCGATCCCGACGACCAGGCCGCGCACCATCGCGCCGACGACGTACGCCGAGAACAGCGCGAATGGCGACAGCGGCGGCAGCAGCACGAAGATGAGGTTGCCGGTGATCTTGCTCTGAATCAGCGACGACGACGAGTTCGCGAACGCGTTCTGCAGCACGGCCATCATGACGAGGCCGGGAATCAGGAACGACGTATAGGCGACCTGCCCGTCGAACACGGCGACGTGCGAGGACAGCACGTGAGAGAAAATCAAGAGGTAGAGCAGCGACGTCAGCACCGGCGCAGCGATCGTCTGGAAGCTCACCTTCCAGAAGCGCAGCAGTTCCTTACGCAACAGCGTCAGCCAGCCGCTCGCGGGCGAATATCGAGGCGCTGCGGAAGTCGGCGGCGCGACGGTGCGGTCGATCTCGGGAAAAGGCTTCATCGCATCGCGTGCGCGGCGGCGTCATCACGCATGATCTTGAGGAACACCTGCTCGAGGTCGGTCTCGGCGAGCGCCATGTCGTCGATCGCGATGCCCTGCTGTCGAAGGTCGGCGAGCAACGGCTCGAGATCCGCGTAGCTTGGCAGCCCCAGCAGGAAGACGCCATCGTGCTGGCGCAGCACGCGCCCGTACCAGTTCGCCGGCAAGCGTTCCACAGCGAGCCGGACGCTGATGCCTCCGAAGCGCGACAGCAGGTTCTCCTTGCGGTCGAGCGCGACGATGCGGCCGCTTTTGAGCATTGCAATCCGTTCGCACAGCGCCTCCGCTTCCTCGAGATAGTGCGTCGTCAGGATGATCGTGTGACCCTCGCGATTGAGCCGCCGGATGAACGCCCACAGGCTCTGTCGCAACTCGACGTCCACGCCCGCCGTCGGCTCGTCGAGCACGATCACCGGCGGCTTGTGCACCAGCGCCTGGCCGACGAGGACGCGCCGCTTCATGCCGCCGGACAACGCGCGCATGTTCGTGTTCGCGCGCGACGCGAGATCGAGCGTGGCGAGGATCTCGTCGATCCAGTCGTCGGCATCGCGGATGCCGAAGTAGCCGGCCTGGAACGTCAGCGTCTCGCGCACGGTGAAGAACGGATCGAACACGAGCTCCTGCGGAACGACGCCTACGAGGCGCCGCGCGTCCCGATACCGCGTCACGACGTCGTGACCGAGCACGCTGACGGTGCCGCGGTGTGCGCGCACGAGGCCCGCGAGGATCGAGATCAGCGTCGTCTTGCCGGCGCCGTTCGGACCGAGGAGTCCGAAGAACTCGCCCTCGTGGACTTCGAGATCGATGCCGCCCAGCGCAACGATGTCGCCGTAGCGTCGGGCGACATCCTTGAAAACGACGGCAGCCTTCGGCATCGGCCGCCCTACAGCAGGTTCTCGACTCCGTAAACCCGCGCGAGCGACGTCAGCTCTTCCGGCAACCCGTCGAAGGCGAGCGCGCGCTGTTCGGCGCGCGCGCGGCGCTGCAGCGCGAAGATCAGGGCAAGCGCGGAGGAGTCCACGGGACCAGCTTGCGACAGGTCGACGCGACCCGACGCCGGCAGTTCGATGCCTTGCGCGGCCTCGAGCGCCTCCGCCGCGTGCTCGAACGTCAGCGCGCCGCGCACGATCCAGCGCGGCGGATCGCCCGTCACGTCGAACCGCGCCGGCTCGGCACGCGCGTCGTTCACTTCACCGGCGCGCCGCGGTTCTTGTCGGCCAGCGTCTTGATCAGGCCGTCGACGCCGCCCCCCTTGATCTGCTCGTTGAATTCGTCACGGTAGTTGGTGACGAGCGAAACGCCACCGACGATCACGTCGTACGCCTTCCAGCCTTGCGGCGTGCGCGCCATCCCGTAGTCGATCTGCACGGGCGTTCGGCCGGGCCGGATGACTTCGCTGCGCACCGTCACTTCCGCGGCGCTGGCATCGGCGCGAACGGGCTTGACGTCCATCGTCTCGTCGCGGTACTGCGTGAGCGCGTTCGAGTAGGTACGAACGAGCAGCGTGCGGAACTCTTCGGTCAGCCGCTGCTGCTGCTCGGGCGTCGTGCGCGTCCAGTTGCGACCCATTGCGAGCTGCGTCATCCGCGGGAAATCGAAATTAGGCAAGAGCTTCGTTTCGATCACTTCGCGAATCTTCGCCGGATCGCCGGCGGCGAGCTTCGGATCGGCCTTGATCGCTTCGACGGTTTCCTTGCTGACGCGCTTGATGAGCGCATCCGGCGTTTCCTGCGCGTACGCGGCCATCGCAGCGATCGCGAACAGCACGACAGCAAAGTTTCGGACAACTTGCTTGAGCTTCATTCGTCTTCGTCCTTGCGTGGCGGTGGCTTGCCATCGTAGGTAACGTACTCGCGCCGCTGCAGGTAAGAACGGCGAACGAACGTGTAGGGATCCAGCGCGGCTTTCTGCGCAAGGCCCTGCGCTTCGAGGACCTCGGCACGCGCGTCGAGGTACCCGAGCCCGAATAGCAGCGTGCGCGCTTCCCAGGCCGGGATGAAGTCGATCGGCGAGGCGTACGCACTGATCAGGAACCCGGTGCCGTCACGTGCCGTCGTTGGCCCGAACAGCGGGAGGAACAGGTACGGTCCTTGCGGAATGCCCCAATGGCCGAACGTCTGACCCAGGTCTTCTTCGCCGCGCGGAATGTTGGCTTCCGACGCGAAATCGATCAGGCCGAGAAACCCGAATCCGGTGTTGACGATCACGCGTCCGAAATCGTGTCCGGCCTTCTCCGGCTTGTTCTGCAACAAGCCGTTGACGCCGGAGAAGAAGTCCTCGATGTTGTTGAAGAAGTTCGATACGACGCGCCGGGCCACCGGATGGACGTTGTCGATGTACGCCTGCACCATCGGCTTGATGATGTCGCGATCGATCGGCTCGTTGATCGCGAACATCGCGCGGTTGACCGGCTCGAGCGGATCGACGCGCGACGTCGTGGTCGCGCAGCCCGTGAGCGTGAGGATTGCGACCGCTATTGCAACAGTGGCTTTCATTTGGGCACCGGCGTCGCCGCCGCCTTGTCGAACATGAACTGGCCGATCAGTTTCTCGATGATCACGGCCGACTGGGTCTTTGCGATGACCGCGCCGTTGGCGAGCATTTGCGGATCGCCTCCTGCGTCGAAGTTCACGTAGACCTCGCCCAGAAGACCGGACGTCAGGATCGACGCAATCGTGTCGCGGGAGAACGAATAGCCTTCGTTGATTCGCATCGTCACCACGCCTTCGTAGGTCTTCGCGTCGAGCCGGATGCTTTCGACGCGTCCGACGACGACCCCCGCAGCCTTGACCGGCGCGCGCGGCTTCAACCCGCCGACATTGTCGAAGCGCGCCTCGAGCCGATACCCGGGCACGTTCGTCGTCGTCAGCAGGTTGCCGACCTTGAGCGAAAGGAAGATCAGCGCGGCAACGCCGATGGTGACGAAAATGCCGACCCACAGGTCGATGGTTGCACGGTTCATGTGTCGATGGGAAACGGGAGAATCAGCGGCTCATGCCGCGGAACATGAAGACGGTGAGGATGAAGTCGGCCGCCAGGATCGCGAGCGACGATCCCACGACGGTGCGCGTCGTCGCCGTGGAAACGCCTTCGGCCGTCGGTTTCGCATCGTAGCCTTCGAAAACGGCGATCAGGCTGACGATAACGCCGAACACCATCGTCTTGATGACACCGTTCAGGATGTCCCGACGGAAGTCGACGGCCGCCTGCATGTTGCCCCAGAAGGCGCCGTTGTCGATGCCGATGAGCTTCACGCCGACGAGATAGGCGCCGTAGATCCCGAGCATCGAGAACATCGCGGCCAGAAGCGGCATCGAGATGACGCCGCCCCAGAAGCGCGGCGCCACGACGCGGGCGAGCGGGTCGACGGCCATCATCTCCATCGCTGAAATCTGGTCGGTCGCCTTCATCAGGCCGATCTCCGCGGTCACCGCGCTTCCCGCGCGACTGGCGAACAACAGAGCGGCGACGACCGGTCCGAGTTCCCGGACGAGCGAGAAAGCCACGAGAATGCCGAGCGACTCCTCCGCGCCGTAGCGATCGAGCACCTCGACGCCCTGCAGCGCGAGCACCATGCCAACGAAGAGCCCCGACACGAGGATGATGACCAGCGACAGGACGCCGGAAAAATAGATCTCGCGCAACGTGAGCGGCAGCCGGCGAAACGCGCTCGGCGTGTGGTAGAGCACGGCAACAAAGAAGCGCGCGAAGAAGCCGAGCCGTATCAGCACGGACAGCGTCGCCGCGCCGACGAGACGAATGCCACGGGTCACCATGTCAGTGCGCAGGGCTTTGGCGCGAGCAGCCGGCGAGGGGCCCCACGCGTTGTCTCTGCGCGAGGATCGCGTGGAAAGTCCAAACGCGAAGTCGACACGAGATGGCCGACGCGTGAGTTATCACTGGCACTGCCGGTCCAAGGAGGCCAGCGGCCGCAAGCGACTGACTGCGCCGCCTCGGGGGCAGCGAGCGCAGCGATCGGGGGGTCGTTCAACGAGTCCCGGCAAATTCTTCCTCGAGCGGCCGCGCGGCGTAATGGAACGGGACCGGCCCGTCCGGCTCGGCGTTGACGAACTGGCGCACGAACGGATCGGCCGACGCGCCGACGTCGACCGGCGTGCCGTGCGCCACGATCTGCCCGTCGGCGACGAAGTACAGGTAATCGACGATCTTGAGCGACTCGTAAACATCGTGCGTGACGATCACCGACGTGCTGCCGAGCGCATCGTTCAAGTCGCGGATCAGCGTGCCGATGACGCCCAGCGAAATCGGATCGAGGCCCGCGAACGGTTCGTCGTACATCACCAGCAGCGGGTCGAGCGCGACCGCTCGCGCGAGCGCAACGCGTCGCGCCATGCCGCCCGACAGCTCGGACGGCTTCAACTGCGCAGCCCCGCGCAACCCGACCGCGTTGAGCTTGAGCAGCACCAGGTCGCGGATCATGTCGTCCGGCAAATCGGTATGCTCACGCAACGGAAAGGCGATGTTCTCGAACACGGTCAGGTCGGTGAACAGCGCGCCGAACTGGAACAGCATTCCGAGCCGCCGGCGCAGCGCATACAGGCCATCGCGATCGAGCTCGGTCACCGATTGGCGCGCCACGACGATGCGGCCCGCTTGCGGCCGGATCTGCCCGCCGATCAGCCGCAGGATCGTCGTCTTGCCGGAGCCGGACGCGCCCATGATCGCGACGACCTTGCCGCGCGGGATGCGCATGTCGATGCCCTTCAGTATCGGCCGACGACGGTCGTAGCCGAACGTCACGCCATCGAGTTCGACGGCGAGCTCGGCACGCGGGTCGAAGTTCGCCACCGGCGGCGGCGGACGCTTGGACATCGGGGGGATCTTGGGCACGGACTTCGATTGTAGCGGACCGGCGCGCGGGCTCCGCGCCACCGCCGCGCTCCGGAAGTTCAGCCCTCGAGCAGTTTGCGTTCCGCGATCGCCAGCTCCTGCGGCCGGCCGAGGAGCACGACGACGTCACCGATCTCGAAGCGGAAGTCATCGTCCGGACGCTGCGACGGCGATCCGCGCCTGCGTACGCCGGTCACTTCGACGACGCCTGCGAGCTCGATGTCGCGAAGCGATCGGCC
>DATLNR010000135.1:0-40487 GCA_035536655.1 Casimicrobiaceae bacterium
TTGAACGCGCGGCCGCACATGCCGTAGTTGCCGGCGCCGTAGCTGCCACCGATGATGACGGTCAGCTTCGGCACCTGCGCACAAGAAACGGCGGTGACCATCTTCGCGCCATCCTTCGCGATGCCGCCGGACTCGTACTTCTTGCCAACCATGAAGCCGGTGATGTTCTGCAGAAAGACCAGCGGCACGCCGCGTTGCGCGCAAAGCTCGATGAAATGCGCGCCTTTTTGCGCGGACTCGGAATACAGAACGCCGTTGTTCGCGACGATGCCGACCGGATAACCGTGAATCCGCGCAAAGCCGGTGACCAGCGTCGCGCCGTAGCGCGCCTTGAACTCATCGAGCTCGCTCGCGTCGACAACGCGCGCGATGACTTCGCGAACATCGTAGGGCTTGCGGATGTCGGCGTTGATGACGCCGTAGATCTCGTCCGCCGCGTAGCGCGGCTCGACCGGCTCGCGGACGTCGCGCAGCGCCGGCTTGCGTTGATTGAGGTTGCCGACGATGCGGCGTGCGATCGCGAGCGCGTGCAGATCATCGTGCGCGTAATGGTCCGCGACCCCCGACACGCGCGTGTGCACGTCGGCGCCGCCCAGCTCTTCCGCGCTGACGATCTCGCCGGTGGCGGCCTTCACGAGCGGCGGCCCGGCGAGAAAGATCGTCCCCGTGCCGCGTACGATGATCGATTCGTCCGACATCGCCGGTACGTACGCGCCGCCCGCCGTGCACGAGCCCATGACGACGGCGATCTGCGGGATGCCCTCGCCGGACATCGTTGCCTGGTTGTAAAAGATGCGGCCGAAGTGGTCGCGATCCGGGAAAACGTCGATCTGGTTCGGCAGGTTCGCGCCGCCGGAGTCGACGAGATAGATGCACGGCAGCCGGTTCTCGCGCGCGATCTCCTGCGCTCGTACGTGCTTCTTCACCGTCATCGGGAAATACGTGCCGCCCTTGACCGTCGCATCGTTGCAGACGATCACGCATTCATGGCCGCGAACGCGTCCAAGGCCGGTGACGATGCCCGCCGCGGCGATGTTGTCGTCGTACATGTCGAACGCGGCGAACTGCGACAGCTCGAGAAACGGACTACCGGCATCGATCAGCGAGCGGATGCGCTCGCGAGGCAGGAGCTTCCCGCGGTTTGTGTGCTTGTCGCGCGCCGCTTCGCCACCGCCGAGCTCGATCGCCGCGACTTTCGTGCGCAGATCGTCGACGAGAGCACGCATCGCGCCCCGGTTCGCGACGAAGCCGGCATCGCGGACGTTCAACTTCGATTCGATGGCCGGCACGATCGTCAGCTTCGGTCGAGAACCGCGAGCCGTGCGGCAAGCGCGACGAACAGCGAGCCGAGGCCCGCGTGCAGGACGCGCACGACCCGCGGGCGTGCACGCCCCGCACGACCGACGCGCGCCGCAAGCCACGCAACGGGCAGGTTGACAGCAAGACTGTTGACGTTGAACAGCGTTCCGAGCAGCAAAAAGGCGAGCGCTGGCTGCGCAGCGTCGACGTCGATGAACTGCGGCACGAAGGCCAGAAAGAACAGCGCGACCTTCGGGTTCAGCACGTTGATGACCAGGGCCTCGCGGAAAATCTTCGACGCAGGTGCCGGCGCGAGCGCCGGCGCAGGCGTGTCGCCGATTCCGGGTCTGCGGAAGCTCGCGACAACGAGGCGAATGCCGAGGTAGAGCAGGAACGCCGCGCCGCACCACTTGACGATCGCAAAAGCCGTCGCTGACGCCATGATCAGCACCGACAAACCGAACGCAGCGGCAAGCGTGTGCACGAAGCAACCCGCCGTGATGCCCAGCGTGGCCGCCGCGCCTGCGCGAAATCCGCCGGTTGCGCCGCGGGCCGCGATGTACGCCATGTCGGGACCCGGCGTCACGTTGAGCAGCAAGCCCGCGAGCACGAACAGCGGCAGGTCGTGGATGCCGATCATCGTGGCGTGCTCTTCGACGGGCGAGGATGTCCCGGCATCAGATCGTACGGCGCGCGCCACCGCGGCTCGTTGCGGATGCGCCCGAGCCACAGCGCGATGGCAGGATGTTCCTTGCTCCAGTCGACACCGATTTCATCGTCGAAGTAAAGATAACCGCAAAGTGAAAGATCGGCGATCGTCAGGCGGTCGCCGACAACGTACGAGCGACTGGCAAGATGCGCATTCAGCACGCCCCATGCCGTCTCAGCGCGCTTTCTGAACTCCGCCAGCACGGCGGCGTCGGGATTATCGACGAACGCGCGCATGAAACGATACGTCCCCGTGTAGCTCGTAAGCTTGTGGTTATCGAACAACAGCCAGCGAAGCACTTCACGGCGCTCGGCGTCCCCCGCAACGGCGAACCGCGGAAACTGCTGCGCAAGGTAGTCGAGGATCACGCCCGATTGCGTCAACGTCTGCCCGCGATGGGCGAGCACCGGCACCTCGCCCATGACGTTCAACGCGCGATACTCCGGCGTGCGCGTCTCGCCGTTGAAATAGTCGACGAAGCGCGGCGCCCAGTCGGCCTGCGCGAGCTCGAGCGCGAGCGCCGCCTTGTACGCGTTGCCGGATTGCGCGAAGCAGTAGAGCGTGTAATCGGCCATGTGTTGAGTAAGCGGACGTGAAGACGAGGTCAGAACCCGTTTTTCTCGAGCCAGCGCTCGAGCTGCGGAAAGCGGTCGAGCCCCCAGAACGGCTCGCCGTCGACGACGAAGAACGGCGAGCCGCAGACGCCGGCCCCGATCGCACGCACGTTCTCGTCCTTCAGCGCCTCCTTGACGATCGCATCGTCAATGGCGGCGCGCATCGCCGCGCGATCGGCCCCAGCTTCACCGGCGACGTCAGCGGCAATCTCGGGATCGGAGATGTCGCGATCATCGACGAAGTACGCGCGATACAAGGCGCCCGCGACGCGCTTCGCAAGATCCGGATCGGTGTTTTTCTGTGCAAGAACGATCCGAGCAGCAGCTTGCGTCGGGATCGGAAAACGGCTCGGCATGCGGAACGCGTCGATCGCATGGAATCGAGCACTGCGGGCGATGTCGCGCTTGCTGTACTCGCCTTTGAGCGGGACCTGCGTCAGTGGCTGCGCACCGGTCTCCTTGAACACGACGCCGAGGAGAATCGGATGCCAGTCGACTCCGCGTCGATGTCGTGCCGCAAGCTCGTCGATCTTCTGCGCGGCGAGGTAGCCGTAGGGTGACGAGAAGTCGAAGTAGAAATCGATCGGCTTGGCCAAGGAAATCCTTTCGGAACAGATCAGCGCTCACAGGGCACGGGCGATGACCATGCGCTGCACATCGCTCGTGCCCTCGTAGATCTGACAGACGCGAACATCGCGCCAGATGCGCTCGACGGGAAAGTCGCTGACATAGCCATAGCCGCCGTGGATCTGGATTGCGTCCGAGCAGACTTTCTCGGCCATCTCGGAGGCGAACAGCTTCGCCATCGATGCTTCCTTGAGGCACGGTTCGCCGGCATCGCGCAACGCTGCGGCGTGCCACGTCAACTGTCGCGCTGCCTCGATCTGCGTCGCCATGTCGGCAAGGCGGAACGCCACCGCCTGATGCTCGGCGATCGGCTTGCCGAACGTCTGACGCTCGCGCGCGTAAGCCAGCGCGGCTTCGTAAGCGGAACGTGCCATGCCGGCCGATTGCGCCGCGATGCCGATTCGGCCTGCCTCCAGGTTGGCGAGCGCGATGCGATAACCGTCGCCCTCGTTGCCAAGCCGGTTATCCACCGGCACTTCGCAGTCCTCCAGCACGATCTGCGCGGTGTCGGACGCGCGCTGTCCGGTCTTGTCTTCGACACGCGCGACGGTGAAACCCGGCGTTTGCGTTCCGACGATGAAAGCCGACATGCCCTTCTTGCCCGCGTTACGATCGCTGACGGCGAAGACGATCGCGATGTCCGCGTTCTTGCCCGTCGTAATGAACTGCTTGACACCGTTCAGTCGATAAGCGTCGCCACGTCGCTCGGCACGTGTGGCGATCGCGGCGGCATCGGAGCCCGTGTGCGGCTCGGTCAGGCAGAAGCAGCCGAGCAAGCGGCCCGACGCGAGCGGCGTCAGGTAACGCTCCTTCTGCGCGTCGTTGCCGAACGCGAGGATCGGACCGCACACGACCGAGTTCTGCACCGATACGATCGTCGACGTCGCGCCGTCGCCGGCGGCGATCTCCTCGAGCGCGACCGCAAGTGAAACGTAGTCGGCGCCGGCGCCGCCGAAGTGGTCGGGCACGACCATGCCCAATGCGCCCAACTCGGCGAGCGCACGCAGCTCTTCGCGCGGAAAGTGATGCTCGCGGTCCCAGCGTGCAGCATTCGGCGCAAGACGGGCGCGCGCGAACGCCCGCACCGTGTCGCGAATCAACGCCTGCTCGTCGGTCAGGCGCATGGCTGTCGACCTAAACGAGCTCGATCGCCATCGCGGTCGCTTCTCCGCCGCCGATGCACAACGCCGCCACGCCCCTGCGCTTGCCGCGTTTGCGCAACGCGCCGATCAGCGTGACGATGATGCGCGCGCCCGAGGCGCCGATCGGATGGCCGAGCGCGCACGCGCCGCCATGGACGTTGACCTTGTCGTGCGGCAGCTTGTGCTCGCGCATCGCCGCCATCGTGACCACGGCGAACGCTTCGTTGATCTCGTAGAGATCGACGTCGCTCGACGTCCAGCCGACCTTCTTCAGCACCTTGCCGATCGCGCCAACCGGCGCCGTCGTGAACTTGCCGGGCTCCTGCGCGTGCGTTGCATGGCCGAGGATCAACGCGATCGGCTTCAGTCCGCGCGCCTCGGCGGTCGATCGACGCATCAGCACCAGCGCCGCCGCGCCGTCGGAGATCGAGCTCGAGTTCGCCGCGGTCACCGTGCCGTCCTTGCGGAACGCAGGCTTCAACTGCGGAATCTTCTCGGGGATCGCCTTGCCCGGCTGCTCGTCGCGGTCGATCCTCACGTCGCCCTTGCGACCGGTGACCGTCACCGGCGCGATCTCCCATGCGAACGTGCCGTCGTCGTTCGCCGCCAGCGCGCGCTCGAGCGACGCCATCGCAAATTGGTCCTGCGCCTCGCGCGTGAACTCGAATTCGCCGGCGCAATCTTCGGCGAACGTGCCCATCAGCCGTCCCTTGTCGTACGCGTCCTCGAGGCCGTCCTGGAACATGTGGTCGACGACCTGCTGATGACCCATGCGAAAGCCCACGCGCGCCTTCGGCAACAGGTACGGCGCGTTGCTCATCGACTCCATGCCGCCCGCGACGACGACATCGTGCGTGCCGGCGGCGAGCGAATCGTACGCGAGCATCGTCGCCTTCATCGCCGAGCCGCACATCTTGTTGACCGTCGTGGCGCCGGTCGAAAGCGGCAATCCCGCCTTCAACGACGCTTGCCGTGCCGGTGCCTGACCCTGTCCCGCCGGCAGCACATTCCCCATAATCGTCTCTTCGACGTCGGACGGGTCGACGCCCGATCGTTCGACGGCCGCCCTGATCGCCACCGCGCCGAGATCGCTCGCCGACAGCGACGCGAAGTCGCCCTGCAGCGCACCCATCGGCGTGCGCGCGGCCCCGACGATGACAATCGGATCGTTCAACATCGGATTACGCTCCTGCGTGAGTGCGTGTCGTCGAAGCGGATGCGGCTCGAGCGTCGGGGCGCAGCCGCATGACTGCGGCCGTGATCATCGACGCCTGATGCGCCCCGCGCTGCCAGGGATCTTCGAAGTCGTCGCAGACGATGTCGACGCCCGACGCGCAGAACGCCGCGTCGTCTTCGTCGAACGTCACGAATCGCCGACCCGCGACGCTTCGCGCAAACGGCGTCGGACTGCGATGCGCCAGGACGTGGGTAATGAACGCTCGCGTCTCGTACCTGTCGCCGGTCATCGTGCGACAGCATGCGGCGAACGTCCGCACCATCCGATTCAGCGAAAGCCCAAGCGTCTCGACGCACTCGAGCATGTTGCCGACGAAGATCTTCGGGATCTCGGACCGGCGCGCAACCGCCTCGGCAACGCGGTCGACGAGAACATGCGGCACGACGCTCGTATAGAAGCTCCCGGGGCCGAAAATGATGACGTCGGCCGTGGCAATAGCTTCGAGCACCGCGGGATTGGGTGCGACGCCGGCGAGGGAGTCCTGGCCATCAGCATCCACACGCGCGAGCCGGACGTTGCTGACACCGATCGTGGCGCGCGCAGCATCGAGCGTCGTGATGACGTCCTGGCCGAGAACGCGCTCGCCATTGCGCAACTCGGCGCGCAGCTGCACGTCGTTGTCCATCGACGTCGGCCACACGTTACCCGCGATCGAGCAGAGCTTGCGGAATACGAAGATCGCCGTGTTGATATCGTCGTTGTGCGCGAGGTACGCGCCAGCGAGCACGAAATTGCCGACGCTGCCGCGGCGCAGATCGAAATCCGCGCCGACGCGCGAACGGAAGATCCGCAGATAGTTGAGAATCGCGCCGCGCAAGCCCGGCTCCATCTTTTGCATCGCCGGATGCAACCCGTCGAGGTAGAAGTCGAGCTCGCGCGCGAGCGCGGCCGCATCATCGTGATCGGCGAGGCGCATGTTGAAGATCTTGACGACGTCGCCGGCACGCCCTTCGCCGTGCGCCATCGTCATCAGCGCATGCCGGATGTCGCCGACCGGGAGGATCGAGAGCCGCTCACGGATCGCCTTCGAGCTGCCGCCGCTGTCCCAGGCCGGAACGATCCGCGTCACGTTCAACCCGCTTTGCGCGAGCGCGATGTTGATTGCGCGCGAACCGCTACCTCCCGCGAAGATGACGAGGTGCGGTGTTTCGCGGCGAGGATTGGCGTGCGAGTTCACTTGGTTTCGTTGAAGAGCTCGCGGCCGATGAGCATTCTTCTGATCTCCGAGGTACCAGCACCTATTTCGTACAACTTCGCGTCGCGCCAGATTCGCCCGGTCGGAAACTCGTTGATGTAGCCGTTGCCCCCAAGCGCCTGGATCGCCTCGCCCGCCAACCATGTCGCCTTCTCGGAAGCGAACAGGATCGCGCCGGCTGCGTCCTTGCGTGCGGCGCTGCCGCCATGCCCCCGATCGAGCGATCGGGCCACGGCGTAGACATACGCACGCGCCGCGTTGAACGTCGTATACATGTCGGCGAGCTTCGCCTGCATCAGCTGGAACTCGCCGATCGGCTGGCCGAACTGCTCGCGCTCGTGGACATAGGGAACGACGGTGTCGAGCGCCGCGGCCATCAACCCGAGCGGACCGCCGGCGAGCACTGCGCGCTCGTAATCGAGGCCGCTCATCAGGATCGACACACCGCGGCCCTCGGTCCCGAGCACGTTGTCGGCCGGCACTTCGCACCCGTCGAACACGAGCTCGCACGTGTTGCTGCCGCGCATGCCGAGCTTGTCGAGCTTCTGCGCCGTCGAGAAGCCGCGCATGCCCTTCTCGATTAAGAACGCCGTGATGCCGCGGGTGCCGGCATCCGGCTCGGTCTTCGCGTAGACGACGAGCGTGTCGGCATCCGGCCCGTTCGTGATCCACATCTTGCTGCCGTCGAGCACGTAGGCGTCGCCGCGCGGCTGCGCCTTGAGCCGCATCGACACGACGTCCGATCCCGCACCCGACTCGCTCATCGCAAGCGCACCGACGTGCTCGCCGCTCACGAGCTTCGGCAGGTACTTGCGTTTCTGCGCCACGTTGCCATTGCGGCGAATCTGGTTCACGCAAAGGTTCGAGTGCGCGCCGTACGAGAGCCCGACGGCGCCGGACGCGCGCGAAATCTCCTCCATCGCGATGACATGCGCGAGATAGCCGAGCGCCGTGCCGCCGTATTCCTCCTCGACGGTGATGCCGAGGAGCCCGAGCGAACCCATCTTCGCCCACAAGTCCGGCGGAAACGCGTTGTCACGATCGATGGCGGCGGCGCGCGGCGCGATTTCGTCGCTCGCGAACGCCCGCACGGCGTCGCGCAGCATCGCGAGGTCGTCGCCAAGATCAAAGTCGATCGTCGGCAGGTCCACGGCGTACGTCCTCAGTTCACGTTGCGCTACGACGCGGACGGCGCGTCCGGGCTTTCGTGCATCGTCATCAGCGTCTGCTGCATCAGCGCGACCAGCGTGCGCTTGCCGTCGCGATGCGCATGCACGTCGCCTCGCGTGATGGTAAGCGTTCTGCCGCTCTTCACGACGAATCCCTCGGCCACGATGCGCTCACCCTCGGCCGGCGCCAACAGGTTCAGCTTGAACTCGACAGTGAGTATCGAGGCTTCGCGAGGAAACAGCACGCAGCCCGCATAGCCTCCGGCCATATCAACGATAGCCGCGAGAACGGACTCGATCGAGAGATCGGCTATCCGGTCAGTCGACGCGCCGGCGATTATGGGTTACGTTTACGTAAACGTCAACGCGGACTTCGACCGCCTTGCATGTCGGACAATCAAGCTTGGGGCGGCCCGCCGTCGCTGGTCGCCGCTGGCGCGCCCGGGGAACGCGAGGCGCCGGCTTCCTTCAACCGCTTGCGGCATTCGCGCTCGACGCCGTCGATCTCGGCAAGCATCGCGTCGATGTCCTCCCTCTGTTGAAGCAGTCGAGCCCGCTGATCGGTCAGCATGCCGAGGAATTTCGCCAGCTGCGCGCGTTCGTTGCGAGCGATTTCGTAGAGATCGAGCAGCTCCCCGATCTCGGCGAGCGAAAGCCCGAGCCGCTTGCCGCGCAGGATCAGCTTGATACGGACGCGCTCACGCTCGCCGTAGACTCGGGAGCTTCCCGCGCGTTCCGGCGCGATCAGGCCGCAATCCTCGTAGAAGCGGATCGCGCGCGTGGTGAGCGCGAATTCCTTCGCCAGATCGGATATCGAATAACGCACTGATGTCACTGTCGACTGTCAACTGTCAGCTGTCAACCGAAGGCATCTGGCGGCTCACGATGCCGCTGCCGTTCGCGCTCGACCATATCAACCTCTGGCTCATCGAGGACGGCGAGGGCTTCACGCTGGTCGACACGGGCTACGGTGACGAAGCCACGCGCACGATCTGGCGCGAGGTCGAAAACACGATGCTCGCAACGCGGCCGCTTCGGCGCATCATCGTCACGCATTACCATCCCGATCACGCCGGCAACGCGCAGTGGCTTGCGCAGCGCTTCGACGTCCCGGTCGCGATGAGCGCAGGCGAATACCTGACCGGCCATGCGGTGCTCGCGCAGGCGGCGGGCTACGGCGTCGAGGATTCATGCGCGCTGTTCATGGCGCATGGCGTCGATGGCGACTATCTCGACGCCATGCGGCAACGCGGGAACCGCTATCGCGCGGGCGTGCCGGAGTTTCCGTCGCGGCATCGGCGCATCTACCCCAACGACGCGATCGCGATCGGCGGAAGGCGCTGGCACGTCATCCCGGGCTACGGCCACTCGCCCGACCACGTGGCGCTCCACGATCCGCAGGGTCGCGTGCTGATCAGCGGCGACATGCTGCTGCCGCGCATCAGCACGAACGTTTCGGTGTGGCCGTCCGATCCGGAAAGCGACGCGCTCGGTCGCTTCCTCGACTCGCTGAGGGCGTTCGAGCCGCTTCCCGACGACACGCTCGTGCTGCCGTCGCATGGCGAGCCGTTCCGCGGTCCACGCGCGCGTGTGACGCAGTTGCGCGAACACCACGCGGCGCGACTTGCCGAGCTGCTCGACGCCGTTCATGGCAACGACGCGCCGATGTCCGCTGCGGAGCTCGTTCCAATCCTGTTCAAGCGGAAGCTGGACGTGCAGCAGCGTTTCTTCGCCGTCGGCGAGGCGATCGCGCACCTGAATCATCTGGTGGCGCAGCGTAAGCTCGAGCGGCGCCTCGAAGGCGGCAGCATACGATTCGCGCCTTGGTCGTGACGATTACAATGCCGCAACTGCGCGCCTCGATTCTGCCGATAGCTGACTGCTGAAAGCTGACAATGGCTTCCCCCTCGCCGTCCCCGTCGCCCCCCGCAGCCGCGCCGGTCAACTATGACCCCGTCGCGCTCGCCTCGAGCCTCGCCTCCGCCGCGGAACGCAGCGCGAAGCTGATCGGCGAATTCGCACAGCGCCAATCCGCATCGGGCCACACCATGATGGCCGACGAGGCCGGCATCGGCAAAGCGTTCCTCGAGCTCGCCGCGAAGATGATGGCGAATCCGCTGCGGCTCGCGGAATCGCAAATGAACCTGTGGTGGGATTACATGAGCCTGTGGCAGTCGTCGCTGATGCGCATGATGGGCGCAAACGCAGGCCCGGTCGCAGCGCCGGCGAAGGGCGACAAGCGCTTCAAGCACGAGGACTGGGAGCAGCACTTCCTGTTCGACTACATCAAGCAGAGCTACCTCATCACCGCTCGCTGGCTGCACGAGCAGGTGGCGAACGTCGAGGGCCTCGACGAGCGCACGCGGAAGAAGGTCGACTTCTACACGCGCCAGTACATCGACGCGTTTTCCCCGACGAACTTCGCGATGACCAATCCCGAGGTGTTCCGCGCGACCGTCAGCTCCGGTGGGCAGAACCTGGTCAGAGGCTTGCATAACCTGCTCGACGACATCGAGCGCGGGGGCGGCCGGCTCAAGATTTCGATGACCGACGCGAAGGCATTCGAGCTCGGCGTCAACATCGCGACCACGCCGGGCAAGGTCGTGTATCGCAACGACCTGATCGAGCTGCTCCAGTACGAGCCGACAACGCCGAAGGTGATGCGACGCCCGCTGTTGATCGTGCCGCCGTGGATCAACAAGTTCTACATCCTCGACCTGCGCGAGAAGAACTCATTCATCAAATGGTGCGTCGATTCGGGTCTGACGGTGTTCGTCGTGTCCTGGGTGAATCCGGACGCCAAGCTGGCCGACGCGGGCTTCGACCGCTATCTGACCGACGGCACGCTCGCCGCGTTCGACGCGATCGAGCGCGCGACCGGCGAGGACGAGATCAACGCCGTCGGCTATTGCCTGGGCGGTACGCTGCTCGCATCGACGCTCGGCTACATGGCCGCGAAGAAGGACAAGCGCGTCGAGAGCGCGACGTTCCTGACGGCGCTGATCGATTTTCGCGAGACCGGCGAGCTCGAGGTATTCATCGACGACGCGCAGGTCGCGTCGCTCGAGCGCAAGATGGACAAGCGCGGCTATCTCGAGGGCAGCGAGATGGCGAACACGTTCAACATGCTGCGCGCGAACGACCTGATCTGGTCGTTCGTCATCAACAATTACCTGCTCGGCCGCGATCCGTTCCCGTTCGACCTCCTGCACTGGAACGGCGACAGCACGCGCATGCCTGCACGCATGCACAGCTTCTATCTGCGCAACATGTACATGAAGAATGCGCTGGCGAAGCCGGGCGGCATCGAGCTTGGCGGCGTGCCGATCGACCTCACGAAGGTCAAGGTGCCCGCGTACTTCGTATCGGCGATCGAGGATCACATCGCGCCGTGGAAGGCGACCTACGGCGGGCCGAAGCTCCTGAAAGGGGACTCGCGATTCGTGTTGTCGGGGTCCGGCCATATCGCCGGCATCGTCAATCCGCCGGCCGCGCAGAAGTACGGCTACTGGACGAACGAAGCGCAGCCCGAATCGGCCGAAGCGTGGCTCGAGTCGGCGCAGCAGCACGAAGGCTCGTGGTGGAACGACTGGCGCAAGTGGCTCGAGAGCTACACCGGCGGTGAAGTGCCTGCGCGCGTTCCCGGCAGGGGCAAGCTCAAGGCGCTCGCCGACGCGCCGGGAACGTACGTCGCGATCCGGGCAGAAAACTAGGGCCGGCGCGCCACTTTCAACGGCCCGGGAAAGCGGCCGAATTTCCCAAAACCGCGCTCGCCCTTTCGACTTCGGTCCACCTACCGTTGCACGACCGGCTTGTCGCCGTCGCGCTGCGGCACCGGCCGCTGTTCACGCGGCACCGCGCGGCTCTCCTGCGGCGGCACGGGCGCCGGTGCCGCGTGAGGCACCGGTGAAGGGACGGGTGCGAGCTGCGGCGCCGGCCGAACCGGGATCTGCGGAGCCGGCGCGCTAGCCGGCGTTGGCGCCGTCGCTGCAGGAAGCGGCGGAACGTACGGCGCGGCCCGCGTGGCAGGCGGGACCGCAGTCGGCGGGGCCGGTGCGATGTAGGCAGCAGGTGGGACAGCGCGCTGTGCGGAGTTCGACGGGGCCCCGGGCGCGGCATAACGTGACGCTTCGGCACGGTTTTGCACCCGCGCGTCCGGTCGCGCCTCGTGCGGGATCGCAGCTCGCGGAACCGGTGAACCCCACGTACCGCTCGGCGCGACCGCCGGGGGAACCGCGCGCGGCGCAGGCGCGACAGCTGCGGCCGGCGGAACGGCGCGCGACTCGGCGGGCGGGCGCAATGACGGCCGTGCCACGTTTCCATCACCCCACGTCGGCGTCGTACCCACGGATGGGATCACCATCGGCTTGTTCTGCAACGCCACTGCCGGCGGCGGCGCGTTGAACGTCGGCCGCGCGCCGGGAACCGTGGCGGCCGTCGGCTTCTGCAGCACGGGTGCGTGCGCCAGCACGGGCGCGTTCGCGAGCGCCGGCGTACGGATGTCGACGAGGTTCGCGTGCACCGGCTTGCGGCCGGTGAACGTCGCGCCTGCGACCGCCGTCACCCCGCCCGGAGCGGTCCAGTTGATGTAGCGCGTCGGCGGCGCATGCGGGCGCTCGGCGCGATTGACGGCGTACGGACGGTTGTACCGTGTCCAGCAGCGATCCGAGCAATGGCGCCACGACGGCAGATACGGCTCGCCCCAGGCGAGCGGCACCCAGCCGTAGACGGGCGCGCCGAAGTGCACCGACGCCGACCAGCCGGATCCGCCGTGCCACGCGACGAGCGCCGGGGCCCACGCCGGCCGTGCGACGTACGTGCCGGGGCACCAGCCCCAGCGGTTCCCGACATGAACCCAGCGACCGTAGTGGAACGGCGCATAGCCCCACGGCGCGTCGTCGGCCCAGGTCCAGCCGTAATCGCCGACCCACGTCCAGCGCCCGTAGCGGTACGGCGCCCAGTCGGCGGCGACCGACGTCGGATACCAGACCATCCCGTACTCCGAGGACGAGTGCCACGTTCCGTGATCGTCGAGGTCGGCGTAACCGATCATCTGCCGCGACACGTAATTCGCCGAGCGGCTGCGCTCGTAGCGCCGGTCGCGCTCCGCGTTCCATGTGTCGAAGCCATCGATGCCGTAGCCCGAACGGACCTCGGCGTAATCGGGCTGATCGCCGACGATCGATGCCACCTGCCCGGGCAGGATCTGCTGAACGCCAGCGGCAACGCTGGCAGTCGCTTCGCCTTCGCGCACGATCACCGTCGAACGCGCGCGATCGTCGCTCACTTCGATGCGATAAAGGCCCGGGCGCGTGAGCCCAATCTGCGTGTTCGGCGTGTCGATGCGCACCGAGTCGCCAGAGTCGAGCACGCGCACGCGAACGATGACGCGCCCGTGCGCGACGAACAGCGCGATCGTGCGATCGTCGAGCCGCGCGATATGCAGGTTCGTCTCGCCGGAGAGACGGAACTGTCCGCCGCCGTAGTCGACCTCGGCGCGCCCGTCGCGCGTGACCCACAGGTTGTCGCCGCTCGTGACCGTATGGTTGCGCGCCGCCTCGATCCAGTCGGTCGCCCGATCCTCGGCCGACAGATAAACGCGGCCGCCCAGATCCGAGAGCCGGCCAACGCGCCCGGGAAGGTCGTTGACCTGGGCGAGCGCCGGCGCCGCCAACGTTAGCACCGCGACCATCGTGCAGCGCTTGGCCGAGGCGATGAAACGAGCGGACAGCGGCTTCATGCGGATTTCCCTCCCAACGTCAGCAACGTTCCGGCGACATGCCGCGTTGACGAAACGGATTAGAATCGCAACGCTTTGCGTGCGCGTCAATGCGGGCGAAAGCGGCGCGAAACAAGAACTCGACGGATGAAGAACCGGAGGAATCGATGAAAAGAACGACGAACGCGCTTGCTGCAGGTGCGCTGCTGCTTTGGTGTTGCTGCATCTCGCCGGCGTCCGCGCAATGGTCGAACTTCTACTTCTTCGGCGACAGCCTGACCGACGCGGCATCGTTCGCGCCGGGGCTGCCGCCAGGCACCGGCCGGTTCACCACCAACCCCGACCCGGTCTGGGCGCAGGTTCTCGGCGCGCGCTACGGCTTCTCGATCACGCCGGCGAATCAGGGCGGCACTGATTACGCGCAGGGCGGCGCGCGCATCACGCTGCTTCCCGGTGTCCCGGCCAATCCGCCGACAGCGACAGCGTTGCCGATCACGCAGCAGGTGAGCCAGCAGATCTCGCGCGGCATCGATCCCAACGCCGTGTATGCGCTGTGGGGCGGCGCGAACGACATCTTCTTTCAATTGGGTCTTGTCGGCGCTGGCGCTGCGACGTCTGCCCAAGCGCAGGCTGCCGTCGTGCTCGCCGCGACGCAGTATGTGCAGCAGGCCGCAGCGCTGCAAACGGCCGGCGCGCGCAATCTGATCGTCTTCAATCTGCCCGACATCGGACAAACGCCCGGCGGCCGCGCAGGCGGGGCGGCGAACGCGGCGCAGATCAGCGCGATCACCGGCTTGTACAACAACACGGTGCAGGCCGGTCTGAACACGCTCGGCGGCAACGTCATTCGCGTCGACGTCGCCGCGCTGTTCAATGAGTTCCTCACGAATCCCGCGGCATTCGGGTTCACCAACACGACGGCAACCGCTTGCGGTGCAACGCCGTCGCTATTGTGCACGCGAGCGAACCTCGTCGCGACGAATGCGAATCGCACGTACACGTTCGCCGACGGCGTGCACCCAACCGGTGCCACGCACGAGCTGATCGCAGCGTACGTCGCCTCGCTGCTCGAAGCGCCGTTCTTCAGCGCAACGCTGACCGAGGGTCCGCTCGCCGTCGAGCAGGCGACATTCCGCTCGGTCGACGCGCGCATGTGGTCGGCGCTCAATACGCCGGTCGCGCAGCGCGGCGTCAACCTGTGGGCTAGCTACGACTTCGCGAATCCCGACATCGACTTCGGCCGCATCACGAGCGGCGACGCCGACCTGCATACGCTGTCGGTCGGCGGTGATCTGCGCGTGAGCGACCACCTGCTCGCCGGCGCTGCGGCGCACTTCTCCGAATACAAAGCGGATTACTCGACCGGGCGCCACAAGCTCGAGGAAACGAGCGCGACGATTTACGCGGGCTACGGCAGCGGCCCGTGGTACGTCGGCGCGTCGCTGCTCGTGGGCACGCTCGACTACAAAGATGTTCGTCGTCGGTTTCCGATCGGCGCGCTCGAGCGGACGGAGCGCGGCGACACTGGCGGCTGGCACGGCGCGCTGCGCGTGCTCGGTGGCTACTGGCTCGGGCGCGGCAACTTGCTGCATGGCCCGTTCGGGAAGCTCGTTTATCAGGAGGTCGATGTCGACAGCTTCAGTGAAGGCGCGCTGACGTCGACCGCCCTGCGCTACGGCGAACAGCGGCGCAAGTCGCTGATCGGCAGCCTCGGCTATCAGGTGCATGGGACGTTCGGCGCGGTTCGGCCGTTCGCTCGCGTGACGTGGGAACACGAGTTCAGGGATGACGATCGCATCGTCAGTGCGAGCCCGACCGGTATCGGCGGCGGCTTCTCGACGGGATTCGGCAAGCCGGATAGCGACTGGGCGTTGATCAACGTCGGCGCGAGCATGGACTTCGGCGCAGCGACGACGCCCGGCAGTCGCGTTTCCGGCTTCATCATGGGAACGGCGACGGCGGGCAAGGACGACGGCGAGTCGTACTCGGTGACGATCGGCGTGCGCCTGCCGCTCTAGGTATGCAGAGCAAACGATCGCGCACGCCGATGGCGTAGCGTCGGCGCCGTTGTACGGCACAGGACGCCGAACCGGCGACCGGTCCTCGGCACGCACTGCACGCGTATCGGTCGCGACACGTTGCCGCATCGGACAACGAGGCATTCGCGCTAGCCTCGCGGAACCTTCGGTTCCCATGTGGCTCCATCGAGAGCCTCATGCCGATCAACCGCGATGTTCCGACTCGTTGTCGTCTTTGTCGCCGTCTTCCTGCTTTGCGGGGTCGCTCGCGCCGACTCGCAGGGACCAGTGCGATTGTTCGGCGCCACGGTCGCGGATCAGCGACAAAAGAGCGCCGATGCGACATCGCTTCGTTCGCGCATCGTTTCGCCTGACGTTGCGCTGGTCGAGCGGCTTGCGCGCGAGCACGACAAAGGTCATGCGACGCGACTGACGCTCGATCTGTTTCGCGGGCTCGCGCTGGAAGGCGACGTCATCGGTTCGGAAATCCGCCCGACCGGCTCGACGCTGTTCGTGAAGTTGCGCGACGTTCCGCTCGGCAATGCCGTTTTGACGCTCGAGTCGGGCGTGCTCACCGTGACGGTCGATTATCCGTACGGCAGCTATCGACTCACGCGCAACGCCGACGGCGTGTACGGGCTCTCGCAGCGATCGTCGCAAGCGCATCTTCCGGGGCTGCCGCCGCGGCGCGCCCCGTCAGCTTTGCCTCGAGGAACGATTCAGTCGAAGGTCGTGCCGCTCGACTCGGGTCGCCTGATCGACATGATGGTCGTGTGGACGCAAGCCGCACAGGATGCGGCCGGCGGGCTCGCGAACATGCAAAGCCAGGCGCAAGCCGCGGTCGACAGCCTGAACGCGATCTTCCTGAACAGCGGCGTGGCCAATCGCATGCGCCTGGTTCATCGGACTTGGATCAGCTACGTCGAGCGCACGGGCGCGTGCGGCGACATGATCGAGTGCGCGCTCGACGACGTCACCAACAAGAACGATGGCTTCGCCGACGAGGTGCACGCGCTCCGCGACCTGCACGGTGCGGATCTCGTCGGATTGATCATTGCTCCCCAGCAATTCTGGTGCGGTCAGGCGTGGATTCCGCAAACGATCGACGAGGCGAACGAGTTCATCGGCTTCTCGGTCGTGACGCAGAGCTGCGCCGTCGCCGGGCGGGGCTTTGCGCACGAGGTCGCGCACAACCTCGGGGCGGGGCATGACCCGGCGCACCACGACGGGTTCGGCCCGAAGCCGTACAACGTCGACCGCATCGATCCGCAGGGCGCGTGGCGCACGATCATGAGCTACGGCGCGGCGTGCGGCAACTGCGCGAAGATCGACTATTTCTCGAATCCACGACTGCAATACATCGATGGCGACGACCTGGGAACGCCGCAGGCGAACAACGCACTCGTCATCAACCTGACCGGCAACGCGACAGCGCGCTTCCGTCCGACGTCGCCGCTGCATCCGGTGCCGCAGCGGTTCATCGACGTGCCGACGACGCATCCGTTTTTCGGCCACGTCGAGTTCCTCGCGCAGGCCGCAATCACCACCGGCTGCGGCAACGGCAACTATTGCCCTGACGACTCGGTAACGCGCGGCCAGATGGCCGTCTTCCTCGAGCGCACGATGCGCGCGTCGAACTTCGTGCCGCCGCCGCAGAGCGGCTTCTTTTTCGACGTTCCGGTCGGCGCGCCGTTCGGCGACCACATCGAAAAGCTCTATGTGGACGGCGTGACGCAGGGCTGTTCGACCAACCCGCTCGGCTACTGCCCCAATCTGCCCGTCACCCGGGGCCAGATGGCAGTCTTCCTGTTGCGCGCGAGCTGCGGCTCGTCATACGTTCCTGCTGCACCTGCGTCATCGCAATTCGCCGATGTCCCGCTTTCTCATCCGTTCGCCAATTACATCCACAAGCTCAGCTCGCTCGGCATCACCAGCGGCTGCGCAACCGGACCGCTGCGCTATTGCCCCGAATCGCCGGTGACGCGCGGACAGATGGCCGCGTTCCTCGAGCGCTCGTTTCCCTACTTGTCGCCGAGCGAAGCCTGTTCGCCTTGATCCGCCGCGATCGGTCGGCGATAGTTGGCCAGCGCGCGCGCTCCGTATGCGGCGCGAACGCCGTACCACGAGGTCCATTCGCCGTCGATCAGATCGACCGGTTTCGCTCGTCTTGCCCGGAGTTCGGCGGCGTCGCGCTCGCGAAACGCATAAGGCTCGGTGGACAACAGCACGCGATCCGCGTCGCGCCACGCCGGATCGTCGTCGCCGAGTTTCGGATAACGCACGGCCGATGATTGCGGGACCGTGTCGAAGCCGGCACGGGCCAGCGTTCGCGAAACATACGTGTCGCGGGACACCGTCATCCATGGCTTGCGCCAGATCAGGTAGAGAACGGTCTGACGCGGGTGCGTCCGCGCGATCGCATCGAGCTCTGCGAGCGCAGCAGCCGTATCGACGATCAGCTCGCGAGCCTCTTTGGATCGATCGAACACCGCGCCGAGCAGCGTGAACAATCTTGCGTTATCGCCTGGATCCATCGGGTGCGTGACGATGATGTTCGGGACGAAAGCGCGCGCCGCGTCGACGTCCTCGCGCCGGTTCTCGTCGACGTTGACGACCAGATGCGTCGGCTGAAGCTCGCGCAGCCGCGCGAGTTCCGGATCCTTCGTGCCGCCGATCTTCGGCACGCGCTTCACGTCTCCGCGAGGATGGATGCAAAAGCCCGTGCGCGCGACGACGCTGTTTCCGAGACCGAGCGCAAAGAGCGTTTCGGTGATGCTCGGAACGATGCAAGCGATTCGCGCGTCGTGTGCGACCGCGTGCGCGGTACCGGCCCAGTCGACGCCTTCAGACGCCGCCATCAAGTTGTCGCGGCTTGCGTCCAGCCCTCTCGAACACGCGATCGAACAGCCAATTCGGCAATACGCGCAGCACGCGCGCAACGATCGCCATTTGCCACGGAACGATGTAGAGCGACTTCCGCCGATCGATCGCGCGTGCGATCAACCGCGCCGCCTTGTCCGACGCAGTCAAAAAGGGCATCGCGTACGGGTTCTTCTCCGTCATCGGCGTTGCAATGTAGCCGGGACATATGGTGACGACGGCAACGCCGCTGCTGCGCAGTTCCACGCGCAGGCTCTCGAGATAGCCGATCGCCGCGGCCTTCGACGCGGAGTACGCGCCCGAGCCCGGAATTCCGCGAACGCCGGCAAGGCTCGCAATGCCGACCATTGTGCCTCGCTTCGCGTCGAGCATCGATGGAAGAAACGGCTGGAACGTGTGCACCAGTCCCATGACGTTGGTGTCGAGGATCGTGCGGAAGACGGCGACGTCCTCGGCAAACTGCGTCAGCGTACCGCGCGAAACCCCTGCGT
Source organism: Casimicrobiaceae bacterium (assembly GCA_035536655.1). GTDB lineage: Bacteria > Pseudomonadota > Gammaproteobacteria > Burkholderiales > Casimicrobiaceae > VBCG01. The sequence goes on from DATLNR010000135.1 coordinate 19,101, forward strand.
TGCCGATGACGATGTCCGGAACGCCGACGCGATCGATGAAGTCCTTCGCCGCGCGCGAAAGCGCGCCGAGGTCACGAACGTCGCCTGCGTAGGAAAGAACGTCGGCCGGCGATAGCGCGCCGGCAAGTCGATGCAACTCCGGCTCGCGCCGCGCAAACAGGCCCAGCGACGCGCCCTGGCTCGCGTAGTGCCGGGCCAGCGCTTCGCCGATGCCCGACGTCGCGCCGGTGATGAAGACTTTCCGGGTCGCCGCCGTGCTCAGGACTTCGGCCGCTCGGCGCGCGCCTTCGCGATCAGCTGGTTCATCGCCGCGGGCATCGCCTGGTGCGTGCCGACTTTTTCCGCCGACACCTGGAATTTGCCGTCGACGAACACGACCGGCACCGATTGCACGTTGTAATTCTTCGCGAGCTGCCGCGCGCGCGACATCTTGCTGTTCACGCCGAACGAGTTGTACGTGTCCTCGACCTTCTTGCGATCGAGCCCTTTGCCGGCCGCCCAGTCGAAGAACACCTTCGGCTCCGACAGCGGCATCTTCTTGTCGTGGAGCGCGACGAAGACGTCGCTCGTCATCGATTTCTCGGCGCCAATCGCCTCGAGCGTATAGAGCACCTTGCCGAGGTTCGCCCATTGCTCGCGGCCGAAGTCGACCGGCACGCGGCGAAACTCGACGTCGGCCGGCAGCGTCTTGAGCCACGGTTGCAGCTCGGGGTCGAAATCGCGGCAGTGCGGGCAACCGTAGGAGAAGAAATAGAGCACCTCGATGCTCTTGCCGCTGTCCACTGGTTGCGGATTCTTCAGACGCAGGTAATTCTGGCCTTCGACCAGCGCCTGCGCGATTGCGCTGCCGCCGGTGAAAGCGCTGATCGCGATGGCCGCGACGAGACGTCGGCGCAGGCGAGAATGGTTTTGCGACTTCATCGGCATCTTCTCCGTCGAAAGGTTCAGCATCAACGCAGCAGCAGGCCGCAACGATGACGCGCTCACAGGCGGATCACGGCAACGTCAAATCCGCGGCGCGCCAGCTCGCCCTTGATCCGGTTCAGTTCGTCGACGTTGTCGTACGGTCCCAAACGGACGCGATAGCGCACCGACTTGTCGGGCAGCTGTCCCTGCTGTAGTTGGGCTTCCCAGCCGACGAGCGCAAGGCGCGCGCGAAGATTTTCGGCCTCGGACTCGCTGACGAATGACCCGGCCTGCAGCCAGAAGCGGTCGGACGGCTTGGCGGCCGACGGGTCCGCGGTCGCGACCTTCTCCGCTGCCTTCGCCTTGTCGCTCTTCTCCGTCTTGTCGGCGACGGTCGCGCGATCGGGCGTAACCGGCTTTGCCGCCGTCGTCTTCGCGTCGTCGCCCGGGAGGATCTTGTAGAAATCGAAACGCGGCTTCTCCGGTTCGGCCGGCTTGGCGGCGATCTTCGGCGCATCGCGCACGCTCTCGCGCGTGCCCGCGATCTGCTGCTGGTACGCCTTCCAGCCCCCGGTGACGTAGAGGCCGACGGTCGCGGCGATCGCGATGCCAAGCACGAGACCGATGAACACGCCGAGCAGCGTGCCGCCGGCGCCATGACGCCGCATGCGGCGAAAAGACGGTGTGCGAATAACTGGCATCGTCGAAGAGTCCTGCGCTCGCTACATCTTGTCGGGAGCGGAAATGCCGAGCACCGTGAGTCCGTTGGCGAGCACGATGCCGACGGCGACGACGAGCGCAAGACGCGCGTTGCGCACACGCTCGTCGTCGACCAGGAAGCGCTCGGCATTATAGTAAGCGTGAAAGTCGTGCGCGAGGTCCTTCAGGTAATGCGTGATCTGGTGCGGCGCGACCTCGCGCGCTGCATCCGACACAAGGACCGGAAAGTCTTCCAGACGGCGCAGTAGCGCCGTCTCGTAGCCGCCGGTCAACGGGCTCAAGTCAGTCGCGGCCAGTTTCGCCGCGGCGTCCTCCTTGTCGATGCCCGCCATCTTCAAAACCGAAGCGACGCGCGCGTGCGCGTACTGCACGTAGTACACCGGGTTCTCGTCGGACTGCGATCGCGCCAAGTCGAGATCGAACACGAACTCCGCGTCGGCCTTGCGCGAAACGAGGAAGAAGCGAACGGCATCGCGACCCGCCTCGTCGATCAGGTCGCGGAGCGTGACGTAGCTTCCCGCGCGCTTGCTGATCTTCACCTCTTCGCCGCCGCGCATCACCGTCACCATCTTGTGCAGCACGTAATCCGGATAACCGTTCGGCACGCCGCGGGCGAGCGCCTGCAGGCCCGCACGCACGCGCATCACCGTGCCGTGATGGTCGGATCCCTGCACGTTGATCACGCGCGCGAACCCGCGTTCCCATTTGGTCACGTGATAGGCAACATCGGGGACGAAGTACGTATAGGCGCCGTTCGTGCGGCGCATCACGCGGTCCTTGTCGTCGCCGAAGTCGGTCGTGCGAAGCCAAAGCGCACCGTCGTGCTCGTAGCTGTGCCCCGAACGCCGCAGCGCCTCGACCGTCTGCTCGACGCGGCCGTCGTCGTACAGCGAGCTTTCGAGGTAGTAGTTGTCGAAGCGCACGCCGAACGCTGAAAGGTCGCGATCCTGCTCGGCACGGAGCTGGGCCACCGAGAACCGGCGGATCCGATCGAGGTCGTCGAGCGCGTCCGCGCCCTCGCGATCGACATAGTCGCGCGCGACCTCGTGGATGTAGTCGCCTTGATAGCCGGCTTCCGGAAATGCCACCGACTGCCCGAGTGCGTCGCGCCCGCGGGCCTGCACCGATAGCGCGAGCATCTCGATCTGCGCGCCCGCGTCGTTGTAATAGAACTCGCGCGTGACCTTCGCGCCCTGCCGCTCGAGCAGGTTCGCGATCGCATCGCCGAGCGCCGCCTGCCGGCCGTGCCCCACGTGCAGCGGTCCGGTGGGATTCGCCGACACGAACTCGACCATCACGCGCTGGCCCGCGAATGCGTTGCCGCGGCCGTAATCGGCGCGCTGCGCGAAGATGCGTCCGACGACCGACTGCCGCGCCGCAGGCGTCAACGTGACGTTGAGAAACCCGGGCCCGGCCACTTCGGCCGTCGCGACGGTGCCTTTGAGCGACTCCACGAGCCCGCTCGCAATCGTCACGGCAAGCTCGCGCGGCTTGCGCCCGATGCGCTTCGCAAGCGCCAGCGCGACGTTCGACGCGTAATCGCCGTGCTCGGCGAGCTTCGGCCGCTCGACCTGGACGACGGCTTGCGCGTCATCGAACAGCGGCCGGACGGCGTTGCGCAGCGCCTCTTCGATCGCGAGCTTCGCAGAGTTTGCGCCGCTCATCCAAAGCCCTTGGAAAAACGGCGGATTATAACGGCCCGTCGCAATACAGCGGGTTGCGCGGCTCAGGCAAGCTCGGTCGGATCCACGTCGATCGCCCAGCGAACACGCCGCTCCGCCGACGCTTCCAGCGCTTCGCGCAGCGCGCTCAGCGCACGGACCAGATCGCCGCGCCGCGTGCTGCGAAACAGCATCTGCGATCGCTCGTAGCCCGCGCGGCGTGCGAGGAGCGCAGCGACCGGCGCGAACACTTCGACGTCGAGTTCGAGCGATCCCGACAAGGCGATCGCCCGCTGGTGCATCGACGTCATGAACGCGTCCACATCCTCGCGCTGATGCGCTTCGGCGGCCAACAGAGCGAGAAACGAAAAGGGCGGCAACGCGCTCGCTTCGCGTTCGGCCATCAACGTGGCGGCGAACGCGTCGTAATCGTGCGTGACGAGGCTTGCATAGAGCGGGTGCAACGGAAAGTCGGTCTGCACGATCACCTCGCCCGGCAGGCTTGCGCGCCCGGCGCGCCCGGCGACCTGGAGCAACAACGCGAAAAGCCGCTCGGTCGCGCGGAACTCGGCGCTGTAGAGCGCGTTATCGGCGCCCAGCACGCCCACCAGCGTGAGGCGCGGAAAGTCGTGGCCCTTCGCCAGCATCTGCGTGCCGATCAGGATGTCGAGCTCGTTTTGCGCAATCTGATCGCGCACTTCGTCGAACGCGCCGCGCCGGCGCGTCGTATCGCGATCGACGCGCGCGATGCGCGCATCGGGAAAGCGGTCGCGCAACCGCGCTTCGAGGCGTTGCGTCCCTTCGCCTTTGAGGTGCAGGTCGACGTTCCCGCACTGCGGGCATGCCGCAGGAATTCTTTCGCGATGGCCGCAGTGGTGGCAGATCATCGATGGCGGCACGCGATGAACGGTCGTTCGCGCGCTGCATCGCGGACAACCCGCCTCGTATCCGCAGGCAACGCACTTCAACGCCGGCGCGTACCCGCGTCGATTGACGAACACCAGCGACTGTTCGCCGCACGCAAGGCGCTGCGCGATACCGTCGATCAGCGGCGACGACAATCCGTCCTCGACGTCGCCGCCGCGAGCCGGAACGAGCCGGATCATGGGTCGCGTCGCCTGCGGATCGGCGCGGCGGGCGAGGAACAGCGTTCGGTAGCGGCCCGCGGATGCATGCGCGCAGGTTTCGAGCGAGGGCGTCGCGCTCGCCAGTACGACGCGCGCGTTGCGCTCGCGTGCCCGCCACAACGCCGTGTCGCGCGCGTGATAGCGCACCGTCTCGTGCTGCTTGTACGAGCCGTCGTGCTCCTCGTCGACGACGATGAGCGCAAGTCGCGGCATCGGTGTGAACACCGAAAGGCGAGTGCCGAGCAGGATGTCCGCCTCGCCACGGGCGGCGGCGAGCCAGTTGCGCAACCGCTCGCGTCGGGCCAGCGCGCTGTGCAGCACGACGGTCCGCGCGCCCGGCAGCGTGTCGCGCACATGCGCGACGAGTTGCGGCGTCAGATTGATCTCGGGCACGAGCAGCAGCACTTGACCGCCGGCAGCGATGCTTCGCTCCGCCGCCCGCAGATAGGCGAGCGTCTTGCCGCTGCCGGTTTCGCCACGCAGCAGGAACGGCACGAACTCGTCGCGCGCGCCATCGATCGCATCGACCGCGGACTGCTGGGCGGCGTTGAGCGCCGGCGTGTTCGCGTGCGCACAGACGGCGACCACGCGCTCGCGATCGCGCTTGGCATCGACGAGCGGAGGCAAGGCGAGCGCAAACGCGAGACCGGGCGGCGCCTGGTAGTACGTTGCGACAAACGTGCAAAGCGCACGCACGTCATCGGGCAGCGGCGGCAGTTCGGCCACCTCGTCGATCGGCAACAGCTTGTCGCGCGTGACCGCCGAGTCGTCGGCGATCTCGACGACAACGCCCGCCAATCGTCGCCGCCCGAACGTGACCTTGACGATCGCGCCCACGTCGACGGCAATGTTGCGAGGGACCCAGTAGTCGAACGGCCGGGAAATCGCCACTGGCAGCGCCACGCGTGCAATCGTCATCGCACCGATCGCACAAATCGGCAGCAAGCGCGCGGCGTGCCGCGTTCGATGTTCATCTCGCGCAGCAGGTATTCAACTTAAGCTGTTCATTTTGAACAGCCTGTCTGAACGCTTCATGTCGACTGTGGATAAATGTGTGCGTAACCGGGAGCGCACTCTCGCCGGGCATGACATGTGCAAGCTTGTCGGGCAGCGTCACTCGCAATCGGCCCGTTTTGCCGCCATTGTTTTCAGGCAGTTGCGACGCGCTCGCCCTTGGTACACCGGGGCATCGTCGCGGGCCGCCGGCGTGCACGAGAATGTGCATAACCGAACCGCGCCTCCTTCCTGCGACGTTTGTCAAGCCCCGATCGCGTCAGCCATTGCGGCGCGAAACGTCATGCACGGTCCGCACGAGCACGTCGACCAGGTCGGGCGAGGCCGCAGGCGTGATCCCGTGCCCGAGGTTGAAGATGTGGCCCGGCGCCGGACCGGCTTCGCGAACGATGCGCTCCGCCTCTCGTGCGACGGTCGCCGCATCGGTCGTCAACACGACCGGATCGAGGTTGCCCTGCAGCGCAACCCGCGCACCGATCGTCGATCGCGCACGAGACAGATCAACGGTCCAGTCCAGTCCGACGGCATCGGTGCCACAACCGGCAAGCTCGTCGAGCCATTGCCCGCCCCCTTTGGTGAAGACGATCGACGGCGTATCGAGACGCAATTCGCGCAACACCGTTCGCATCGGCTCGAGCGAGAAGCGTCGATAGGCGCCCGTCGACAAGAGCCCGCCCCACGTGTCGAACAGCATCACGGCGTCCGCACCCGCGTCGATCTGCTCGTTCAGGTACGAGGCGACCGCGCGCGCATTGATCGCAACCAGCCGATCCATCAGATCCGGTCGTTGTGCAACGAAGCGGCGCACGCGCGCGAAATCGTCCTGGCTGCCGCGCCCCTCGATCATGTAGCACGCGAGCGTGAACGGACTACCGGCGAAGCCGATCAGCGGAACGCTGCCGTCGAGCGCACGCTTGATGGTCGCAACGGCCTCGTAGACATAATCGAGCCCGCCCCGATCCGGAACGCGCAAGCGATCGATCGACGCCTCGTCGCCGACGGTGTGCGCAAAGCGTGGTCCTTCGCCTTCGTGGAACGATAGACCGAGTCCCATCGCGTCGGGAATCGTCAGGATGTCGGAGAACAGGATCGCCGCGTCGAGCGGAAACCGCCTGAGCGGCTGAAGCGTGACTTCGCACGCAAGCGTGGGATTCTTTGCGAGCGCGAGAAAGCTTCCCGCCTGGTTTCGAACGCGGTTGTACTCCGGCAGGTAGCGCCCCGCCTGGCGCATGAGCCACACCGGCGTGTACGGCGTGGGCCGGCGGCGGAGTGCGCGGAGAAACGTGTCGTTGTGGACAGCCACCTGTCACCGAGGCAACCCACTCTCCCCCATCAAAAACTCATCCACCGCTCTCGCGCACTGCCGCCCTTCCCGGATCGCCCACACGACCAGCGACTGTCCGCGTCTCATGTCGCCCGCGGCGAATACTTTCGATACCGACGTCCGGTAGTCGTCGGTGTTGGCCTTGACGTTGCTGCGCGCATCGCGCTCGACGTCGAACTGCGTCAGCAATGGACCGGAACCGGGTCCGGTGAAGCCCATCGCGAGCAGCACCAGGTCGGCCGCGATGGAGAACTCGCTGCCCGGCATCTCGACCATGCGCATCGCGCCCCGTTCGCCCTTCTCCCACTGCACGCGCGACGCGACGAGACGAGAAACGCGGCCGTTGCCTTCGAACCGCTTGGTCGCGACCGCCCAGTCGCGCGAGCAACCTTCCTCGTGCGATGTCGACGTGCGCAGCTTGATCGGCCAGTAAGGCCAGGTGAGGTCCTTGTTCTCTTCCTCGGGCGGTTGCGGCAGCAGCTCGAACTGCGTGATCGATGCTGCTCGCTGGCGATTCGACGTGCCCACGCAATCGGACCCGGTGTCGCCGCCGCCGATGACGACCACGTGCTTGCCGGTTGCAACGATTTGATCGCGCACGACGTCACCCGCGACGACGCGATTCTGCTGCGGCAGAAACTCCATCGCGAAATGCACGCCCGCGAAATCGCGACCGGGCACCGGCAGATCGCGCGGCTCCTCGGCGCCGCCACACAGTGCGATCGCATCGAACTCGTCCGCGATTGCCGACGCCTGCACATCGCGTCCGACGTCGACACCGGTACGAAACTCGACGCCTTCGACCGCCATCTGCGCCATGCGCCGGTCGATCAGGTGCTTCTCCATCTTGAAGTCGGGAATGCCGTAGCGAAGGAGACCGCCGATGCGGTCCTCCTTCTCGAACAGGACCACCGCGTGACCTGCTCGGGCAAGCTGCTGAGCGCACGCCATGCCGGCCGGACCCGAGCCGATGACGGCAACGCGCTTGCCGGTCTTGCGCGCGGGAGGCGAGGCTTCGACGAAGCCTTCCTCCCATCCCTTGTCGATGATGAAGTGCTCGATCGACTTGATGCCGACCGGATCGTCGTTGATATTGAGCGTGCACGCGGCTTCGCACGGCGCGGGGCAGACGCGGCCGGTGAACTCCGGAAAATTGTTGGTCGCGTGCAGGACGTCCAGCGCCTCTCGCCACTGATGGCGGTAGACGAGGTCGTTCCAGTCCGGAATGATGTTGTTGACGGGGCAGCCCGAATGGCAGAACGGAATGCCGCAGTCCATGCAGCGCGCGCCTTGCTTCGCGGCGGCATCGTCCGACAGCGCGAGAATGAACTCTCGATAGTGCTTGACGCGCTCGTTCGCCGATTGCGTCACCTCCTGAATGCGCTCGAGCTCGAGGAATCCGGTGATCTTGCCCATCAGTCCCGCCCGGCCGCCAGAAGGGACTGACGCGCCCCCTCGGGGGGCAACGAAATCGATGGCAAATGAGGCGAGCGTGCAGGCCGTTTCGTCACGCCACGGCCTTCTTCTTCTCGGCGACGACCGGTTTCACGGCGCGCGCCGCATGAATTTCCGTCAACGCGCGCCGATATTCGTTCGGAAACACCTTGACGAACTTCGCGCGCGACGCCTCCCAATTGTCGAGGATCGAAAGCGCGACGGTCGAGCCGGTGAAGCGGAGATGCCGCTCAATGAGCTCGCGCAACAGCGCTTCGTCGCTGCGATCGCGATGGCGCGCGCGACCCTTGCCGATTTTGTCGAGGTCGCGCTCCGATTTCGTCTGCACCGCCTCGTTTTCCACCGGTACGAGCTCGCACATCGACTGATTCGCGCGCCCGCAAAACGTGCCGTCGCCGTCGAAGACGAAAGCGACGCCGCCGCTCATGCCGGCTGCGAAGTTGCGGCCCGTGCGTCCGAGCACGACGACCGTGCCGCCGGTCATGTATTCGCATCCATGGTCGCCAGTGCCTTCGACGACGGCGGAGGCGCCCGAGTTGCGCACGCAGAAGCGCTCGCCGGCAACGCCGCGGTAGTACGCCTCGCCTTCGATCGCGCCGTACATCACCGTGTTGCCGATGACGATGTTCTCTTCCGGCTTCGCCGGACATTTCGGATCCGGGTACACGACGAGCCGCCCGCCCGACAATCCCTTGCCGACGTAGTCGTTGGTCGCGCCCTCGAGCTCGAACGTCACGCCGCGCGCAAGAAATGCGCCGAAGCTCTGCCCCGCCACACCCTTGAACGCGACATGGATCGTGTCGTCGGCGAGACCTTCATGACCGTAGCGGCGCGCGACTTCACCCGACAGCATCGCGCCGACCGAACGGTGCGCATTGCGGATCTTATAGTTGAGCCGAACCGGCTGCCGCTTGTCGAGCGCCGGCGCACACGCCTCGATAATGGGATGGTCGAGCGCGCGCGCAAGGCCATGGTCCTGCGTCTCGCAATGGAAGCGCGCGACTTCCGCCGGCATCGGCGGCTGATAAAAAACCTTGGAGAAATCGAGACCCTTCGCCTTCCAGTGATCGATGCCGGTGCGCATGTCGAGCAGGTCGCTGCGGCCGATCATCTCCTCGAACCGCGCGAAGCCAAGCTGCGCCATGATCCGGCGCACTTCCTCGGCGACAAAGAAGAAGTAATTGACGACGTGCTCGGGCTGTCCGGTGAACTTCCGGCGCAGCACCGGATCCTGCGTCGCGACGCCGACCGGGCACGTGTTCAGATGACACTTGCGCATCATGATGCAACCGGTGACGACGAGCGGTGCCGTCGCGAAGCCGAACTCGTCGGCGCCGAGCATCGCGCCGATGGCGACGTCGCGTCCGGTCTTCATCTGCCCATCGACCTGCACGACGATGCGGCCGCGCAGTCGGTTGAGCACCAGCGTTTGCTGCGTTTCGGCAAGCCCGAGCTCCCACGGCGTGCCGGCGTGCATGATCGACGACACCGGCGAAGCGCCGGTGCCGCCGTCGTGGCCGGCAATCGTCACGTGATCGGATTTCGCCTTCGCGACACCAGCGGCCACCGTGCCGACGCCGACTTCGGAGACGAGCTTCACCGACACCGACGCGCGCGGATTCGCGTTCTTCAGATCGTGGATCAGCTGCGCGAGATCCTCGATCGAGTAGATGTCGTGGTGCGGCGGCGGCGAGATCAGGCCGACGCCGGGCACCGAGTAACGCAGCATCGCGATGTACTCGGACACCTTGTGGCCCGGCAACTGTCCGCCTTCGCCGGGCTTCGCCCCCTGCGCCATCTTGATCTGCAGTTGATCGGCGGACGACAGGTACTCCGCAGTGACGCCGAAACGTCCGGATGCGACCTGCTTGATGCGGCTGCGTAGCGAATCACCGGCCTTGAGCTTCACGTCCTGCTCGACAGGATCGCGACCGATGACGGTGGACAGCGTGTCGCCGTCGCCGACAACGCTTTTGCCCGCGCGCATCTCGGCGCGATAGCGCATCGCATCCTCGCCGCCTTCGCCGGTGTTCGACTTGCCTCCGATGCGGTTCATCGCGACGGCGAGCGTCGTGTGCGCCTCGGTCGAGATCGAGCCGAGGCTCATGGCGCCGGTCGCGAAGCGCCGCACGATCGAGGTAGCGGGCTCGACTTCCTCAAGGGCGATGCTGCTGCGGCCTTCCAGCTTGAACTCGAACAGGCCCCTAAACGTCTTGAGGCACCGCTCCTGGTCGTTGATCAGCTTCGCGTACTCCTCGTACGTCGAGAACTCGTTCGCGCGCGACGCGTGCTGGAGCTTGGCGATCGAATCGGGCGTCCACATGTGCTCTTCGCCGAGCACGCGATACGCGTACTCTCCGCCGGCGTCGAGCATGTCGACCGGTGATGCGTGGATGCCGAACGCCTGCGCATGCAAACGCTCCGCTTCGGCCGCGACCTCGAACACGCCGATGCCCTCGACGTTGCTCGCCGTGCCGTAGAAGTACTTGTCGACGAACGACTTCGCGAGTCCCACTGCCTCGAAGATCTGCGCGCCGCAATAGCTCTGGTAGGTCGATATGCCCATCTTGGACATGACCTTGTAGAGCCCCTTGGCGATCGCCTTGATGAAGCGCTTCTGCGCTTCCTTCGGCTCGATGCCGGCGAGCGATTCGCTCGTTGCCGCGATCGTTTCGAGGACGAGATACGGATGAATCGCCTCGGCGCCATACCCTGCGAGCAGCGCGAAGTGATGCACTTCGCGCGCCGAACCGGTCTCGACGACGAGGCCGGTACGCGTGCGCATGCCTTTCTTCACCAGGTGCTCGTGCACCGCGGCCGTCGCGAGCAACGCCGGAATCGGCAGCTGTTCGCGCGAAACGCTGCGGTCGGTCAGGATCAGGATGTTGCGGCCCTTGCCGATCGCGTCTTCGGCATGGGCGGCGAGGCTCGCGAGGGCCGCTTCCATGCCGTCCGCGCCCCACGCCGATGGATAGCAGATGTTGAGCTCTTCGATGCGGAACGCGCCGCCCGAGAAGAGCTCGACATGACGCAGCTTCTCCATGTTGTCCGCCGTGAGGATCGGCTGCGCGACTTCGAGGCGCATCGGCACGCTGTCGCCTTGCGGATCGATGTCGAGCAGGTTCGGCCGCGGACCGATGAACGACACGAGGCTCATCACCAGCTCCTCGCGAATCGGATCGATCGGCGGGTTCGTAACCTGCGCGAAGAGCTGCTTGAAGTAGTGATAGAGCACCTTCGGCCGGGCCGAAAGCACCGGCAGCGCGGCGTCGTTGCCCATCGAGCCGATCGCTTCCTCGCCCGCACCCATCATCGGCGCGAGGATCACCTTCAAGTCTTCCTGCGTGTAGCCGAAAGCCTGCTGGCGATCGACGAGCGTGGATTCGGAAGCCGACGCGGGCGCCGGCTCGGGCATCGACTCGAGCGACAACCTGCACTTCTCGATCCACTCGCGATAAGGCTTTTCGGTTGCGAGCGTGCGCTTCAGTTCATCGTCGTCGACGATGCGGCCGGCATCCAGGTCGACGAGCAGCATCTTCCCGGGCTGCAGCCGCCACTTCTTGACGATCTTCTCCTCCGGGATGTCGAGGACCCCGACTTCCGAGGCCATGACGATCGTGTCGTCGTCGGTGACGATGAAACGCGCGGGCCGCAGCCCGTTGCGATCGAGCGTCGCGCCGATCTGCCGGCCATTGGTGAATGCCATCGCCGCCGGACCGTCCCACGGCTCCATCAGCGCAGCGTGGTATTCGTAGAACGCGCGACGATCCTCGTCCATCAGCGGGTTACCGGCCCACGCTTCGGGGATCATCATCATCATCGCGTGCGCGACCGGGTAGCCGCCCATGACGAGCAGCTCGAGCGCATTGTCGAACGATGCGGAGTCCGACTGGCCTTCGTAGATCAGCGGGAAGAGCTTCGCGAGATCGTCCCCCAGAACCTGCGACGCGATCGCGCCTTCGCGCGCGCGCGTCCAGTTGAAGTTGCCGCGCAGCGTGTTGATCTCGCCGTTGTGGCAGACGAAGCGGAATGGATGCGCGAGGTCCCAGGTCGGGAACGTGTTCGTCGAGAAGCGCTGGTGAACCATCGCAAGCGCCGACGTCATCGACGGATCGTTCAGATCGACGTAGAAGCTGCCCACCTGGTGCGCCAGCAGCATGCCCTTGTAGACGATCGTGCGCGTCGAGAAAGACGGCACGTAAAACTCCTTGCCGTGACGCAGCTTCAGCGCCTGGACCGCGTGTCCGGCGCGCTTGCGGATCACGTAGAGCTTGCGCTCGAATCCGTCCTGCGTGACGTCGCGCGAGCCGCGCGCGACGAACACCTGCCGGATCACCGGCTCGACTTCCTTGGTGCGCGCGGATAGTCCATCGTTCAACGTCGGAACGTCGCGCCAGCCAAGCAATACCTGCCCTTCAGCGGCAATCGCGCGCTCGATTTCCTGCTCGCACGCCATGCGCGATGCCGGCTCCTTCGGCAGGAACACCATGCCGACGCCGTACTGACCGATGGCGGGCAGCGTGATGCCGAGCTTTCCGCACACACGCCTGAGAAACGCGTCAGGGAGTTGCAGCAGGATGCCTGCGCCGTCGCCCTGCAGCGGATCCGCGCCAGTCGCGCCGCGGTGCGAGAGATTCTCGAGGATCGCGAGACCCTGGCGAATGATCGCGTGCGACGTCCGGCCTTTGATGTTCGCGATAAAGCCCAGCCCGCACGCGTCGTGCTCGTTGGCCGGGTCGTAGAGGCCCTGCGCGACGGGGGGCCGCGCGCTCGAAAAATGCGGGTGCTGGCTCACGCGAGGTTCCTCGTAATGGCCGGCCCAATGCTTGCTTGGACGCTACAAGGCAACGAGAAGAGTTGTCCATGTTACGCAGAATGGTGCAACGCGACAAGAAAGGCGTCCCGCTGCAACATGCGCGCAACAGCCCGTCGGGCGGTTGCTGCCGCTCGACGGACCCGCCCCTTGCGCGCGCTGTACCTAGGCTCTAATCTGAACAAGATCGTCTATCTTCTTGTTGCAGCGCCCGATTTCGACTCATTCGCCTTACGACAACATCATTAGGATCAAACGCTCATGCCGACTCCCCACCTGACCGCATGGCTCCGCTTTGGCGCCTCAATGGCCGCCGCGGCCGGTGTGCTGTCGCTTGCCGCCTGCGGCGGCGGCAGCGGCGCGCCAAACAATATGTTCGAGGCGCCGCCGTCCCAGCCCGCGCAACTCAGCGTCGTTCCGCGGCAGGCGATCGCCTACGCCGGCACGCCGTTGGTACTGTCCATTTCTGGCGGAACGCCGCCCTACACGGCGTTCTCGGCGAATCCGACGGCGCTGCCGGTTCCGCAGAACGTCAGCGGCAACCAACTCGTCTTGCTGGCGAACAACGTCTCGATCGGCCAGCCGGCGAACGTGACGATCCGCGACTCGGGCGGCCAGACGGCGACGTCGGAGATCACGGTCAATCCGGCCGTCCTTCTGCCTGGCTCGATCACCATCACGCCGAATGCAACGCCTTGCGCAACGGGACAGGTGTGCTCCGGGCAGACGGCGGCGGCGACGGTTCGTGTCACGGGTCCCAGCGGAACCGGATCGCCCGGGCGGCAAATCCGCTTCGACGTCGTGCAGGGAACGTTCTCGCTCGCGACGACAAACCCCGGCTCGCCGCTCGCGCAAACGCAAACCGTCGTGTCCGACGCGAACGGTGACGCGCGCGTCATCATTTTCGTGCCGGTCAGCACACCGACGCAGATCGGGCTGTTGCGCGCGACCGACGTCGCGACCGGCGGACAGGTCACCGCGCAGTTCGTGATCGCCCAGGAGACGGCCGGCGAAGGCGTGCTTGCGATCGCGCCGTCCGGCCAGACGACGATCACCGGTCCGGCGCAGGGCGTCTGCTCGAGCGGTGTTCGAGTGTCCTACTACCTGTTCGGCGGCACGCCGCCTTACCGCATCGTCGTCAACTTTCCCGATGTCGTCACGCTGGTCGGCAATCCGGTGACGGTGAACGGCGGCGGCTTCGATGTCATCACCAACGGCGCGTGCTTCACCAATCTAACGTTCGCGATCACTGATGCGACCGGTCGCACGCTGACGCAGGGATTGCCGACAGTCACGAATCAGCCGGGCACGCAGGCGCCGGCGCCGCCAACGCCGGTTCCGCCGCTCGCCATCGCGCCGAATTCAGTGGCGGTGCAGGGCGGTTGCGGAGCGTCGAGAACGTACCAGTTCGTCGTGACGGGCGGAACGGCACCGTACAGCGTCGTGACCGCGCCGAGCGCGCCGACGGTGACAGTGACCGGAGCGCCGGTGCAGGCAGCGGGCGGCACGTTCACGGTCAGCGGCCCCGGCAACATCTCGGTGTCGGTCGCCGACACCGGAGGCCGGACGGCGACTGCGACGGTGACCTGCACACCGTAATCGGTTGGTAGGCCGCAGCAAAGACAACGGCGCCTTCGGGCGCCGTTGTTCTTTCTGCGCGGGTCAGGACAAGACGCCAGCGAGCGTTTCGCGCGCGACGCCGCTTCGAACGACCGCACGGCCGAGCGATTCGAGCAACACGAAGCGAACGACGCCGCTTTCGACTTTCTTGTCGTGCGCAATGAGCGCGAGCCAACGGTCGAACGGAATCGACGGCGGCCACACAGGCAGTCCCGCACGCGCGAGCAACGAGGCGAGTCGCGTAGCAGCGTCATCGGCGAGGCCGCTGACCCGTGTCGACAGCTTCGCCGCCACGCACATTCCGGCCGCGACGGCCTCGCCGTGCAACCATACGCCGTATCCCGTCGCGCTCTCGATCGCGTGGCCGAACGTATGGCCGAAGTTGAGTAGCGCACGCTCGCCCTCCTCGCGCTCGTCGGCCGCAACGATCGCCGCCTTGATGCGGCAACTTGTGACGATCGCGCGCTCGAGTGCTTGCGGTTGCTGCTGCCGCAGGTCGTCGATCGACGCTTCCACCCAGTCAAAGAATGCCGCGTCGCGTATCGCGCCGTACTTGATCACTTCCGCGAGACCGGCGCTCAATTCACGGTCGGGCAGCGTCGTGAGGCAATCGATGTCGATGACGACGGCAGACGGCTGCCAGAAGGCGCCGATCAGATTCTTGCCGAGCGGATGATTGACGCCCGTCTTGCCGCCCACCGACGAATCGACCTGCGCAAGCAACGTCGTCGGGACCTGCACGAACGGCATGCCGCGCTGATAGACAGCCGCCGCGAAGCCGGCGATGTCCCCGATGACGCCGCCGCCGAGCGCCACGAGCACCGTGCTTCGTTCCGCCTTGAGCTCGGCGAGGCGCGTCAGCAGGTCTTCGAGCGTTCGAAGGTTCTTGTGCGCTTCCCCGGCGGGGAGCATCACGACATCGGTCGAGAAACCGGACCCCGCCAAGGCGTCGCGCAGTGGTTGCAGCCAGTGCGACGCAACGATCGCGTTGGTCACGACGATCGCACGGCGAGAACGAAGCGTCGACAAAAGCCCGCCCGCACGGCGCAGCAGTCCCGAACCGACGTGGATCGGATAGCCGCGCTCACTTAAGCTCACGTCGAGTCGCTGCGTCAACCGCGTCCCTCCGCCGCCAGCTCCAGCGCGAGGCCGCGCGCGTAGCGCATGACCGTATCGCGATCCGATTCGACGATCTCGTCCGCGATCAGCCTATACAGCGGATCGCGCTCCGCGTACAACGCCGCAAGCCTTGCGCGCGGGTCCTCGACGTTGAGCATCGGACGGTTGCGACTCCCGCCGATGCGATGGAACAGCGTTTCCGGCGTCGCGTGCAGATAGACGACGGTGCCGCGCTCGTTCAGGTTGCGCCGGCTGCCTTGACGCGTGATCGCGCCGCCGCCGGTAGCGAGCACGATGTTGCGCCGATCGGTGAGCTCGTCGATCAACGCCTCCTCGCGATCCCGAAACGCCGCTTCACCCTCGATCTCGAAGATCGTCGCGATCGAGACGCCGAGCCGCCGCTCGAGCTCGATGTCGGCATCGAGAAACGGCAGATGCAATCGCCGGGCGATCTGCCGCCCGAGCGTCGACTTGCCCGCACCCATCAACCCGACGAGAAAGAGATTGCCGCGGTGGAGTAGCACGCGGCGATTCTACGATGCACAAGCGCATGCAAGCGGAGCGTCCGCCGCACGTCGCTCGTTGTTTCGTAGCCCGTTCCGGCGGGACGCCGACGGGGCGCCCCTAGGCGGCCCGCGTGGATTTCACCCTCGATGAAAGACGTGCGCCGGGGACCCTACGAACGCCACGGGCCCCGCGGCCGCGTTTTTCATCGAACGCTAGTGACTGTTTCCTTGACGACGCGCGGCGTCAGGAAGATCAGGAGCTCAGTCTTCTCGCTCGACTTCAACGTCGTCTTGAACGCGTGACCCACGAGCGGCAAATCGCCGAGGAACGGGACCTTGTCCACTTCGTTGCGCAGCACCTCTTCGAAGATCCCGCCGATCACCGCCGTGTCACCGTTGTTCACGGCGATCTGCGTCGTCACGTTACGCGTGTCGATCGACGGCACTTGGCCGCCGCCCTGGACCGGCACGAACTGTCCGACCTGATCCTTGCGCACTTCGACGGTCATGATGATGCGGTTGTCCGGCGTGATCTGCGGCGTCACGTCGAGGCGCAGGACGGCCTTCTTGAACGAAACTGTTGCCGGTGAGTTGGCGCTGCCCGGCGTGACGTACGGTATCTCCGTGCCCTGCTCGATGTGTGCTTTCTGATTGTCGGCGGTGATGACGCGCGGGCTCGACACGACCTTGCCGCGGTTGTCGGCTTCGAGCGCGGACAGCTCGAGGTTGATCAAGTTGCCGCTGCCGAGATTGATCAATGTCAGCGCGAGCTGGCCGGCCGCATTGGCCACGGGCAGGTTGACGTTGAGCTGGGGCCCGTCCGAATAGCCGACACTCGCGAGGCCCGACGCCGCCTCGAACGGCGTCTGCGTACGGGTTTCCCGGATGATGCGGTCGCCTTCGATGCGCACCACCGGCTGCGTGTTGAGACTGCCGCCCTGTCCCAGCGCGTAACGGCCGCGATTGAACGTGATCGCCGTCTGCGCGCCGAAGCGCACGCCGAGCTGCCGGCTGAAGCTGTCGTTCGCCACGACGATGCGCGCTTCGATCAGCACCTGCCGAACCGGGATGTCGATCTGCCGGATCATGCGCCGCACCTCTTCGAGCTTCGACGCCGTGTCCTGCACGAACAACAGGTTGCTGCGCGGATCGACGATGGCGACGCCACGCCGCGAAAGGATCGAGCCGGATGCGCCGCCCTGACCGCTGGCCGCGCCTGCCGCCGTGATCAGGCGCTGCAGGTCGGCCGCCTTCGCGTAATTGAGCTGAAAGCTCTCCGTCTGCAGCGGCTCGAGGTCACCGATCTGCACCTGCGCTTCGAGCTGCTGCTTCTCCTTGAGTGCCAACTCCTCGCGCGGCGCGACCAGCACGACATTGCCGTTCTTGCGCATGTCGAGCCCCTTGGTCTGCAGGATGATGTCGAGCGCCTGATCCCACGGGATGTCCTTCAGGCGCAGCGTCAGATTGCCCTGCACCGTGTCGCTCGTGATGATGTTGAGGCCGGTGAAGTCGGCGATCACCTGCAGCACCGAGCGCACTTCGACGTTCTGGAAGTTGAGCGACAGCTTCTCGCCCTTGTAGCCCTGTCGCGTGCCCTGCGTCAGCTTGTTCGGGTCCTCGAGGATCGGCTTCACCTCGAGGATGAAGCGGTTGTCCGATTGGTAGGCCGAGTGCTCCCACAGGCCCTTCGGCTCGACGACCATGCGCGTGTTGCCGCCCTGCGCGAACGTGTCTATCGTCGTGACCGGCGTGCCGAAGTCCTGCACGTCGAGCCGCCGCTCGAGGTTGCGTGGCAAGGTCGTCTTGATGAAATCGACGATCAGCTGGCGGCCTTGCTGCTGGATGTCGATGCCGGTCGTATTGTCGGACAGATCGACGACGATGCGACCCTCCCCGTTGCGCCCGCGCCGGAAGTCGACGTCGCGCAATGCGTGCTGCGTGTCGCCCGGCCGAGCCTCCGCGAAGCGCTGCACGACCTGCGCACGCGAGTCCTGCGCGTCGCTCTGGTCGACCAGCGTCACGAGCACGGCGTTGCCCTCCACGCTGGTCTGGAATGTCTGCGGGCGATTCAGGTTGAACACGACGCGCGTGCGGTTGCCCGACTGGATCACGTTGAAGCTGCGCAGCGCGACGTCGTCGATCACGCGCTGCGTCGCGCCGAGCGCGTTGCCGGTGTCCATGAAGTCGAGCGCGATCCGCGGCGGGCTTGCGATCGAGAAGCCGGCTGGCGGATTCGCCGGCGGCGCCTTGAGCGAGAAGCGCACGATCGTATTGCCGGAGCTGCCCTTGCTCACGGTGACCTGCTCGATCGCGTTGCCGCCCTGCGCGAAACCGGCGCACGCGACGAGCATCGCGGTCAAGCCGAGCACCGCCTGCCACGAGCGAAGCCCGCGGCTGCCGCGGTTCACATGAATTGCGCTCATCGTCTCCGCCCCTGTCCCTGTGCCTGTGCGTTCGTGTCCGGCTGTTGCAGCTGCAGCGAGCTGGTCCTTTCGGTCCAGTCGCCGGCGCCGTCCTGCACGAGTTCCTTCAGCTTGATCTCGGTGTCGCTGATGCCGACGATGACGCCGAAGTCCTGCCCGATGTAGTTGCCCGCCTTCACCTGATAGACGTCCTTCTCCGACGTGCGCACCAGCGCGAAGATCGACTTGTTCTTCTCGAGCGTCCCCACCATCGTCAGCGATTCCAACGGAAACGCCTCGAGCGGCTCGCGGCGTCGCGCGAGGTCGGGCGCAAGCTTGCTTGCGCCCTTGGCCGGCTCAATCTTGCGCGGCTTGAACGGATCCGGAAGATCGAACGCGTTGTACGCGAATGGCTCGTACGGCTTGATCTGCGGGACCGGGTCCAGGCGGCCGCGCGTGTTCTTGCCCTGCTCCGCCATCCAGCCGCGCAAGTCCTGATGGCTTTCTGCGCCGCATCCAGCGAGCGCGGCGGTCACGCCGAGGATCAATGCGACGCGCGTGATCATTTCTTCGCCTTTTCCTTGTCCTTCGCCCGCGCCGCGGCGCGCTGCTTCGCGACCTCGTCGTCGTCCAGGTAGCGAAACGTCTTCGCCACACTCTCCATCGACAGCGTGCCCTTTTCGTTGTTGATGACGAGGTCGTTCAACGTGACGATGCGCGGAAGCTGGGCCACATCGCTCGCGAACGCGCCCATGTCGTGATAGTTGCCGGTGATGCGAACGTTGATCGGCAGCTCGGCGTAGAAGTCGGCGAGCTTTTCCTGCACTGCCGGCTTGAACAGCTCGAACACGAGACCGCGACCGAGCCCCGCCTGGTTGACGTCGGTCAAAAGCGCGTCGATCTCGGCGCGATTCGGCAGCTGCTTCACCAGCGCGCCGAACGATTGCTCGACTTCCTTCAACTGCGCGACGTAGAGGTCGTAATTGACCGCCTTCGATTTCTTCGCGCCGTACTCGTCCTTGAGCTTCACCTCGGCGGCTCGCGCCTTCTCGAGCGACTCGTACTGATCCATCCAGTCGAAGTACGCGCCGAGCGCGACGATGACGACGAAGACGATCGCGAGCGCGCCGATCTTCGGCGCCGTGGGCCAGTTCCCCACTTCGCGAAGGTTGAGCCGTCGAATGCCGTCGAGGTTCATGCGCGAAAAGTCCTTCGAAGTCTTAGGCCGATGCCTTCGCCGGCGCGGGCTTCGGCGGCGCGGGTTTCACCGGCGTGCCCGGCGCGGGTTTCGCGGGTGCGGCGGCGGCCGCCGGCGTGGCCACGGCGACCGGCGGCGTCACGCGCTTGACCTGCACGTTCATCGTGAATTCGTTCACCTTGTCGCCGAGCGCCGCCGGCTTCTGGCCCGGGACGACCGGCGCCGGCACGAGCTTGATCTCCACCAGCTCGGGCGAAGCGAGCCACGGGGACGCCTGCACGTTGCGCATCAGCGTCGAGACGCGCGCGTTCGACTGCGCGTAGCCGACCAACGTGACCTTCGCGCCGCTCTGCCGGATCGACTTCAGGTAGATGCCGTCGGGCAGCTGGCGCACCAGCTGGTCCAGGAGATGCACCGATTCGTTGCGGTTTGCCTGCAGCGTCTCGACGACCTGCTTGCGCGCCAGCACCTGCGCGATCTGCTCGCGCAGCTTGTCGATCTCCTTGATCTGCTCGTCGAGCTTCGCGATCTCGGACTTGAGCAGGTCGTTACGACTGTTCTGGCCCTCGATCTGCGTCGCCAGCACGAAGTGCACGAGCCCGACCACGCCGAGCGCGCCGATACCGAGCAGCATCGCCATCGAGACGAACTGGCGCTGCCGGGCGACCCGCTTCTGTTCGCGGTGCGGAAGGAGATTGATGCGAACCGGCGCGCTCATCTCGACCTCACTCGAAACTGCGCAGCGCCAGCCCGCACGCAATCAGCAGCATCGGCGCGTCCTGCGCGAGTTGCCGCGGACGGATGCGATCGCTGGTCTGCATGTTGACGAACGGGTTGGCGAGCACCGTCGCGACGCCGGCACGCTTCGCGACCAGCTCGTCGAGGCCGGGAAGCACGGCGCCGCCGCCCGCGAGCACCACGTGGTCGACCTGGTTGTATTGCGTCGACGTGAAGAAGAACTGCAGCGCACGCGTGATCTCGAGCGCGAGCGTCTCCATGAACGGCTGCAGCACGTCGTTGTCGTAGTTCTCCGGGAGGCCCTGGTTGCGCTTCGCCGACTCGGCTTCCTCGGGAGAGAGGTTGAACGCGCGCTGGATATCCGTCGTCAACTGGTTGCCGCCGAACGCCTGGTCGCGAGAGAACAGAAACTGGTTGTTGCGCAAGACGTAGAAATGGGTGACGTGCGCACCGATGTCGACCAGTGCGATGTTCTGGTCGCGCCCGTTGGCCGGCAACGACGGCGTGATCAGGCGGAACGCCTCCTGCGTCGCGTACGACTCGACGTCCATGACGCGCGGCTTCAGGCCGGCAGCTTCGGCGATCGCGACGCGGTCCTCGACCTTTTCTTTGCGGGAAGCGGCGATCAGCACCTCGACTTCGTCGGGATTGTTCGGCGCCGGGCCGACGGTCTGGAAATCGAGGTTGACCTCGTCGAGCGCGAAGGGTATGTACTGGTTGGCTTCGGCCTCGACCGTGAGCTCGAGCTCCTCTTCCTTGTGGCCGGACGGTACGATGATCTTCT
>DATLNR010000136.1:0-39482 GCA_035536655.1 Casimicrobiaceae bacterium
CGACATTCGTTGCCCCTCGTCGACCGGAATGCCGATGAACTCACCCTACGCCGCGACGGAACCGGGCCGCGCGGAAGTCGATAGCTGGCAGGGCGCAACGCTGCTGGAGTTCGGCAGTCCGTGGTGCGGCTTCTGCCGCGCGGCCCAACCTGCCATCAATCGTGCGCTCGCCGAGCATCCGGCGGTACGGCACGTGAAGATCGCTGATGGCAGCGGTCGTCCGCTCGGCCGCTCGTTCAAGGTCAAGCTCTGGCCGACGCTCGTCTTCCTGCGCAATGGCGCCGAGCAATCACGGCTCGTCCGGCCGCGCGACGACGAACCGATCCGCGACGCGCTGGCCGCGATCGATCAGGTAGCGCCGCTCGCGCGGGACTGATTGCCGGCGGCCCGGACCTTCTGCGCTTCACGCCGCTTCGCGTCGAGGTAGCCCGGCTCTTCCTGCAGTTGCAGCGGGTAGCGTTCGGTGTAGGCGTACCAATTCCGGAGTCTTCGCTCGAGCTGCTGGTCGGGCGGCGCCGAGAGCGAATCGACATAAGCCTCGATCGACGCGTAATAACGCATCGCGTTGCGTTCGAGACCGCCGCGCAGGTCGCTGACATACACCGGCTTGCCTTCGGCGTCGCGATCGACGACGGTGAATCCGACCTTGCCGCGGCCGAGCGTGCTGAAGTAGGCCTGCATCGCGAGCTTTGCCCGCAAGCCGTAGTCGTGCGAGTACGCGAGGTGGAGGATCGTGCGCTTCGCATCGAGCGGCGTGGCCTCCAGCCGGATCCGGTAGTCGTTCGTGCCGAACGGGCCGGTCGGAGAGTTGACGCGCACGTCGAGATAATCGTTCACGCTCGCCGCCACGTCGTGCGTGAAACGAACCGGCAGCTCGGAACGGCCGAGCGCAACCGTCATCGCGCTCCCGTCGGGCTCGCACCCCTTGACGTTCGGGTGCAGGATCAGGATGTTGCACCAGTTCTTCGCGTCGTCGAGCGCGCGCTGCACGCGCTCGAACGGATGGTCGACGATCGCATAGACGTCACCCGACAGCGTGTTCGACGTCTGGCGCGAGTTCAGGTGCAGCGGCTTGCCGAACTTGTTCGACTCGATGTCGGCGCGCACCTTCTGAAATGCGCTTTGAAGCGATGCCGCCGAGCCGCCGGTCACCGCCGAAGCGTCGATCAGCGAGCCGGCCAGCAATCCGAAGAATGCCGCGGCGATCGCCATCCGCCGTGCGGCCCCTGTCCGGCGGCACGACCGCGGGTTTTCGATGCGCAGAGAATCCATCATGCAAGTGTCTCGCTCGGCCGCCCGGCGCCCTAGCAGCGGCGGCTGAAACCGTGGTCGGTCGTTTCTGACGAGGTTTCCACCGGCGCGGGCTGGCCTCTACACTGTCGCGGTGATCTCTCGGCGACGACTCGGCGGCTATCTCTGGGCCCTCCCGGCCACGCTGGTCGGATTTCTTGTCGGCCTGACGATGCTGGCCACCGGCGCACGCATGAGTCGCATCCAAGGGTGCATCGAGATCACCGGCGGACGCGTCGCCAACGAGTGCGGACGTCGACGCATGCGCTTCGTCGCGATCACACTCGGGCATGTGATCCTCGCGATCGACGACGCGTCGCTCGACGGCTGTCGAGGCCACGAGCATGTCCACGTCGCCCAGTACGAGCGCTTCGGGGTCCTGCTGTTCGTGCTGTACGGGGCCTCGAGCGTCTGGCAGGCGCTCGTAGGCCGCGATGCCTACTTCGACAATGTCTTCGAGCGTGAAGCGCGACGCGACGGAGCGTCACGATGAATACATCGAAGCTCGTCACCTGTGTCGTGTTCTGGCGCCCGGCCGCCGGAGGCGAGCGTGACGCCGGCACTGACGGCATCGAGGAAAACCGCGCGCACTGAGTTCCAACGGGGGCCGAACTGCGTTACGCTTCGATCGCCGCGGTGCACCCGACCACGAAGTGTCGAAGGGCGATGCGGCACCCCGTGGATCCCCGGAACCCGACAGGAGGCCCTATGGCGAACCGCGACAAGCAGAAGAAAGAACAAAAGAAGCCGAAGCAGAAGAAGAAGCCGAAGTAACGGGCTACATGGCGCGCCTTTGCAGCGCGCCAATAGACCGAACGGCGCGGGCAGTTTCCGCGCCGTGCTGTTTGAGGCGGACGGCGGCTTTGCGCCGATGCTGCGTTAGCCAAACGTGAACACGAAGCGCGCGCCTTCGTTGACTTGCGCCGTGACGCGAATCTCGCCGCGGTGCCGATGTACGATGCGCTGCACGATCGCAAGCCCGATCCCGAACAACGGGTCGCATCGCTCGGCGTCGGACTCTCGGATGCTCGGTCGCGTCGCGAGACGCCGAAGCAGCGCATGCGTGTCGCCGAGAAACTGGCCGGTTTCCGCCGCGAGCTGCTGCGAAAGCTGCTCGATCTGCGCGTGCGCCGCGTGCTCCTGCGCAAGCGCATCCTGCGTCGAAGTAAACGTGCCGCTTTGCGCGGTCCGCGGTGGCCTGGCAAATTGCGTTCCCGTCGATCACAAGCTTCAATACACAAGCGATGACGCGACCCGCCGAACGCCGTGAGCGCGCGCTGTGCGGCCTCTCTCCGCATGGCTTTCACCGGGTCGTCTGGCACGAGTGGGGCGACGCGGACAATCCGCGGGTGGTGATCTGCGTGCACGGCCTGACGCGCAACGGCCGTGACTTCGACCGCCTCGCTGCGGCTCTCGCTTCGACGCATCGCGTGCTGGCTGTCGACATGCCCGGGCGCGGGGCAAGCGACTGGCTCGCGGTCAAGACCGATTACACGTTCCCGACGTACCTGACGACGTTAACGGCGCTCGTCGCCGCTTCCGGCGCGGAGCGCGTCGACTGGGTCGGCACGTCGATGGGAGGTCTGCTCGGCATCGTCTTCGCCGCCCAGCGCGGAACTCCGGTCGCGCGGCTCGTTGTGAACGACGTTGGACCGGCCATCGAGCCGGCTGCGATCGAGCGCATTCGCAGTTACGTCGGCGCCGACCCGACGTTCGCAACCGAGGCCGATTTCATCGCGCACGTCCGCGCCATCTCGCCATTCGGCCCGCACGACGAAGACGAGTGGGCGGAGCTTGCGCGAACGATGATGTCGCGCCGCCCCGACGGGCGCTACGGCTTCGTCTACGACCCGGGCATCGCCGTGCCGTTTCGCGAGACCGCCGCGCCGGCGGACCTGTGGCCTTTATGGGATGCGATCCGCTGCCCGACGCTGTTATTGCGCGGCGCGCAGTCCGACCTGCTTTCGGCAGAGACCGCTCGCGCGATGACGCAGCGCGGCCCGAAGGCGCGGCTGGTCGAGTTCGACGGCGTCGGACATGCCCCGATGTTGCGGGTCGCGGAACAGATCGAGGTGGTGCTGGAGTTCTTGCGCTGAGCGCCGCGCGGACACGCGCCACGCCTTCTCGTGGCACGTCTCTCGCTTCACCCCTTGGCGGCCTACGCCAAGCAGCACCATGTCGCATACAATCGCCGCGGTCCGCTCGTCTCGCCTCGCGCCATGCCCTCGCTCGCGCTGAACCTCCCGCCGCTTTCCGCAAAACCCGCCAACCCACCGGAGACGCGTCCCAGCCGCATCATCGACTGGCTCGCCGACACGGTGAAGAAGGAACCCGTGCAGGCGGCGAGGATCGCCGGCGATGCGCTGGCCGCGACCAATCGCGTCGCGATGAGTGACGCGCGACGGCTCGAACTGGCGGAGATCTACTGGAACACCGCCGTCACGTTGTGGCCGCAACTCGAGCGCTCGTACTCGCGTGCGACGCATCCGCTGTCGGGAGGTGCGCTGGAGGCGGCCAAGGCCGGCCTGACGCTCGCCCACGAGCTGTCGACCGCGTACAAGCATCTGCTCGCGCGCGAAGCCGACAAGCGCATCGCGCTCGGCGGCCAGCGCCTGATGGTCGCGTTGATTCACCGCTGCCTGCAGTGCATGGCACGCATCCTCGTGTCGAGCTATCAAAGCTACGCGCCGGTGCCCGCGCGAACCTGGCACGACGCGCATGTCATCTATGCATTCGCGCGTTCCCGCAAGCTGCACCAGGTGCCGGCGGCCGCCGACCAGCCGGACGCGTCGCCCGAGCGCACCTACGTGCAAGCGCTCCTGCTCGCGCTCGCCAATCCGTACGGCTTCCACCCCGGTCAGCTCGGTCAGGTGCTGCGTTATCTGCAGGAACACGGCCAGTCCGCGAAGGTCACCGATGTCGCGCCGGTGCACCGCATGGCGAAGGCGGTTGCGATCGTTCCCGTGGGGCATGACTTTCCGCCGTTCTCCGCGAACAAGGGCGGCACGATGGACGGCGCGAAGCTTTACCTGCTGACCTTCGACCTCGCCTTTCAGCTGCAGGAGCAGTTGCGCACGCTCGAATCGGGTGCCGCACTGCCCGAGTCCATGCGGGAACCGAAATCGCGGGCCGCGTACATCGGGCTGTTGCGGCGGCTGTTGCGACAGTGGGCGATTCCGCCGGCGCGTCAGTTCAACCGGCTGCCGTCGCGCGCGCGCGTCGTGATCTGTGCGGGACTCTCCGGCGTCTGGCAATACAGCCGCGGCCTGCACACCGGCATCGGCAACGCGCCGACCGGACTTCCGCCGATGTCCGCGTGCCAGGTCCTCAACCACACGCCGGCCGGTTACGCGCTGCGCCAGTCGGACACGAATCCGGCGCCGCTGCGCATCGGCGAGCTGATCGCGTTGCGCGTCGAGGGTCACGGCGGCGTGCAAGTCGCGATGGTTCGATGGTTCCGCAACACGCTCAAGGGCCGCGGGCTCGAGTTCGGCTGCGAGCTGGTTTCCGACGCGCCGGAGGCCGCAGCGGCCGCCTCCGAAGGCCTCGCCACGTCGCAATTGATCGCCGTCGTCGTCGTGCCCGAGGACGCGGCGTCGAACATTGGCGCCGAAACGACGCCGCCGCAATTGATTGCGCCGCAGAGCACGTTCAAGCTCGAGCAGGCGGTGACGCTCAAGCGCGCAGGCAGCGAGACGTTCGCCGTGCTGACGAAGCTCGTCGAGTCGGGGCCGGGTTTCGAGATATTCGAGTACGTGCCGGTCGAGTAAAGGTCACCGATCGTGCGCAGCGTCGTGCGGCTCGCGATCGCCGGCCTCGTCGCGCTCGCGCTGTGGTCCCTCGCGTGGGAAACGTTGCTTGCGCCGCTTCGGCCGGGTGGCTCGTGGCTGGCGTTGAAGGCGCTGCCGCTCGCGGCGCTCTTGTTGTTCGGATGGCGTTCGACGCGGCGGCTGTTGCAATGGGCGTCGCTCGTCGTTCCGTTCTATCTCGCGGAAGGCGTGGTGCGCGGCGTATCGGAAGGCGGCCGGCATTCGATCGTCGCGTGGATCGCGGCGGCGATCGCGGTGATCACGTTCAGCGCGGCGATCGTCTGGTTTCGCGTGCAGCGAAGCGCCGGTCGAAGATCGGATTAACCGCTCAAGCCGATGCGCCGGTCTCCGGCGCCTTGTTGCCCGAAGCGAGCCCCTTCGGCATCGGGAACACGACGTTCTCGACGACGCCGTCGAGGTTGCGGACCTCGCTCGCGCCCAATGCGCGAAGCTTGTCGACCACTTCGCGTACGAGGATCTCGGGGGCGGAAGCGCCCGCCGTGACGCCGACGCAGCGCGCGCCCGCAACCCACTCGGCTCGAAGCTCGTCGGCCCGATCCACCATGTGCGCGGCGATGCCCCGGTTTGCCGCGACCTCGCGCAACCGGTTGGAGTTCGAACTCGACGGGCTGCCGACGACGATCACGACGTCGACGTCGCCCGACATCTTCTTGACTGCGTCCTGTCGGTTCTGCGTTGCATAGCAGATGTCGTCCTTTTTCGGTCCGACGATGTGCGGAAAACGGCGCTTGAGCGCATCGACGATGGCTTGCGCATCGTCGACCGAAAGCGTTGTCTGCGTGACGTAGGCGAGTCGCGAAGGATCGTCGACGCGCAACGCTCCGACATCGGCGACGCTTTCGACGAGATGGACGCCGCTCTCGCATTGGCCCATCGTGCCTTCGACTTCGGGATGCCCGGCGTGGCCGATCATCACGATCTCGCGGCCGGCATCGTGCATCTTCTGCACTTCGACATGGACCTTCGTGACCAGCGGGCATGTCGCATCGAACACGGTGAACCCGCGCGCCTGCGCCTGCGCGCGCACCGCTCGCGAAACGCCGTGCGCCGAGAAGACGAGCGTCGCGCCCGGAGGAACGTCGTCGAGGTTCTCGACGAACACCGCGCCCTTCGCGCGCAGGTCGTCGACGACGAAGCGGTTGTGAACGACTTCGTGGCGCACGTAGATCGGCGCGCCGTACTGCGCGAGCGCCTGCTCGACGATCGCGATCGCACGGTCGACGCCGGCGCAGAAGCCGCGCGGATTGGCGAGCACGACGTCCATCACCGCTCCTTCACCGTCGCTTCGGACTCGGGCGTGACACGGCGGCCGCGAAACGCGTCGGTGATCAACAACACCGCGCCGATCGTGATCGCGCTGTCCGCGACGTTGAACGCTGGATAGCTCCACCCCTGCCAGTGGAACAGCAGGAAGTCGACGACCTTGCCGATCGTCAGGCGGTCGATGAGGTTGCCGAGCGCACCGCCGAGGATTAACGTCAATGCAGCGCAGTAAGTCGTCGATCCGCCCTTGCGCAAGAGCCATACGATGATTCCGCTCGTAACCAGCGCGACACCGGCCAGGAACCAGCGCTGCCAGCCGGAGGCGTCGGCGAGAAAGCTGAACGCAGCGCCGGGGTTGAACGTCAGAACGAGGCTGAAGAACGGCAGCAGCGGCAACTCCTCGCCCGGCAGAAACGTCGCGAGAATCGCGCGCTTCGTGACGATGTCGATCACGATGATCGCAAGCGAAAGCAGGAGCCATCGCCGCCAGCGCGAATTGTTGGTTGCCGCCGCATGCGGCGCAGCACCCGGCGCGTTGATGAACGAACGCATCACGCGTACCGTCGCGGTTCGCCGGCCCCGAACAGATTCGCTACGCATCGGCCGCACAGCGCGGGATGCGTCTTGTCCATGCCGACGTCGTTGCGCCAATGCCAGCAGCGCTCGCATTTGCCGGCGGCACTCGCGCGGGCCTCGATCGATAATGTATCGCCCGGTCGCACACCGGCGTGCGACGTAATGAAGACGAAGCGCAGATCGTCGCCAAGCGACGCGAGCGCCGCGTACAACGGTTCGGGCGCGGTCACATGGACGTCTGCCTGCAGCGAGGAGCCGATGCTGCCGGCCGACCGCAGCGCTTCAAGTTCCTTCAGCGCGCTCGCGCGTACGGCGAGGATCCGATCCCATTTCTCGATCAGCGCGTCGCTTCCCGAGACCGGCGGGACCGCATCGCGCCATGTATGCACGAAGATCGTCGGATCGTTCGCGCGCACGATCTTCCACGCCTCTTCCGCGGTAAACGAGAGGATCGGCGCGACGAGCTTCAGCAGCGTGTCGCGGATGATCGCGAGCGCCGTCTGCGCCGACCGTCGCGGTCTGCCGTCGCGCGACGTCGTGTAGAGCCGGTCCTTCAGCACGTCGAGGTAGAACCCGCCGAGGTCCTCGGACGCGTACGTCGTGAGCCGCTGGACGGCGAGATGGAACTCGTAGCGATCATAGTCGGTCGCAACCGCATCGACGAGCGCACGCAGCCGCGCGAGCGCGTAACGGTCGATCTCGAACAGCTCGTCGATCGCGAACGCATCGCGATCCGAGTCGAAATCAACGGTGTTCGCCATCAGGAAGCGCAGCGTATTGCGCAGCCGTCGGTAGCTTTCGACGACGCGCTTCAGGATCTCGTCGGAGATCGAAAGGTCGCCCGAATAGTCCGTCGCGCCGACCCACAGTCGCAGGACCTCGGCGCCGAGCGTGTTCGACACCGTCTGCGGCGCGACGACATTGCCCTTCGACTTGGACATCTTCTTGCCTTCGCCGTCGACGGTGAAGCCGTGCGTGAGGAGCGCCTTGTACGGCGGCGTGCCGTTCAGCATCGACGAGACGAGCAGCGAGCTGTGGAACCAGCCACGGTGCTGGTCCGACCCTTCGAGATAGAGGTCGGCAGGGAAGTTCGTGTCCTGCGCATGCGATCCGGCGCCGGTCTTACGCGCATCGGGACCGCCCAGCACGGTCTGGTGCGTGCTGCCGGAATCGAACCAGACGTCGAGCGTGTCGCGCACCTTCTCGTAGCGCGCCGCTTCGTCGCCCAACATCGACGCCGCCGACATGGATTGCCAGGCTTCGATGCCGCCCTTCTCCACGGCTTGCGCAACCGTCTCCAACAGCTCGGGCGTGCGCGGATGCAGTTGACCCGTCTCGCGATCGACGAAGAACGGCATCGGCACACCCCATTGCCGCTGCCGCGACAACGTCCAATCCGGACGGTTGGCGATCATCCCGTACAACCGTGAACGCCCCCAGCTCGGAAAGAACGCGGTTTGATCGAGGCCCCGCAGCGCCGTTGCACGCAACGTGTCCTTCGGCTTCACGCCGCGATAGCCCGGCACATCGTCCATGCCGGCGAACCATTGCGTCGTCGCGCGATAGATGATCGGCGACTTGTGCCGCCAGCAATGCATGTACGAGTGCGTGATCTTCTGCGCCGCGAAGAGCCGGCCGGCCTGACGGACCGTTTCCACGATCGCCGCATTCGCCTGCCAGATCTTCTGACCGCCGAAGATCGGCAGGCTCGCTGCAAACGTTCCGTCGGCTTGAACCGGATTCAGGATGTCGTCGTCGCGCAAGCCGTAGCGCTTGCACGAAATGTAATCGTCGACGCCGTACGCCGGCGAGCTGTGCACGATGCCGGTCCCCTGCTCCGCCGTCACGTAGTCCCCAAGATAGACCGGTGACGGCCGATCGTAGAACGGATGCGTGAATGCGACGTTTTCCAGCGCCGCGCCCTTCGTCTTGCCGACGACGGTGCCGCTGAGTCCGTAACGCGCCAGCACCGACTCGACGAGCGATTCGGCGACGACGAGCAGGCGGCGCGGCGTTTCGACCAGCGCGTAATCGAATTCGGGATGCACGTTCAACGCCTGATTCGACGGAAGCGTCCACGGCGTCGTCGTCCAGATCACGGCGAAGATGTCGGCCGCCGGCGGTTCACGCAAGCCGAACGCCTTCGCCAGCTTCTCGCGCGAAGATGCGTCGAGCAATGGGAACCCGACGTCGATCGCGACGTCATTGCGATCCTCGTATTCGACTTCCGCTTCGGCGAGCGCGCTCTGGCAATCGAAGCACCAGTTGACCGGTTTCAGTCCCCGGTACAGATAGCCTTTTTCGAGCAACCGGCCGAGCGTTCGGATTTCGTCGGCTTCGGCCTTCGGCGCCATCGTCGTGTACGGGCGATCCCAGTCGCCAAGCACGCCGAGTCGCCGGAACTGCTCGCGCTGCCGCTCGATCTGCGTCGCCGCATATGCGCGCGCGAGCTTCTGCGTTTCCGCGACCGGCAAACTCTTGCCATGCGTCTTCTCGATCTGCACCTCGATCGGCATGCCGTGACAGTCCCAGCCCGGCACGTAAGGCGCATCGAAGCCCGCCATCGTGCGGCTCTTGACGACGATGTCCTTCAGGATCTTGTTCAGCGCATGGCCGATGTGGATGTCGGCGTTGGCATACGGCGGCCCGTCGTGCAGCACGAAGCGCGGGCGGCCGTGGCTCGCCTCGCGGATCGCCCGGTAGACGCCGTTGCGCTGCCACGCATCGACCCAGCCCGGCTCGCGTTTCGCCAGATCGCCGCGCATGGGAAACGGCGTATCGGGCAGATTGAGCGTCGCGCGGTAATCGGTTTTGACGTCGTCAGGCATGGTGGCAGGTCACGCGTTCGCGAAGTACTCGCGCGCGTCGTCGGCGTCGACGTTCATCTGGCGAACGAGCGTGTCGAGATCGGGGAAACGCGCCTCGTCGCGAAGCTTGTGCAGGAATTCGACGACGACCCGTTGACCGTAGATGGGGGCGTCGAAGTCGAATACGAACACTTCGAGCAGCGGCCGACCGCCCGACGCGACCGTCGGTCGCACGCCGAGGCTTGCCACGCCCGTCTTTGCGCCGCCCGGCACACCGTGCAGCCGCACCGCGAAGATGCCGTTCAGCGGCGGCTTGCGGCGCAGCACGATGTTCGCCGTCGGAAAGCCGAGCTTGCGGCCGAGCTTCTCGCCATGCGCGACGCGACCGCCGATCGCGTAAGGCCGTCCCAGCAGCGCGGTCGCACGATTCATGTCGCCGCGCGCGAGCGCATCGCGAACCGCCGTCGACGACGCCCGCTCGCCATCGACGGTAAGCGTCGTCATCGCTTCGACGGAAAACGTCCGCGCGCGCGAACGCAACTTCGCAAGGTCTCCGGCGCGGCCCTTGCCGAAGCGGAAGTCGTCGCCGACGACCACCCAGCGAACGTTCAATCGCGCAACAAGGATCTCGTCGATGAACGCATCCGCCGACAACGACGCGAGCTTCGCATCGAAGCGCGCGACGTAGATGTGCTGCACGCCAAAAGCGCGCATGCACTCGATCTTGCCGCGCAACGTGGCGAGGCGCGGGGGCGCGGCGTGCGGAGCGAAGTACTCGCGAGGATGCGGCTCGAACGTCATCACCGCCGAACGGAGGCGCAGATCCTCGGCGGCCTCGCTCAAACGCGCGAGCATCGCCTGGTGGCCGCGATGCACGCCGTCGAAGTTGCCGATCGTCAACGCGATCGGGGGGCCGGCTTCACGCGGCAGGCCGCGGTGCAGTTGCATGGAGGGTTCGGGCGCTTCGCGCGAAACCCAGCATTTTACCGGAGCGATCGCTTATCTGAAGTTCAGCGAGAGCTGCTCGACTTTCGCTGACGCCTTCTGCCCGCGCACAGCGGGAACGGCCACGATCTCGCGAAAGCCGTTGGCGATCAGCGGATAGTAGAGCGCAAGGCGCACCGGCCGCGGATCGATGTTGTGCATGATCCGCGCGTACCGCGTCATCGCCTCGCGGTAGCGCTCGACCTCGCGATCGAGGAACGTTTCGACGTCGCCGCCTTCGTGCGTGCCGGTCTTGAAGTCGACGATCCAGCGCTCGCCGTTCGCGACGAACGTGCGGTCGACGACGACGCGCACGACGTCGCCGCCATCGACGCCGCACAGCGCCCATTCGCTGCGCGCGTCGGCGTGTGCGGTGTCGAACAACCATCGTCCGCGCGGGTCGGCGAGCGTGCGCCGGACCGCGCTGAGCGTCTTCTCGACCGCCGGCGGAAGCTCGTCGTGCGCAAAACCGACCGTCGCGAGCTCGCCTCGCAGGCGGTTGGCGAGACCGGCAACGCGCGCCTCGGGCCACGCGTCGATGCCCTCGGCCGCGAGCTTCGCCAGCCAGCGATGGGCGATCGTGCCGATGAGGCGCGTGCTCTCACGCACCCAGTCGAACGGCAATGCTGCGACGTCGCGGTCGCTGAAAGGCAACGGCTCGACACCGTCGTCCATCGGCAATCCACGATAGTCGAGCGGAAGACGAACGAGTGCGGGGGCGTCAAGCGTCGTCGATGCGGCCGCGACCGACGGCTCCCGCAGCGGCGGCATCTTCGCTGCAAGCGCGGGCCATAGCTTGCGCAGCGACGAAGAGCTCGCCGGATTCTTCCAGTCGACGACACCGGTCTTTTTGTCGGTCGCGATGTCGGCCACGCCGATCAGATGCAGGCGGTTCTTCGCCCGCGTGCAAGCGACATAGAGGAGCCGCCCAAGCTCCGCGTCCTCCGCATCCTTCTCGAGCCTTGCAAGATGGTCGTAAAGCGGCTCCGCTTCCTCGCCCCGCGCGTTGTCCGGCGCAATCAGTAGTCCCCGATCGCGCGCTCGCCAGCGCAACAGCGGACGATCGCCGGGATTCGCGTCGGCCGCAAGACCGGGAAGGATCACGGCGTCGAACTGCAGGCCTTTCGCCTTGTGCATCGTCATGACCTGCACACCGGCGACGTCGGCGCCCGGTGTCGCGCGCTGGATCTCGAGTGCATGCAAGAACGACGCTCGGTCATTGAGCTCACCCCCCTGCTCGTGCGACTGCAGAAGGTCGAAGTAAAGCAGCGCCGCTTCGATATCGATCGGATCGTCGACGACCGCAGGGCCGCCCAGCGCGAGCCACGCGGCCCGGACGCGATCGGCGATTCCCGCACGCCCGCTCATGGCGCTCGCCGCGTGCAGGACCTCAGACGTGCGCGACAACCGTTTCCGACCTTCGGCGCTGAGCCGCGCGAGCATCGCGTCGTCGCTAAGCACCGGCAAAAGCGGCGCGCGACGATCGCCCTCGATGGCATCGACGACCACGAACAGGTCGGCAAGCGTCAACCCGCACCACGGTGCACGCAGGACCGCAAGCCACGCCGTTCGGGCTGCAGGCTGACAAAGCGCCTGCGTGAGCGCGGAAAGATCGATGATGACCTGGCGGTCGGCAAGCCGATCCAATTCGACGGCGGCAAAGTCGATGTGCGCAGCGCGCAGTGCCGGAAGGATCTCCGTCAGATGCCCTCGAGCGCGAACCAGCACGGCGATCGAGGAATCGCCGGCTGCTTGCGCGGCACGAATCCGATCGACGACTTTCGCCGCTTCGTCACGGCGCGTTGCGCAAAGGTCGAGCGTCGCATCGCCCGCTGTCGTCGCCGCGCGCACCGCGACGGCCGGCTCGAACCCGACGATGCCGAGCACCGGGTTGCTCGTGTCGCCCAGCACCGTCGCGAATGCCGCATTGCTCCATGACACGAGGTCGGCCTGCGAGCGGAAGTTGCGCCGCAGCCGAAGCACGTCGACCGGCACGTCGCCGATCGCGCGAACCTGCTGGGCGTCGATGAAGAACCGCACTTCGGCTTCGCGAAACCGGTAGATCGACTGCATCGGATCGCCGACCGCGAAGAGCGTCCGCCCGTCGTCCGGCTGCCAGCCGGCGATGATCCCGCGCAACAGATCCAGCTGCACGAGCGACGTGTCCTGAAACTCGTCCACGAGCACGTGCTGGATCGTTGCATCGAGGCGCAAGAGCAAGTCCGACGGCGCATCCGGCTCGCCGATGGCGCGGATCGCCGCAAGGTTCGCTTCGAGGAAGTCGAGTTGCTTGCGGCGCGCAAAGACCGTCACCAACTCCGCCGCGGCGCGCCGTAGTACGT
This sequence comes from Casimicrobiaceae bacterium, assembly GCA_035536655.1. Lineage (GTDB taxonomy): Bacteria > Pseudomonadota > Gammaproteobacteria > Burkholderiales > Casimicrobiaceae > VBCG01. Next base: position 13,093 of record DATLNR010000136.1, read on the forward strand.
CGAGCAGCGCCTGCACGATGCACCACGACGACTCGGCGACGGCCGGCGCCGGAAGCCTGCTCGCCATCGCAAGCGATTTCGCAAGTCCCGGTGTCGCGTTCAGCTTTGCGCAAAGCGATTCCATCGCAGCCTTGCGTGCGCGCCGCGCTTCTGCGCCGACGCCGTTGCCGATCGCCACGAATCCGTCGGACGCCGACAGGCTCTTCTTGAAGTTCTCGCACGACTTGACCATCAGGAAGCGCGCAAGCGCCTTCCACTGCGGCAACGCGTCGACCGTAGCCGCCGGCAATCCGCCACGGCACGCATCAACCGCCGCTGCGAGCGCGTTTGGATCGCCATGGACCAGCGCCTGTGCGGCATCGCTTGCACGCGCGCAGATTTCGGCGCCGATCCCCTCGGGGAACATCCGCCGTGAGGTGCGCAGCACGTCGACAATCTCGTCGCGTATCGCCTGCTCGAGCCCTGCGAGGAGCTTCTCGCGCGTCGACCTCTCGACCTGCCGCAGCCACTGGTCACGGCGCGCCAGCAGCTGCGAGAGGAGGTTCGCGAGTCGTGGCGCGTTGTTGTCGACGTGCAGCAGCAGCGTGCGCATGCTGCGATCCTCGGCGGCGGCCCGCGCAATCACCGCTTCGGCCGCCTCGCGATACAGCGCCGTCGCGTCGTCGACGTACGCCGGATGCGGCCCGAGCCTGGCCGCGATCGGCGCGCGATCGGCGATGTCGGTCGCGAGCGCGTCGAACGTCGTGATTCGCATTCGGGACGCATGGTCGATGAGCGACCAACCCCGACGCGCATCGTGCTCGATCGCCGCGCGCGCGAGCGTGTAGGTGATGCGTTCGTGCGGTGCCGTCGGCTCCTGGCCCCCGTAAGCCGCGCGCAGCGCCAAAGCGACGCGCTCGCGCATTACGCCCGCAGCCTTGCGCGTGAACGTTAGCGCGACGATCGACTCGGGACGATCGACGCGGGCGAGCAAGGCGAGATACCGCTGGATCAGAAGCTCCGTCTTGCCCGACCCCGCCGGCGCCTGCACGAGGAACGAGCGCGACACGTCGAGCGCCGCTTCGCGCGCCGCCGCATCTTCGGCGAGCAATCGGTGCGCGCTGCTATTCATCGTCGCCCGCCTCGAACCGCGCCTCGTCGTCGCCGGTTGGTGCGCTGCCGATCCGGCAAAGCGCCGGCAGATTGCAGTTCTTGCAGACGCTGCGATCGCGCGGCGCGACGTTCGCCTGACCCGCCGCGAAATCCTGCGCAAGCCGCGTCGTCGTCGCGAGCAACCGCGCCAGCGCGTCGTCCCAATCGGTGAGAGAAGGACCGTCGAGTCGCACATCGGGAGGCGCATCGAGGGCATCGCCGAACGCGTCATCGCGCGCGATCCCGACAGTACCGACCTCGCCACGCTTGAGCCGGGCATAGAAGAGCGCGCGTACGGGTTCGGTCGACGCCCGTTGTGCATAGGCCGCCGCGTAAGTGGCGAGCTGCGTACCCTGCGGGCGCTCGTCGAACCACTTCGCCACGGGCGGAGCGCGACCGCTCTTGTAGTCGATGACCGCGAGACCGCCGGCGATCGCATCGATGCGGTCGAGCCGGACGTCGAGCGTGAGGCCCGCCATCGATAGCGGCGTTCTCAGCTCGGTACCGACCACGGTGAACGGCGCGCGCTGCTGCTCGATCGCAAGCCATTCGTGGAGCACGCGCTCGAGGCACGCGATCTCGCTTTCCGCAATGGCAGCGGGAATCGACCGCCAGCGCGCTTCGCGGATCGTCGCGCGCGCCTGATGGATCGCTTCCCGAATGCGCTGCTCGAGCGCGGAGGCCGACAACGCCATGAGCGAAGCGTGGTCGCGCGTTTCGTTCCAGAACGCGGCCAGCGCTGCATGCATCAAGCTTCCTCGCTCCCGAGGCTCGATGCCGAGGACGGGCGCCGGCCACTCGTCCGCGCGCAATCGATGCCGCGCCATCGCCTGGAACGGACAAGCGCTTTGCGACTCGACGACGCCGGCCCCGCCGCGCATGCTCGTCCCTTCAGCGACGACCGGGGCCAGCCGATCGTCGACGCTTTGCAGCGGCGGCCGCCCATCGAACAGGCGCTGCGGCGTCAATAGCGACGCGGATAGCTCGAGGCGCGGCAGCGCGTCGATCAGCGGCGACGCGGCGCGCGCGTGCTCGTCGAGTTGCGCGCTGAACGAGAACACCACTTCGCGCGCCGCCCGCGAGAACAGCGCCGTCTGCCGCTGTGCGAACGCGAGCTCCAGCGCGGGGCTCGAGCGCGGCACGTTGCGCTCGCGTTGCCAGCGGATCGGCAGCAGCGAATTCGCGGCCGGCGCCCGCGGCCATGCATCGGCCGACATGCCGCTGACCCACAATGCGTCGAATGACAGGCCGCGCGCTTCGAGCACGCCGAGGATGCGGATCCGCGCACCGCGGGACTCGGGCTGATGAATCGTCTCGCGGGCGAGTCGTTGCAGAGACGACAACGCATCGGCGCGGGAAAACGTTCGCGCAACCAGCGACAGCGACGCGAACGTGCCGAGGAGGTCGTTGAACGCGCCTTGCGCCTGAAACTCCGCCGAATCGAGCGACCGATCCTCGGCGAATCCGACGCCGTCGAGCCAGCTGCGCCAATGCTCGGCCCATGCGCGGGGTGTGGCGTGGGCCGGCATGCGCATGTTCTGACGCAGTCGGTTCCAGCGCGATGCAAGGCTCACATCGACTCGAGCGAGCGCTTCGACCAGATCATCGAAAGTCAGCGTCGACCTGCCCTCCTCGAGCCAGCGTCGCTGCGATGACGCGCGCGCGGACCAGCGCTCCGCGGCGTCCGGAAGATAAAGCGAGCGGAGGAGCGCAACGACCCGACCTTGCTCAAGCGGTTGGTGGGCGAGCGCGATCGCGTCCATCGCAGTCGCCACGAGCGGCACATCCGACAACGCCGTCCCGAGCGAAAGATCGTACGGGCGAGGCGCGCTCTCGCGACCCGGCAGCTGCAACCCGGGGCACAGCCGGTCCTCCGCAAGCGAACGCACGAATGCCCGCCGCTGCGCGAGATCGGGCACGACGATGCCGATCTCCGCCGACGGATTGCGGGTCGCCTGCGCGCGCGCCCAATCGAATGCCGCCACCAGCTCATCGCGCGGTGTTGCGAGCTCGGCAAGCCGTGCCGTTGCCGACACGGTCGACGCATCGTTGACCGTGGTCGTGGAATCGATGAACTCGAGTCTTGCGCCGGCGTCGCGCAGCGCATCGGTGAGGCGGCGCTGCTGTGGCGACACTTCGGCGAATGCGACGAAAGCGAGGTCGAGCTTGCCGACGTCGGGCAGCGCGTTGGCATGATCGGCCACGACGTCGGCGACTCGCGCGACGTCGATCGCATCCAGCGCACCGGTCTCCCGCACGAAGCTTCCCGCCCAGCGCACGAAGCCCTCGGTATCGGCACCGCCGGTGTCGAGCCCACGCCAGCCCTCGGCCGTCCCGCCATAGGCGTGAACGATCTCCCAGGCGCGCGCTGCCAGCGCCGCAACGTCGTCGATGTCGACGAGCGGCGCATCGCCGTCGCGGTCGACGACCGTCCGCCAGATCTGCGCCGCCTGCGCGATCGACAACCGGTGCGCCGGCGCCGGCACGCCCGCGTCGAGCGCGCCGGTGAGGAGGCTATCGACGAACGAATGCCAGGGCAGCGCGCGCGCCGCTGCCCATGCGCGTTCTCCGCGCCTCGCATGCGCGCGGTCGTGACGCGAGGCGATGTCGCGCGCGAGCCGCTTGTTCGGCGTGACGATCATCGCGCCGCGGGCAAGCGCGGCCTCGAGAAGAGGATCGAGCGTGGAATCGAGCATTGCATCGCTCGATAGGCAAACGCGAGGCAACGCGAGGCAAACGCGAGTCAAAAGCGAAGCCAAACGCGAATCGAGCCGGGGCGACTCTAACAGCCGCGAGGCTCACCGCGTGAGCGACGTGTGAAGCGGCGAACGCCGCTCAGTCGTCGGCGCTCGTCGTGACGCCGGAGGCGCCCATCGAAAGCGGCGCAAGCGGCATCGATGCGATCGTGGCGCGTCGCGGTTCCCCCGTCGCAGTGACGGCCGGCGGGCGAACCGGCTGCAACGGCGGCCGCGGTAGCGGCGCGGCCGTTCCCGGCAGCGGAGTCGATAACGGCGTGTTGAGCACGTCGGTCAGCTTGTTGACGTCGAGCCGGCGCTGCAACGCCTTCCACTCGCCGCACCAATCGTCGTCGCGAATCGTCGGCCAGACGCCTTCGATCATGTACGTCTTCTGATTGATCGGCGAGAGCGCCGGCGCGCTGCGGCGGCACTGGCCGGCGTTGCCGGCCTTGGTATCGCCGCCGCCTGCACGGTTGCGATCATAGTAGGCGCAGCTGCTGCAGCGTTCCACGCGAGCTCCGTTACCCGTCAGTCGAGCCGGGCCGGCCTCTTTGGCGGCCGTGCAGAATGGATGCAGCGAGTGTCGGCCGGAAGTGCTGACTTGCGGGCGCCGTCGATCCCCGCGTTGCGGGGCCCCTCGCCGGTTGCTCGCAGCACGGCCCCAAGCCACTGACTGCGGCCCCCTGTGGGGGCAGCGAGCAAGAAGCGCGCGTGGGGGCCGTTCACTCTAGTGCCGGATCAACGGCAGGAAACCACGCGGGATGAGGTGCAGCACGCGCTCGCGCGGCTTCACGCAGCGCAGCGTCGCTCGCAGGCTGGGGGACCTCGTGTGGCGTCGAGACGCTTCGCGCTGGGCCAATCGTGCGCGATGCGGTGACCGCAGGCGCGCGCGCTGAACCTGGCGCGTCGTGGGGCAGCGCGTGAGGCGTCTGCGCGTGGATAAAAGAACGGCCGCCGACCGCATCGCTGTTGCAGTCAGGAAGAGTAGTGACTCTCCGGCGGCCGCAAACCGGAGGAGAGCGTGAGGGAGGCGAGCTCGAGCACGATCACGCCGCGAGCACGGAAAACGCCTGGTTCAGCGGCTCGGGCACGTCCTGCACGCGACGCTGCGTCGGTGTCGGCCCCTTGTCGAGCTCGGCTTTCAGTTCCGCGTCCGCCTGATTGGCAGCGTGCGCCAGCTGCGCGTCGTATGCCTGGCGCGATTGCGGATCCGCGAGCACTTCATAAGCGGCATGAATCATCCTGACCAGGCCGGAGAGGTCTTGGCCGCTCGACGTCATACCGTAGTTGAAGCGCTCGAGCACGCGCGCGTACGCCGCCTCGATCCGCTCGCGCGGCGCGCCGGGCGCGATCTCGAGATAATCGTAGTGCGTGTAGATCACGGTGGTTCTCCTGTCTGGTTCGTTCGCGGGTTCGCCGCTTCTGCCGTACCGGTTTGCAGCAACCGTGCCAGCCGCGATCGCCGCTTGTCGCATTCGCTAACGTGTTGAGCGATATGCGCTTTGCGCGACGCCGTCGCGTTCATTGACGATTTGTCCACTACCGGCCCGGGCGCGCGGGCGTAGATCGCGGCCGAGGCGACGGCGCGCGCGAAAACGTCGATGCGTTCGCTACGCGAATGAAAGGGGCGTTGTGCCCGATGGACGGGGAAAGCTCGCGTCGAGCTTCGCGCGCGTCGCTTCGTCGAGCGTCAGATCGAGCGCCGCGACGTTCTCGCGGAGGTGATCGATGTTCGACGCTTTCGGAATCGCGATGACGTTCTCGTGCAACAGCACGAACGCAAGGGCGAGCTGCGCGGGCGTTGCACCGATCGACGAGGCGATCGACTGGAGCGCCCGGTCACGCAACAGACTGCCTTGCCCGAGTGGCGAATACGCCATCAGCGTGACGCCGTTCGCGCGGCACAGGTCGAGAAGCCGCCCCTCGGCCGCCCGATCCTTCAAGTGGTAGAGCACCTGATTGGTCAGGCAACGCTTGCCCGCGGAAAGCGCGAAGAGTTCCTGCATGTCGTCGACGTCGAAGTTCGACACGCCCCATCGCGCGATCTTCCCTTCACGGACGAGCCGCTCGAACGTGTCGACGGTCTCGGCGAGCGGGGTACGCCCCCGCCAGTGCAAGAGATAGCAGTCGATGCGCTCGATACGCAGCCGCTTCAGGCTCCCCTCGCATGCGGCCGGCATCGACCTGGCGCCGGCGTGGTGCGGATAGCATTTCGAAACGATGTAGACGTCGTCGCGACGCCCGGCAATCGCTTCGCCGACGATTTCCTCGGCACTGCCATCGCCGTACATCTCGGCGGTATCGATCAGCGCAACGCCGAGCTCGAGCCCCGCGCGTACCGCGGCAATCTCCTGCGCTCGCGCGCGTGAGCGTTCGCCCATGCGCCACGTACCCCATCCGAAGCGCGGCATCGTCGACGGCAGCATCGTTCGGACTCCTCTGGTGAGCCGCGTAGAATACGACGCACTCCGATTCGCCATTACGACCGCGTGCCGTTCGACAAGCCCCGTTCGCTCGGACACTTTGAAGTGCGCGGCGCCTGCCCGCACGATTGTCCCGATACGTGCGCCACCGTCGTCACGGTGAGGGACGGACGCGCGATCGCGATCCGCGGGGCCAACGACCATCCGCCGACGCAGGGCAAGCTGTGCACGAAGGTTGCACGCTATCTCGACCGCACGTACAGCGATCAGCGACTGCTCTTTCCGCAGCGACGTGTCGGTGCGAAGGGCCGAGGACGCTTCGAGCGGATCGGCTGGGACGAAGCGCTCGACACGATCGCGCATCGCTTCCGGCAGATTGCGAACCAGCACGGTCCCGAAGCGATCCTGCCCTACAGTTATGCGGGCACGATGGGCCTCTTGCAGTACGGATCGATGGACCGGCGCTTCTTTCACCGTCTCGGCGCAAGTCTGCTCGATCGCACGATCTGCGCGTCCGCGGGCAAGGCGGGATGGTCGGCGGTGATCGGCGCAAGCGTCGGCATGGACGTCGAGCGTTATGCCGACAGCCGACTGATCATCATCTGGGGCAGCAACGCGATCGCGTCGAACCTGCACTTCTGGACGCGCGCGCAGGATGCGAAGCGGCGCGGCGCCAAGCTCGTCGCGATCGATCCATACCGCAGCGCGACGGCCGAGAAGTGCCACGAGCACATCGCGCTCCTCCCCGGCACCGATGCCGCGCTGGCTTACGGCGTCATGCACGTGCTGATTCGGGACGGACTTGTCGATCACGATTACATCGATCGCTACACCGTCGGCTTTGACGCGCTTGCCGAGCGCGCCGCGCAATGGTCACCGGAACGCGTCGCTGCAACGTGCGGGATCACCGCTGCCGAGGTCGAGTCGCTTGCGAGCGACTATGGACGCATCGCGCCCGCTGCGATCCGCGTCAATTACGGCATGCAGCGCGTCGCGGGCGGCGCCAACGCCGTACGCGCCGTTGCCTGCCTGCCCGCATTGATTGGCGCGTGGCGATCCTCGGCCGGCGGCGCGTTGCTGTCGTCGTCGGGCACCTACCCCGTCGACACCGAATCGCTCGAGCGGCCCGACCTGATGACGGGCCGGCCGCGCATCGTCAACATGACCACGATCGGGGATGCGCTGACACAAGCGCAACCGCCGATCCACGCGATGTTCGTCTACAACAGCAATCCGCTCGCCGTCGCGCCCGAATCGTCGAAGGTCGTGCAGGGCTTTGCGCGCGACGACCTGTTCGTCGTCGTCCACGATCTGTTTCAGACCGACACGGCCGACTATGCGGACATCCTGCTGCCCGCCACGTCGCAACTGGAACACTTCGACGTGCATCACTCGTACGGCCATCTGTACGTCCAGGTCAATCAGCCGTCGATCACGCCGCTCGGCGAGGCGCTGCCCAACACCGAGGTGTTCAGGCGGCTCGCGGCGAGAATGGGCTTCACGGAGCCCTGCTTCACCGAAACCGATGAAGCGATCGCAAGGCGCGCTTTCCGCTTCGACGATGCACGCATGCAGGGACTTTCGTTCGACACGCTGATCGAGAACGGTTTTGGCCGGCTGAACCTGCCGAAAGACTACGCGCCGTTCGCGCAGGGCGGCTTCCCGACGCCATCGGGCAAATGCGAGTTCCATTCGGAGACGATGCAAGCCCGCGGCCACGATCCGCTGCCGGCGGTCATCCTGCCGCGCGAATCGGCGGCGACGAACCCAGCGCTCGCGGAACGCTATCCGCTTGCCTGCATCTCGCCGCCGTCGCGGAACTTTCTCAATTCGTCGTTCGCCAACCTGCCGCTGTTTCTCGCCGACGAGCCGTCACCGCGACTTTTGATTCATCCGCACGATGCGGCGTCGCGCGAGATCACGACCGGTATGCCGGTGACGATTCACAATGCGCGTGGGCAATTCAATGCAACGGCCGACGTGACCGACCGAACACGGCCGGGTCTCGTCGTCGCGCCGTCGATCTGGTGGCGCAAGCTGGCGCCCGGCGGCGAGAACGCGAACGCCGTCACGTCGCAGGCGCTGACCGATCTCGGCCGCGCGGCAACGTTCTACGACTGCTTGGTCGAGGTCACCGCCGTCGTCGCCGTGTAGGCGAATCGCCGATCGCGTAATCACGCATCGGCTGATGGGACGAAGATGTCCGGCAGATAAGCTTGGCGAACGTTGCACCCCCGGAGATTCCGATGCGAATTCTGCGCGCAACCTTCGATCGCCAGGCCGCTGCGGCAATGGCGCTGCTGATAGCGTTGACGCTGCTGCTTCCCGCGGCGTTCGGGTCCTAGAGCTTTCGGTTCTAAAGCTTGCGGACCAGCCCCACCATCACGCCAAAGATCTCGAGCGCCCCTTCGGGCCGGATGGGCCCGTACGCCTTGTTCTCCGCGCGCAGGATGAACTGCCCGCGGTCGACGTCGAGCCGTTTCAGCGTGAACTGATTGTCGACGATCGCGACGACGATCTGTCCCTTCCGCGCGTCGTGGCGCTTTTCCACGACGACCAGATCACCGTCGAAGATCCCTGCGTCGATCATCGAGTCGCCCTTCACGCGGATCAGCACCGTTTCCGACGGCCGCTCGATCAGATAGTCGTCGATCGTCAGCGCTTCGCTTTCGGCGTCCTCGGCTTCCTCGGGCAGACCCGCGCGCACCGGCTGCCCGGCCAACGGCCGGGCGAAGAACCGGCGCGTCGGCGCAAGCCGGCGATCCGGCGTCGCCTCGACCAACCCGGCAAGCTTCATCCTCGCGACGAGCGCCGCGACCGAAGACTTCGATCGCAAGCCCAGAAGACCGCCGATCGATGCGTACGAAGGCAGCGCGCGATGCCGCGCGTAATAATCCTGCAGCTGCGCGAGGTAGGAACGATCGTTCGACATGGGTGTACGATAGCGAACGAACGTTCGCACGTCAAGACCGCACGTCGCATGATCGCCGCACCGCTTTTTGCGCCCGCCGTCGCGTTCGTCGACCTCGAAACGACGGGTACGCACGCCGCGGCCGATCGAATCACCGAGGTGGGCATCGTCCGCGTGAGCGTCGATGGGGACGGTGACGGACTCACCATCGACGAATGGTCGTCGCTCGTCGATCCCGGCGTACCGATTCCACCGGCGATCCAGGCGCTGACCGGGATCACCGATGCGATGGTGCGCGCGGCGCCGACGTTCGCCTCCGTCGCGCGCGAGATCGAGGCGCGGCTTGCCGACACGGTGTTCGTCGCGCACAACGCGCGCTTCGATTACGGCTTCCTCAAGCACGAGTTTCTGCGCTTGGCGCGCCCGTTCAAGTCGCGCGTGTTGTGCACCGTGCGATTGTCGCGACGACTGTTTCCCGAAGCGGAGGGCGGCCATGGACTCGATGCGGTCATCGCAAGGCATGGTCTCGAATGCGCCGCCCGCCACCGTGCGCTCGGCGATGCCAAGGCGCTGTGGCAGTTCGTCCAGGCGCTCTACGCGACGTTGCCGGTCATGGCGATCGAGGCGGCCGTCAAGCGGCTGCTGAAGATTCCAAGCTTGCCCGCGCAGCTTCCACCCGACGTGCTCGACGGCATTCCCGAAGGTCCGGGCGTCTATCTGTTCTACGGCGACAATCCGCTGCCGCTCTACATCGGCAAGAGCCGCAATCTGCGCGAGCGCGTCGCCGCGCATTTCACGAGCGATTGGGCGACCGAGACCGATCTGCGGTTGTCCGCCGAGATCCGGCGCATCGAATGCGAGCCGACGGCAGGCGAGCTCGGCGCGCTGCTGCGCGAAGCGACGCTGATCAAGGCGCTGTTGCCGGCGCATAACCGGGCGTTGCGTCGCAAGAGCGACGCGGGCGTCATGACGCTGCGCGACGATGGCACGCCGGCATTCGTCCCTGCCGCGGCATACGAGCCCGGCGGCGCGTCACCGGCATTCGGTCCGTTCGCTTCGCGGCGATCGATGCGCGAGGCGCTGAGCGCGCTTGCCCGCGACCATGCACTCTGCTGGAGCCGGCTCGGCATCGAGCGTCGCATCGGCCCGTGCTTTTCACGGCAATTGAAACGCTGCGGCGGCGTCTGCGACGGTGGCGAATCGGTCGCCGAGCATGACCAGCGCTTCCATGCTGCGCTCGCGCCGCTTGCGATGCCGCGCTGGCCATTCGAAGGTCCGGCGCTGATCCGCGAAGCGTCAGTTGACGGCGAACGCGTCGACGTCCACGTCGTGCGCGACTGGGCGTGGCTGGGAACGGCGCGCGATGACGGCGAGCTGCAAGGCCTGCTCGAAGCGCCGCCTCATCCGGCTTTCGACGTCGACGTCACGAAGCTCTTGTTGAGAACCTGGATGAGGAGGCGCAGCGAGTTCATGCAGCTTCCGAAGGTGCCGCGCGAGAAACGAGACTTCAGTCCGACTTGATTCCCGCGTCACGCACCACCGCCCCCCAGCGCGCCTGCTCCTTGACGATGACGTCCGCGAACTCCGCCGGCGTCCCGCCGACGATCAAACCGCCGTCGTCGACGATCTTCTGCGTCGCTTCGCCCGGTTTCAACGCCGCGAGGATTGCCGCATGCAGTCGATCGAGCACCGGTTTCGGCGTGCCCGCAGGCGCGATGATGCCGTACCACTGCGACGTCTCGAACCCGGGGTAGCCCGATTCGGCAATCGTCGGCACGTCGGGGAACGAGCTCACGCGCGTCGCGGCGCCGACGGCGATCGGCCGCATCTTGCCCGCTTTCAACTGACCCGCGATCGGCGGGATGCCGTTGAACGTCATCTCGATCTGGCCGCCCAACAAGTCGGACACCATCGGACCGGTGCCCTTGTACGGGACGTGCTGCACGTCGATCTTAGCGACCGACTTGAAGTACTCCATCGCGAGATGCCCGGCGCTGCCGTTGCCGGCCGTGCCGTAGTTCAACTTGCCCGGCTCCTTCTTGGCCAAGTCGACGAGCTCCTTCAGCGTCTTCACGTTGAGCTTCTGCGGACTGACGGCAATCACGTTCGGGACGCGCGCGACCAGCGAGATGAGCGCGAAATCCTTGACCGGGTCATAAGGCAGGCTCTTGCCGAACAACGCGGGATTCACGGCGAGCGTGCCCACATGACCGAGGATCAGCGTATGGCCATCGGGCGCGGAGCGCTTCACCTCTTCCATGGCGATGTTGCCGCTGCCGCCCGGCTTGTTCTCGACATAAACGGTTTGCCCCAGCTGCGTCGACATGCCCGCCGCAAGCGCTCGCGCAATGATCTCGGAGCTGCCGCCTGGCGCGAACGGCACGACAAGACGGATCGGCTTCGATGGAAACGCGGTCTGCGCACCGGCGACGCCGGCAACGAGCGCCATCGTCAGCGCGACGACATGGAAACGGACATTCATCTCGATCTCCTATCGCTCCGCGTGCGCGGCGATCACCGATGCGACGCAAGCGGTGAGCTTCTTCGCATACGGCACGTGCAGGAACTCGTTCGGCCCGTGCGCGTTCGAGCCCGGCCCGAGCACGCCGGTGATGAGGAAGTGCGCGTCGGGAAACTGGCGGCCGAGCATGCCCATGAACGGAATGGTGCCGCCCTCGCCCATCGCCGCCGCGGGCTTTGCATAGAAGCGTTGTGAGGCCGCCTGCATCGCTTGGTCGAGCCACGCGGCCGTCGGCGGAGCGTTCCAGCCCGTCGCGCCCTGGTCGGCGGTGAACGTCACCTTCGTACGATGCGGCACCTCCGCTTCCAGCACTTTCTTCATCGCGGCCGTCGCGGTTTCACCCTCCACGGTCGGCGGCAGCCGCAGCGAAAGCTTGAGCGATGTACGCGGCCGCAGCACGTTGCCGGCGGTTGCGATGCTGGGCAAACCGTCCGCGCCGACGACCGAAAGCGCCGGCCGCCAGGTCCGGTTCAGCAACGCCTGCGCGCGATCGTCGATCATCGGCTGCGTGTCACCGGCCCATGGATATTTACGAAATACCAGATCGCCGAGGATGTCCGCCGCCGCGCGCGATTGCGCAACGCGCTCATCGGGAATCGACGCGTGGAACTCGCGCGGACGGATCGTACCCGTTGCGCTCTCTTCGAGCCGATCGAGCAACGCGCGCGCAACGCGAAACGACGAAGGCACGACACCGCTCGCATCGCCCGAATGGACGCCTTCCGTCAGCACTTCGACATCGAGCGTTCCGGCCGCGAGCCCGCGCAGCGATGTCGTGACCCACAGCCGCTCGTAGTCGCCGCAGCCGGAATCGAGGCCGACGACGAAATCGACGGCGCCCATGCGCTGCTTCAGCGATTCGAGATAAGGCGGCAGATCGTAGCTGCCCGATTCCTCGCACGTTTCGATGATGCCCACACATCGCGCGTGAGCGACGCCTTGCGCCTGCAACGCACCGATCGCCGCGAGCGAAGCGAACACCGCATAACCGTCGTCGGCGCCGCCGCGGCCATAGAGCTTCCCGCCTTCGTACTTGGGCGTCCATGGTCCGAGGTCCGCGCGCCAGCCGATCATCTCGGGCTGCTTGTCGAGATGGCCATAGAGCAGCACCGTGCCGCGCGCCTGGCCCGTCGCCGGCACCTCGAACCACAAGACCGGCGTGCGCCCGGGCAGTCGAACGATCTCGCAGTGCAGGCCTTTCACCGGCTGCTGGCGTACCCACGCGTCCGCCTGCGAGACGACTCTTTCGATGTGGCCGTTGGCCGCCCACGCCGGATCGAAGTGCGGCGATTTCGCAGGCACGCGGATGTAATCGGTCAGTTGCGGCACGATTTCTTCGTCCCATTGGGCGGTCGTGCGAGATTCGAGAGCGGCAGCGTCCATGACCGGCTGGCATTGAGCAAAGGAGGACCGATTATCGCAGCGCCGGTCAGAGGCCGCTGACAACGTCCACAGCGGGCGACCGATTCCGTGGCCCCGCCCTTGCGTTCAGCATCGCGCTCGACGACGGAGTTGATCGATGAAGACGTTGGCGCCAGCCTTGCTGATCGTAACCACGATGTTTGCGACGAGTGCGCCGCTGGCCGCAGCGGAAGTCGCACGTAAGGCGGCTCCGAAAGCGTCGTTCGAGGCATTGCGCGACGGCGATCCGTCGCCGCCCTTGCTCACCCGCGGCGCTCGGGGTCCGGCAGTCATCCGTGCCCAGATCCTGCTCGATCGCGCGAACTTTTCGGTGGGCGAGATCGACGGGGGCTTCGGCGAGAACATGCGCAAAGCGGTCGTCGGATTCCAGCACGCAAGAGGGATTGCTCCGTCGGGTCGGGTCGACGCTGCGACGTGGCAAGCGTTGGGCAGCGACGCGCCGGTCGTACGCGACTTGGTACTCGCGGAAAAGGATCTCGGCGGGCCGTTCCAATCGATACCGGCCGACATCATGGAGCGCGCAAAGCTCGCGTCGATGTCCTACGAGAACGCGCACGAAGCGCTCGGCGAGCGATTCCATGCAAGCCCGCAACTGTTGCGTGACATGAACCCCGGCAAGGCGCTCAAGGGCAGCAGCCAATGGCTGGTGCCGAACGTCGACGTGGACAAGCTTCCGAAAGCCGCATCGCTCGCCCTCGATCGCTCCGACCGCGTGTTGAAAGTGCTCGACGGCGAGGCAAAGGTGCTCGCGCAGTTCCCGATCAGCCTCGGCGGTCGGCGTGACCCGCTGCCACCGGGAAAATACAAGCTGACGAACGAAGTGCGCGACCCTGCGTTCTACTATGATCCCCAGCTCATGTGGGACGCAAAGCCGCATCATCAGAAAGCGAAGCTCGCGCCCGGCCCGAACAATCCGGTCGGCGTCGTCTGGTTCGGGCTGACCAAGCCGCATTACGGCATCCATGGCACGCCGGAGCCGTCGAAAGTTGGGCGCATCGAAACGCATGGTTGCGTGCACCTGACGAACTGGGACGCGCTGAAGCTCTCCGCCATGGCCTCGGCCGGCCTCGTTCTCGAGGTCGTCGACTGAAGCGTCGCAGCTTCGCCATTGGGCAGATCAACTTCGCGCAGGCGCGCGCATGGGCTGTGTTGGCATGCCTGATCGTCGCGGTGCAAACGGCGGCTGCCGCCGCGCCGGCCCCGCCGGCAACGGCTCAGTCGGGACGCAACAATGCCGCCGACGTCACCGATCACGATCAGCGCGCACTCGAAAGCCGGCGTCTGTTGATTCCCGTGCAGGGCGTGACGCGCGCATCGCTGCTCGACACGTTCGATGACCGCCGCGGCATCAAGGCCCACGAGGCGATCGACATCGCCGCGCCGCGCGGAACGCCGGTCGTCGCCGTCGACGATGGCCGCATCGTCAAGCTGTTCACGAGCGTGCTCGGCGGCTTGACGATCTACCAGTTCGATCGCGATGATCGCTTCAGCTACTACTACGCGCACCTCGATCGCTATGCCGACGGGATGCGTGAAGGGATTTTCGTCAAGCGCGGCGACATCATCGGTTACGTCGGGAGCACCGGAAACGCACCGCGCGACGCGCCGCATCTGCATTTCGCGATCTTCAAACTCACGCCCGAACGCGCGTGGTCGAGAGGAACGGCGATCAATCCTTTTCCGTTCCTTGCGACGAAGCGGTAGCCGGGCTTTCAGCTTCGCGCAACGGCGGCCGATCCGAAGGCGATGCCGTGCGCGCAGGCCTGCGCCTGGATCGACTGATACAGCGGTTCGATCTCGGCAGTGACCTGTTGCGCCGCCTTGACGTCGATCGCGCCGGTTTCCACGCCGCGGCCCAGCTCCTTCAGCTGGACGTAAGTCCACAACAGATCCGAAAGCTTGCGCAGGTTCTCCGCGACATCAGTAGGCCACGCCCGCGCATGCCTTTCGACATGGTCGCGAAGATCGACGCACGCCGCCTTCGCGTCGACGACGTAATCGCGAACACCCAGCTTCGAATAGAGCAGCGTCTTGTCGTCGGCGCTCCGGATCGCAGCCTTCTCGCTCTCCTTGAGCTTGACCGATTGCAGGAACTCCTCGAGCAATGCCGGCGCGATCATGTCGAGCTCGGGGATGCGCTCACTCGCGACGGTGAGCGCTTTGCCGCATTCGACGGCCGTATCGAGCTTGCGACATGCTTCCTGCAGCGTTTGCTTCGCTTCGCCTCTGATTGGCGGCGCGTCGCGTTGACCGGTCGCGGAACCGGTTGATCGGCTCGAAGCCAGCGCGAGCGAACGCGTCCGCAGAACTTGCAGCGCGACGAGCACGACGCCCATGCCCGCCATCAACAACAACAGGGCGAGCGTTGCGCTATCCGCCGTCATCATGGCACGCCCCTCGCGTGTTGCCGCTCGGTCGTCGAGGCCGGCGTCAGTGGCCGACGAGCAATGCCAGGATCACGAAAACCACCCAGACGCTCGAGTCGGCAATAAGGCGCTCGCGCCAGGGGGCCGCGTTCGGGCTTTTCCAGTCGATCCACGATCGAATCAGTCCGGTCATTTTCGTTGCCTTCGTGTAACGGACATGAAGCGACGTTAAGCGTTCATCGCCGCTGGGTTAAGCGGCATTCGGCACGTCCGGTTGTCGGACGTGTCGACGAGTCGTTGTCTACAAGCGCGAAGGCGAGCGTCCCGAAAACGCTGGCCCGGGACTCTGGCAGGCGTGCAGGCTAGCTCAGCCGATGACGTAGCAGGTCCTGCCCGATCGCCGTCAACCGATAGTCGCTTTCGCCGTCGCGCTCGATCCATTCGAGCGACTCCAGGCGCTCGAGCGCATCCGTCCCAACGCCAATGGGCACGCGCCCGTGGCGAATGTCGAGGAGGTAGCGGATGTCCTCCTCCGTCGCGCTTTCGAGAAACGCGAAGCGCGACACGTCCTCGATCGGCAGGTGCGCCGCGTCGAACGCCGCGGCATCCTCGCGCGCGAGCGGTACGAGCGACGCGCCGGCTTCCGTCTGCTGGAAGTAGATGCGACGGCCGCCGGAGGCCAGATCCGCTATGTCGGCGGAGCGCAGGACGTGCACCCGGGGAAAGAGCCGTGCCCGCGACTCGATGCCACCGACGGCAGCCTGAACGCGAAACCATTCGTGGTTCGGGCTAACGCCGGTGATCGCGAACGCATCCATCAAGTCTCCTCGGGGAATTCCGTCGGGCGGGCGGCGGCGCCGCCGCTGACGGGAGTCGTCCAACGGCATCATGTGGGGCGTCTGCGTAAGCCGCCCATCGGTTCGTGGCTGGTTTCCGCGTCGGTTTCTGGACGACGCGGCGCCCGGCCGCCAGGCCAGACGCGCCGTCGTCGATCGAGCGGCGAACGTCTTGCCACTCTGCCCGGGGTCACAGGGACTGTCGCGAACACGGTGTTAGCCGCGCTGTGCAACTGGCGAAGTGCGTGGCAGCTGCGTATCGTCGCAGCGCATGGACCTGGTCTACGGCGTCCCCACGCTCGTCGCGCTGCTCGTCGCTCTCACGTACGTCCGGCGCATCGCCCGGCGTCACTCCGAGCTGCGCAAGAAGGCGCGACGTCCATCGAAAAAATACCTTCGGTCGCTCTCCCAACGCTCCGAGATGCGGGCCGCCGAGAACACGATCACCGTCATGGACGAGATTCAACGGACGCACTCGACGCCCGCGAAACGAGCGCCTGACACGGACACTTCGGCTCGCCGCAAAAAGACTCAACGTTGATCAGCGGCTAGCGAAGAACGGCGCCGGCATTTAAGAAACGCCGCGGCCGCCAAAGCGCAGCGATCACGATTCGTAGATTTCCGATAGCGACGAGCGCAAGGGGACGCGATTCCGGCGTTACGATGATCGACGAAGCCAAGCCCGGCGCGCGACCGGTGATCGCCCATGGCACGCACGACAATAGAGATCTTCGAAGACCACTCGCCATCGTGCGTGACGGCGCCGACAGCCTTCTGATCCGCGACGATCGCATACGCATCATGACGGTCCATTACACGGTGGAAGGTGTTGCCTGACGACGCGGTCGGGCGTTCACCTCTCGTGGCATGGAAGCAACGGTACGGATCGCCAGGCGCGCCGTCGCGATCGCGAATCCGGACAAGATCCTGTATCCGGCGGCGCGCTTCACCAAGCAAGCCGTCGTCGCCTACTACGTCGGTGTCTCGCGTTTCCTGCTGCCTCACCTGAAAGGGCGACCGGTCGCGCTGAAGCGATACCCTGAGGGCATCCACGGCGAATCGTTCTGGGAGAAGGACGCTCCGGCCTTCACGCCGGCGTGGGTGAGAACGACGGCCGTCGCGCGCCGTCGTCGCGACGAGCCGCCGATCCGTTACATCGTCATCGACGATAGAGCGACGCTTGCGTGGGTCGCGAGCATTGCAAGCCTCGAGATCCATCCGTTCCTGCATCGCGCGACGGCGATCGACACGCCGACGTCGATCGTGTTCGATCTCGATCCCGGCGAGCGAAGCGACATCCTGACCTGCGCGCGAGTTGCGTTCCTGCTCAAGGACATGCTGGATCGTCTGGAGCTCGAGTCGTTTCCCAAGGTCTCCGGATCGAAGGGAATCCAGGTCTATGTGCCGCTCAATACGCCAATCGACTACACGAACACGCAGCCGTTTGCCAACACCGTCGCCCGCTTGATCGCCGAACAGCATCCGGACCTGGTCGTCGCCGACATGGCTCGAGCGCTTCGCGAGCAGAAGGTGTTCATCGACTGGAGTCAGAACGCCGATCACAAGACGACGGTGTCGGTCTACTCGCTCCGCGCGAAGCGCCATCGGCCGTACGTATCGATGCCGGTGACTTGGGTCGAACTCCAACAGGCGCTGGCCCCTGGCGCGTCGGATTCGTTGTACTTCAACGCCGCAGCAGCGATCGATCGACTTCACGACGTCGGCGATCTGTTTGCGCCCGTTCTCACGTTGAAGCAAGAGCTGCCGGCAGCGTTCATGACCGCAAAGCGGCCCGCGGGCGCCGTCCGTTCAGCCGCAAGCCTTCGTGCGTACGCCGAGCAACGACGATTCGACAGGACGCCCGAGCCTGCGCCCGAATCGGCGCCTTTGCCCCGTCGCAGCCGCCAGGGCGCACGCCGCCGATTCGTCGTGCAGAAGCACGCAGCAAGTCATCTCCATTACGACCTTCGCATCGAGTCGCAAGGCGTGCTGCGATCGTGGTCGGTGCCAAAGGGCATGCCGTACGCACTGAACGAGTCGCGCCTTGCGATCGCGACCGAAGACCATCCGCTCGAGTATCTGACGTTCGAAGGCATCATCCCGCACGGCCAGTACGGCGGCGGAACGGTCATGGTGTGGGACATCGGCACATGCGACCTGATCGACGGGAACTACTGGAAAGGTCGGCTGCAAATGTTCCTGGCCGGCACGAAGCTCAAAGGCGAGTGGCTGCTGGAACGCAACCCCGAGCGCGGCGAGAAAACCTGGTCGTTGTCGAAGGTCGGCACGAGCATGAAGCCGATCTCGGCCGCGAGCGATGATCGCTCGGCGCTTACAAAGCGGTCGATGGCGGAGATTGCGAGCGACCGGGATGCGCAGTGGCAAAGCAACCGCGCGCCGAAAACCGAAACCGCGAGTGCACCAACCCGTCGCCGCTAGCGCGTCGCTCCAGTCTCGAATCGTCCGGACCTTGACGGGCTGACGATGCCGATTTCGGCTCGACCGTGCGACGGTCGTTGGTCAATAATGGGTCCGTCAGTCACCAGCACGTATAGCCGCCGTCGACGACGACAACACTGCCGGTCATCAAGCTTGCCGCATCGGAGGCGAGAAAGAGCGCGACGGATGCGATCTCCTCGACCTCGCCCATGCGGCCCATCGGCGTTCCGCCAATCCACGCCGCATGCATCTCCGGTTTCTCGTGGACGAACGCGTTGAGCGGCGTGTTGATGTAGGTCGGCGCCACCGCGTTGACGCGAACGCCGCGTCCCGCC
The DNA here is from genome assembly GCA_035536655.1 of Casimicrobiaceae bacterium. Taxonomy (GTDB): domain Bacteria; phylum Pseudomonadota; class Gammaproteobacteria; order Burkholderiales; family Casimicrobiaceae; genus VBCG01. Next base: position 32,215 of record DATLNR010000136.1, read on the forward strand.
CATTCGGCGGCGAGCGAGCGCGTCAAGTGATGAACCGCCGCCTTCGAGGCGTTGTAGTAGCTCTGCGGCTGCGGTCGGTTGACGATGAAACCCGACATCGAACCGACATTGACGATCGCGCCACGTCGCGCTTCGAGCATATGCCGGCCGAATGCGCGGCAGCACCAGAACACGCCGTTCAAGTTGACGTCGACGACGTTGCGCCAATGCTCATCGGTGACGGTTTCGGCGGGCGTATCGCTGCGCGCTATTCCCGCATTGCAGACGAGAATGTCGACGAGGCCCCATCGACGGTTCAGCTCGTCGGCTTCCTCGGTCACGCGGCGGGGGTCGGTCACGTCGAAGATGATCGACCGAGGCTCATAGCCTTTCGCGCACAACGATTCAACGCCCTGTCGAGCATTCGCCGCATCGGAGTCCGCAATGCATACCTCCGCACCGGCTTCCGCCAACGCTTCCGCGCAGGCAAGACCGATGCCTCGACCGCCGCCGGTTACGACGGCTCTTCGGCCTGAAACCCTGAATCGATCGAGATAGATTGGCGTCGCCTGTCTATTCGCATCTTGATGGCCAATAGTTTAGCGAGGTCGCTGCCTGAGGCCGGTCCTGTGACAGTCGCTCCCGCCGACAGTCGGGCCGCATCAGCGACTTGCCAGCGACGCTTGCGCCGACTTCAGAGCTCCTTGGCAAAGCTGCGGTTCGAGGTTCTCAACTGCGCGTCGGTGCCAAAGTATGCGTGCTTCGACATGTCGGCCGAGTAGCGAGAAGCGGGCGGCTTGCGGCCGAGTGCCTCGGCGATGGCCCGCACGTGATGCGGCATGGCGCCGCAGCAAAGCCCTATGTAGCGGACGCCGAGGGCCACGGCCTCCTTCGTGAACTCCGCAATCTCGAATCGGTTGCAGGTGAAGCTCTCCAGCGCGACGGGGAACGGCATGCCGCCGGGAATGCACTGGCATTCTGGATCGCGCAGCGACTGGAACGTGGGTTCGCCATCATGGGTGCGAAAAGGAACCGGCAATGCCGCGACCGGCACGTCGACCGCGCGCACGATGCGCTCGATCAACGGCAACATCGTGCGCGGTCCGCGGATGCAGTTCAAGCCGACGACGTCGGCACCGGCGTCGGCCAGCATCCTGCAGCAATCCTCCGGCGCCATGCCGTCACGAGTTTTCGGCTCGCGGTGGATCGCCATCGTCACCACTGCGCGCAGGCGGGCCGCCTTGATTGTCGACAGCGCGAGCTTCGCTTCCGCCGCGTACGAGAACGTTTCCGCGATCACGTAGTCGACGCCCGCGTCCGCAGCCCACGCGACTTGCTCCTCGAACATCGCACGCGATGCGTCGACAGTACGCGCGTCGCCTGGCTCGTAAATGTTCGTGTTACAGATGTCTCCGGCGAAGAGTGCACCGGTATCGTAGGCGACCTCCCTCGCAATTCGCAACGCATCGCGGTTCATGCGCTCGAGGTCGTGCTCGCGGCCGACGATGCGGAGCTTCTCGCGGTGAGCGTAGTACGTAAACGCCTCGACGACATCCGATCCCGCGTGGACGAAGTCGCGGTGAACGCACGCAACGACCTGCGGATGGTCGAGCACCGCTTCGGGCACGAACGCGCCGGCCTGTACGTAGCCCCGCCGCTCCAGCTCGAATAGATAGCCTTCCGCGCAGATGACGGGGCCGTCCGCCAGCCGTTCGAGGAGGCCGCGGCGCGCGGCAGGTTTCGATGCAGCCGCTGTCGTCACACCCACGGACAATGACTGTTGCTCGCGCCGAACGTCCTGCCGTTCGCGAAACGGTCAAACGTGAACGGTGTCAACTCGCTGACGCGCTCTCCCGACGCGAGCAAGCGCGCGACGAGCTTGCCTACGCCGGTCATCTTGAAGCCATGATTGCTGTCGGCAATCATGTACACGTTGGGCGCGATGAAATCGAAAATGGGTACGTTGTCCGGCGTGAATGCGCCGATGCCGCCGTTGCGCCGCTCGCGAAAATTTCTGCGCGCGCCCTCGAAGCGACCCATGAGCTGGCCCATCGCCGCCGTGAGGTAGTCGGCGAACTCGGGCTCGGCCTGGTACGCGTCGTTGTCATGACCGTAGGGATCGGTCACGGCGTTGGGCCCTATCCTGATTGGAATCGTTCCGCCTTGTACGCCCGGACGATCCATGCGTTCGGCACCATTCTTCCAGTACACGTACAGGTGATCGGCAAGCATGCGCTTGCTCGAGGGCTCGATCACCGGCGTGTTCATGAGTTCCACATGCAGCACCGGCGGGTCGAGGTCGCCGGCGGTGCGATACGGCCGGTCCACGTAGACCTCGCCTTCGAGGAGCCGCCAGTAAGTCCACATGTCCTTGCGTACTGAACTGCCGTCCGGATAGCGCGCGTCGATCGTCGACGGTTTGCCGAGCATCGCCCAGTGCTTGGGTGTCCACGCGCCAAGGCCCAACACGACGGCGTCGCAGCGAATGTCGCCCGCGCTCGTGAGCACACGCGTAACGCGTCCGCCGGTCGTTTCATAGCCGTTGACCTCGACACCCGAAACGATGCGCACGCCGTGATCACGGCACTTCTGCGCGAGACCCGCGATTGCCTGTCGTGTGCCCGCATAACCACTCACTTTCTCGTGCAGCACGACGTCGATACCCGCGATCTTGAAGTCCGGCCAGATGGACGTAAGGAACGTCCTCGCGTCGGCGCCGAAGTACAGGTTCGACGGATAGCCCACCCGGTGCTGGCTCGCGTGCAGTCGCTCGTAATCCGCCGCCTGGTTCGCCTCGCCCGCGGACACGTACCCCACCTGCTGGAATCCGAACGCCACCGGATCGTACGTCCACACGTCGACGGAATGGCGAAGAATGGCGTGGATCGGCTCTGTCATGTAAAGATTGCGAACGCAGCCGCACGCGATGCCCGATGCTCCGGCGCCCGGCCCGGTTTTGTCGACGACGATGACGTCAGTACCGGAACCGGTGGCCCTGCGCGAAAGCTCCATCGCCAGGTGCCAGGCGGTGGATAGGCCATGGATGCCTGCGCCGACGACGACGTAAGAAACGGATTCCGGAACGGTCGTGTTCAAGCGCTCGCCCTCTGAGAGCGTTGAGCTGGAGACGCCGACGGCCGGCGGTGACGGCCGAGGCACGTGCGGGAGCGCCGCTATTGTGCAACAAGGGGGCGGTACCAGGGGCGAGCGGCGATGAGGGCCGGTCTCCCGATGTACGACCCGCCCGAGCTTCGTCCGACGGTCGACGCGTGGTGGGACGGTGTTGCCCGGGCGTTGCGCGCGGAGGGTGTGAGCGACGTGCCCGACGCACTCGATCGCGAAACGCCCTTCGACGCGTTGTGGAGCGCGCCCGATCTGTTGCTCGCGCAAGCGTGCGGGTTCCCCATGGTGCACGCGTGGGCGAATCGCCTGCAATACCTGTTGACGCCGCGCTACGCCGCGCCGGGGTGTGACGGCTCGAGCTACTGTAGCGTGATCGTGGTCGCGGTCGACTCGCCCGTTCGCTGCGTCGAAGGTTTGCGTGGTGCACGCTGCTCGATCAACGGCCGCATCTCACACTCGGGATACAACGCGCTGCGCGCGCACGTCGCGCCCCTTGCGCGAAACGGATCTTTCTTCGGGTCGGTCACCGTCAGTGGCGGCCATGCCCAAAGCCTGAACGACATCGTGTGCGGCAAGTCCGATGTTGCGGCCATCGATTGCGTTTCCTACGAGCTCTTCCGCCGATGCCGGCTCGAGACAGTGTCAGCAACGCGCATCGTCGGCTGGACAGCACGCGCCCCCGGTTTGCCTTACGTCACGCGCATCGACGCGCCGCCCGGGTTACGCGAGCGGCTCGTGGCAGGGCTGTGTCGCGCGTTCGCCGATCCTCGACTCGCGACGATACGCGAGGACCTCCTCATTACGGGCGTCGACGTCCTGCCGGTGTCGCACTATCGTTGCATGATCGACATGGCGGAGGATGCGGCGAGCCGACGCTACGTCGAGCTCGACGAATAGCTGGCCGTCGTGCTTGATGGCGCCGGCGCTCGTTGCCGGCGGCGAAGGCACGGTCGGTCCGCCTCCTAGTCCCCTGGCGCGGGCGCGAGGCGGCGAACCTCGAGGATGCGGCGCTTGCGGATCTCCACGCCCGGCTTTTCGCGCGCGATGCCGGCGACGGCGACGCTCTTGCCGGCCAGCTTTTCCGCTTTCGCCTTCTGAGCCCCGGTCAGCTGAAGCTCCCACGTCACGCCGTCCTTCGTGGTGAGCGTGATGCCCGTGGTCTCGGCGCCGATCGCCATGACGCCGGTTCGCAGCGTGCCGCGCAACGTGACCTCAGCGGTGTGTTCCCGGATTCCGTTTGAGGACACCACGACGGGCGCGATCGCCACGATCGCGAGGAGCAAGCGAAAAAGCCTCCGGATCGCTCCGGAGGCTTGTTGTCGGTGCGGTTGCTTGATCAGGGCGTGACGATCGTGCAGCGGTTCGTGTTACCCAGCGATAACGTCGCGGCCCTCGCTTGCACGATGCCGTAGCCATATGCGATGTCATGGCCCGCGGCACCTTTGTCCTTCGCCGTCGAGGTCAGCGCCGTACGGACCTTGGCGGCGCTCGCCCCGGGGTTGCACCCCCAGACGAGCGCGGCCACGCCCGAAACGTGCGGCGTCGCCATCGACGTGCCGTCCCACGCTTCGTAACCGCTGGCGGCGTAGGTCACGCTGCTGTTCACGGTCCCGGTCTGGCCGACGTGTGCGAGGCCGGTCGCGCCGTCGCTGCAGCTCACGGTGATGGCAGCGATCGTGCTGCTGTTGCCCGCGCCGAGCGTGCCGACGAAATCGCCGCAGGTCGCGTCGCTCGCGACGTTGTTGTAGATCACCGCGGCGGCCCCGCCGCTCGACTGCACGTTCTGCACCTTCTCGTTGAAGCTGTTGGTGCCCCGCTGGCAGAGAACCACGCGCCCTGACCATGCGGCGGTGTTGGTCGCAGTGCACTGGCCGCCATCCGCCAGCGTGCCGTCGACGATACCGCGGCCGGAAAACTCGACGTGGCCGCCCGAAACCGTGTCCTTGCCGGAGGTCAGCGTGTTCGTCTCGAGCCACGGAACCGTGGAGAGCACCAACACACCGGGTCCAGCGATCTCCACGTCGCGGTTCTGCTGCGAGAAGCTGGCGACGTTCTCGTCGGCATCGACCGCGGCCACCGACATGACCGAGGCGTATCCGGCCGGATAGCTCGTCGCCTTGTTGCCGCCATTGCCGGCGGCGGCAATGGATAGCACGCCGTTGTTGGAGGCACTCTTCAAGGCGTTTTCCTCGGTGCGGCTCTTGAAGCTCCCGCCGAGGCTCATGCTGACTATGCTAGCGCCGGCAGCCGTACACGCGTTGAGCGCGCCGACGAGATTCGACGAATAGGTCCAATCGCAATTGCCGCTCGCGAGCGCGTCGTTGCCGAAGACCTTCACGATGTGCAGGCTGGCCCCGGGATTCACGCCGACCACGCCCCCGCCACCCTTGATCGCCGCGATCGTGCCCGCCACGTGGGTACCGTGGCCGCACGAGTCCTTGTTCCACGTGCCCGAGCCGCTCACATTGGTGGAGCCAACGCCATCCGCAAGATCGGCGTGCTGCTCGGAATAGCCGGAGTCGATGATGCAGATCTTCTTCGCCGCCGCGTTGTTCGAGATCACCTTGTCGGCCTGCACCATCTGCACGCCGTAGGGGGTCGTCTCGCCGCCACCCGCCGGCGCGGTGTCGTTCCACAGCGCCATCGGCGTACGGAGGACGTCCTCCTCGATGTACTCGATGTTCGGGTTGTGCGACAGGCCGGCGAGAGCCTGCTCGGGGATGTGCGCCGCGACTGCATTCTGCGGACCGAGGTTCAGGACGACCCGAGCGCCTGCGGCATGCAGCGCGTTCACGGCACCTTGCGATCGGCCTTCGGTGAATTTAACGATGTAGCGGCCTGTTTCAGCCGACGCCAGGACAGGCATCACGCCCAGCGCCAAGGCCAGGCTCGTCAGGAGGATCTTCATGCGTTGGATTTTCCGCCCGCGCAGGGCGGTCATGGATCGAGGACGCCCGATGCTACCAGCAGTTGGGCCGGAGCGACGAACTAGCGAAGATCTGCAGAACGCGCACATTGCCCGTAATGTGCTCGAGATGAACGGTTGTGTTCGTCTATTTGTGCAATAAGATGGTCGTGAGAATGGAGTTGGCTCACCCGAAGTAGCGAGCGTCGGACGGCATGCGCGGGACCCTTGCGAACCGGTGCGTGATGCGTATTGGCAACGCGATTGGGCTGCGACGCAAGTGCTGCGCGTTCATTTAGTTGCTCGCCTGTCGAATCAGACACGGTTGGATATCACGATGCCTGACCGCAATCACGTGCTGGACGCCATAGGCAATACGCCGCTCGTCGAATTGCGGTACCTCGTCCCCGGGGGTAGCGCGCGAATCGTTGCAAAGCTCGAATCCGCCAATCCGACCGGCAGCATGAAGGACCGGCTTGCGCGGACGCTGATCGAGCGCGCCGCCGCGTCGGGGCTGCTCGCTCCGGGCGGCACGGTGGTCGAATACACGGCCGGAACCACTGGGATATCGCTGGCGTTCGTCGCGCGCGCGCTCGGCTACAAGTCGCATTTCGCTTTCTCGGACGCTTTCAGCGACGAGAAGCGCTGGACGATGCGGGCTTATGGCGCGGAGATCACCGATGTTCCGAGCGACAACAAGAAGATCACCAAGGAGCTGATCCAAGCGATGATCGCCAAGGCCGGGGAAATCAGTCGTCGGCCGGGCCACTGGTGGGCCGATCAACTCAAAAACGAGGACGGCGCGGCGGGATATTTCGGACTCGGCGACGAGCTATGGCGACAGACGGAAGGCAGGATAGATGCGTTGGTGCACACGGTGAGCACTGCGCATTCCATCCACGGTATGAGCAGGGCCCTAAAACGCGAGAAGCCTGATCTCATGGTCTTCGCGGTGGAGCCCGAAGAGTCTGCGGTGTTGTCGGGCGAGCCGCCGGGCTCGCACAAGATCGAAGGCATTGGGCTGGGCTTCGTGCCCCCGCTATGGAAACCCGATGAAGTCAGCGAAATCCTCACCGTCTCGACCGACGAGGCCAAGGCGATGGCGCGACGGCTCGCCCGGGAAGAAGCGATCTTCGCTGGCACGTCGACTGGCGCGAACATCGTCGCCGCGCTCGCCGTCGCGAAGCGCCTTGGCGCCGGCGCTACCGTTGCCACGCTCATCGTGGATTCCGGCCTGCGCTATCTAAGTACGGATGTGTTT
>DATLNR010000137.1:0-44186 GCA_035536655.1 Casimicrobiaceae bacterium
TGCGCAAGCGCCGGCGCAGTGATCATCTCCGTATACAGGCGCGCGCGACGCGTGATCAATCGATGGAAATACCGACAGTGGCGGTCGGTCCAGTCCATCATCGGCGCAACGCAAAGTCGATGCGTCAAGTCATTCACTTCTATCGAGTTTTCGACGCTCAGTCGGTCCAATAGATTCTGGATCGCTTCGCATTTCGCAGTCGTCCCGATGCTACATGCTGCGCTCGACTGCGCGCCCCGCGCCGCCACGCCTCTCGAGGGCGTTCCGCCAGTGCACACGTAGCGCACACGAAACGCCTGCGCGTGAGTGATCGAATCAGGTACCCCGGTTATCTGGAACGTTTGTGGCGAAAGTCTCCGGGTCAACGCAGAGTTCGCGCGTATCGAGCATGCCCCGGACGGATCCGGGCTCGATCTCCCGGACGATCTCGAACCGCGGCGCCGGTAGCGATACCAAGGGCCTCGAGTCCTATCCCTTCAGCTTCGCTATATCCTCTTCATAGGCCTCGATCAGGGCGACGATCGATTCCTGGAACTGGTTCTGCCGGCTCAGGACCTCGTCGATCATTTTCTCGTATGGCTTCTTGCCCTTCTGCTCGCTGACTTCGAGCCACAGCGCAGCAAGCTTTTCGATGTTCGCCTGCGAGTAGTGCTCCATTTCCTTCAACTGCGAAAGCGTGTCCTGAAGCTTCTCTTGCGGGGATTTCACAATCTGTTCGTCGGCCATGTCGTCCTTCCTTGCATAGGTTCGGGTTGAAAAAAATGCTTCGGTCGTCCAGGTGCCAGGCGATTCGAGCCGGCAGCGCAGCCGAGGTTGGTTGAGCGGGCAGGATTCCATTCTCACCGATTTCGCGATGACGGCAGCGGGACTGCAATTGTTCGGATCGGAAAAGGGATGCGCAACGCGCCGTCGATGATGGCATGCGTCTCCTCCATGCGGGCGACGACCCGGTTCGCCTGCGCGCACTGCAGTCGATGGCTAGTCTGCAGATTCGACGCGGAGACCTAGCCGCTGTGGACGCAACGGATAACCCGTCGCGACACCAAGCTATCGGCCGCGCACGCGCACGGCTCCGTCCAAGGCCGAGAGTTCTCGCCCTAGACTATGCAGTCAGGGTTGCGTCGGCGCGCGGCAGCGAACGTCAAACCGACTGCAAGGAGCAGGGCACCCGCGCCGGCAATCACTGGCGCAGTGCCGAAGCGCTCCGCGAGCAGGCCGGCGAGCGTTACGCCGACCGCATGTCCGACAAAGAGGACGCATGCAAACAACGCGAGGCTGCTGCCGCGCTGTGCAGGCGCCATCTGCGTGGCATTCACCTGCAGCGTGTTATGCAGCATGTAGAAGCCGAGGCCCGCCATAGGGCAGGCTGCAACGGCTATCAGGGGCATCGATCCGAGCGCGATGCCCGCGAAGCACAGTGCCAGCACAATCCCGCCACCGGTCGCGAGGCCCGGCTCGCCCAATCGCCGCACAAGCATAGGCGAAACCGTCGCATACACGAAGCCGCCCACGGCGAAAAGCATCACCACCGAGCCTGCCGCCGTCAGTGGCAGTCCGTACGCGCGATGCAGGTGCGTGGGAACGAACGCAAGCGCGCCAACGAGTAGGACTCCTTCGGCGAATACGGTCAGCAGCACGACCCGGGACCAGGGAACCTCAAGAACCGACACGAATCGCTTTGCAATGCTGCCCGGCGCGCGCTGCAGCGTCTCAGGTCGTGAGGGCCTGAATCGCCACATGAGCCACGCTGTCGCGGTGAACCACACGGACAATACGACGAACACGGGTCCCGCGCCGAGGTAGTCGGCGCCGACGCCACCCAGCACCTGGCCAAGCGCAACGCCGAACATCTGACCAATGAGAAAGCGTGCGAGCACCGGTTGCCGGCGTTCGTACGGAACCGTATCGCCGATCCATGCGAGCGAGAGCGGAATGAGTGCCCCGGCGGTGGCGCCGGCAAACATCCGTGCGATTACCAGCGCGGGAAGCGTCGGCGCGAGCGCGCATGCAAGCGACGTCAGTGCGGAGGCGATAGTGGCGAGCGTGACGACCCGGTACTTGCCATAACGATCCCCGATCGGGCCGTAGGCGAGCTGCAGCACGCCGTATGCGACGGCGAAGCCGGTCACGGTTTGAGCCGCCGCGCCGAGGCCGACGCCGTATTCCGTTGCGAGGTAGGGCAGCAGCGGATCGCACACGCGCAACGCCGCCGCAGAGCCGCAGGCTCCGACCGACAGCGCAACGATCGATCGAAGCGGAATGAACTCCCCGGTAGTCACCAGAAGATGAAATCGTGGACCGGATGAATCATGCGTCGCCCTCAGCTGTGCTTGCTTCACACTGACCCGTCAAACTAGCGCATCAGTGGTCAGACGCGACCGACGTCACCGGTCCTAGTCACTGAATGGGCCGGCCCGGCTCAGGTCCGTGCTCGGGCTCAAAATCGCCTTACAGCTGCAGAGCAGGACCAATCACTTGTAACGGTGACGTGACCTTCATGATTACCCCTCGTGCGCCGGGCGACGAGCTGCTTGGGAACGTCGCGGAATGGAACTGCACTCGCCTCGTCCAAAACGCGACGACGGCTCGCTATCGGTCACCTCTTACCGCCGGTAGACGTGGGTGCCGAACACGTTCACTTTCATGTTGATATCCTCCCTCCGAGTGCGATCCGCCTCGAGCGCGAGGGCCAGTTGCCGCGCTTGCGGACTCATCCGTTCTATTTGCCTGAGTCGTTCGGAATACGCCGAGACACCGCCGATATAGGTCGATCCCAAGCCCCCATGAGTGCCGCCGATATAGGTCGATCCTAAGCCGCCAGAACTGGAGTTGCCACCCAACACGCTAGCATGCAGGGCCGACGCCAACGGGACATATTGCCCACGTCCCGCTTGCTGTTGTAGTTGTGCCGCCTGTAGTCGTCGTTGTTCCGCTTGGAGTTGTACCAAAATGTTCTTCATGTGCGCGATTTGTTGCGCTTCACGGATCTGTTGCTGAGTCGCCGGTCCAGGAAGATGCCGAACATGCTCGGCTCGAACGTTTCCGGCCATGATAAAGATCGAAATGATCGCTACCGCTAACTTCAGGTTCGTCTTGACCTTCATGATTCACTCCTAGTGCCGCGCTCCAAGGCTCGGCGAATCTGGCGGAATGGAAGTGGACTCCCGCCTCGTCCAAAGACGCAACGATCAGAACGGCTCGCTATCGGCCACCGCTTACCGCTGGCCTACGTTGGTTTTGACCGCTCACGACTCCATGACTCCAGTGTCGGCGAGGCCGCCGGTAGAGTCCTGAAACGCGGATGAAACGTTCTGAAAAGTGGGCTGTTGCGTGGCCGCGCATCGGCTGCAGCCCCGCGCGTTGATGGACCTGGTCTGGCCCGACGTGGTGGTCGAGGAGAACAACCTCGCCGCGCAGATCAGCGCGCTGCGCAAGGTGTCGGCGGCGATGTCATCGCCACCATTCCCGGGCGCGGTTATCGCTTCACGGCCAAGTCGATGAGCCGCCGGCGGCGGAGGCGGCGCCCCCTGCAGACGCGACTGCGCAGCACGCCATGTCGCATACGCGGGCTGGCAGCACGCCGCGCGCTTCGACAGCCACCCGTCGTGGGCCGACTACCTGGCGTTGGGCGGCGCTCGCTAGCCTGCCGCGGCTCGGCTGTCGGGCTATGCCGATACCGTCTACCGCATCCTCGATCAATCTCGCCTGGGCAACGAACGCGCGGCCACCGAACGCGCACGCAAGATCGCCCGCGCGGCACTTCGGCAACCCCGAATTACGTCCGACTGCAGGTCGAGGGCGCCAGCATGCGCGACGCCGACATCCCCGCCCGCGTTAGTATCGAAATTTCCCAAATGCGCTGACGGCATACCAATATTGACCGGCCGCGCGCCAGCATAAAGGCTGACGAGGGTCGTACCAACTAAACCTGTTGCACTCCCTCATCATGTCTTCCCAAAAAGCATTGTTGCAACTTAGGAAACCTTTCCTGTCCCTGTAGCATTTATCATGATGGTTACAGGCATGCTTGAAGCTGAATCCTCCAAAACCATCGGGGGCATAAGTACAAGCGTTTGACCATGCGAAGTAGTGGGCCTCTGCGGATGGCGCGGTAGCGCCTACTGCAATGAGGCCAAACGCGAAAACAAATGCAAATGTTAGACGATTTCGCTTCATTTTAATCCCGCTCCCCGTGAACGCAGCGGTCGGTCGGACGTCGGATCGATTCATCGTGCTCTCCGTTTGGTCGTCGGTTGCGGACTCGTGTGAAGTCCGTAACGTCAAATGTCGTCGAGTGCACCTGCAGAGTCCTGAAGCGCGGATGAATCGTCGTAAAACATGAGTCGACGCAAATCGGTCGGATGGAACGGTCGACGCGCTTTCGCTCCCGTGGTCGAGTAAGCTGTGGCGCGGTGCTTTTAACCTTTGTGCCTTCGCGCACCCGGCCGTGACGACCCCGACTGCCACTCACGCCCTGCGCTTTGGCCGTTTCGAGCTGCAGCCCCACGAGCGCCGTTTGCTGGTGGCGGGCGATCCCGCAGCGCTCGGTTCGCGTGCGCTCGACCTGCTGCAGGCGCTGGCCGAACGCGCGGGCCAGCTGGTCAGCAAGCACGCGTTGATGGACCTGGTCTGGCCCGACGTGGTGGTCGAGGAGAACAACCTCGCCGCGCAGATCAGCGCGCTGCGCAAAGTGGTCGGCGGCGATGTCATCGCCACCATTCCCGGGCGCGGCTACCGCTTCACGGCCAAGCTCGATGAGGCGCCGGCGGAGGAGGCGGCGCAGGCCGCAGACGCGGCTGCGCAGCCTGGCGTAGCCCGTGAGCGCAACGCCGGTCCCCCGCCGAGCCTCGAGAGCCGGCCGGTGGCGGCCGCGATGCCCACCAACCTGCCCGGCGAGCTGACCACCTTGCTGGGCCGCGACGACGACTTGGCGGTCTTGGGCACGCTGATCGAGCAGCACCGCGTCGTCACCATCGTCGGAGCTGGCGGCATGGGCAAGACCTTGCTCGCTCAGCACCTGCTCGATTCACGCCGCAGCGCTTATCCGCACGGCGTGTGCTGGGTGGAGCTGGCGCAGGTCAGCGACCCCGCGGCATTGCCCGGCACCATTGCGGCGGCGCTGGGCGTGCACGGCGGCACCGGCGAGCCGCTGGCCGGGCTGGTCGCGGCGGTGGCGCCGCTGAGCCTGCTGCTGGCGCTGGACAACGCCGAGCATCTGCTGGCCGACGTGGCCCGTGTCTGCGATGCGCTGCGCGACGCCGCGCCCGGCGTGCGCCTGATCGTCACCAGCCAGGCACAGCTGCGGCTGGCTGGCGAGCGCGTGTATCGAATCGGCCCGCTGGCCGTGCCGGACCGCCCGTTGCCCGCAGCACAGGCAATGGAGTTCGGCGCCGTGGCACTGTTCACAGATCGCGCGCGGGCGGCCGATGCGCGCTTCGCACTGACCGATGCCAATGCTCCGGCGGTGATCGCGCTGTGCCGCGCGCTCGACGGCTTGGCGCTCGCCACCGAGCTGGCCGCGGCGCGTGTACCGATGCTCGGTGTGCGGCGGCTGGCGTCTTCGATGCAGGACCGCTTGAAGCTGCTCAACGCGAGCCGCAATCGGGCTGCACCGGCGCGCCAGCAGACCTTGCGCGCGGCGCTCGAATGGAGCCACGGCTTTCTGGACGAACGCGAACAGCTGGTGTTCCGGCGCTTGGCCGTGTTTGCCGGCAGCGCGTCGCTGGAGCTGATCCAGCAGGTGGTGGCCGATCCGGCGGGCGAAGGCGAGCTGGACGAATGGGCCGTGCTCGACGCGCTGGGGGTGCTGGTCGATCGCTCGCTGGTCGCGGTGCTGAGCACCGATGCCGACGACACCACCGCCCCGCGCTACCGGCTGCTCGAGTCGCCGCGCGCGTACGCGCTGGAACGGCTGGTTGCAGCGGGCGAGCACGCGGCGCTAAAGCAACGGCACGCGCTGGCCATCGCGACCCGCTTCGACGCCGCCTGGGACGAGCGCTTTGACGGCAGCATCGGCGTAGACGACTGGAATAAAAAGCTGTCCTTCGATCTGGACAATGCCCGCGAAGCCCTGGCCTGGGCCAGTACGGAAGCGGATGTCCCGCGCGGGTTAGCCATCGGGGCGACGCTGCTGGCAGCGTTGCCTTTAACGCTGCATGCCGAGCGCAGCGCGCTTGCCGACCGCCTGGAAGCGCTGATCAGCCCGGCCGCGCCAGAATACTTGCAGCAACGGGCGTGGGAAGTGATTTCCGGCTTTACTGGTGGCTTCTCGCAAAGGCAACGCTGCCGCAACGCCGCGCAGCGAGCGGTGGATCTGGCGAGGGGGCTAAACGTCGAGCGGCGCGATCCGTTCTACCTGTGCAGAGCGCTCGGCCTGCTGGCGCAGTGGGCGGCGACCGCGGGTGAATCAGACGCTTGCTCCGCCGCATTCATCGAAATGCGTGCGCTCGAAGACCCCTCCTGGCCGCCGCATCGACTTGCTTTAGGGGTAAAGGTGGAAGTCGGGCTCGCTAAGTTCCGCGGGAACGCAGCCGAGTACGTCCGTCACATGCGCCGGCGAGTGGCCGTGGAGCGCGCCAGCGGCATTCGCGGTCCATCGCCTCTCGTAAACCTGATAGATGCGCAACTGGCCGCCGGCGATGCAACGGCGGCCGCGCGCGACGGCGCGCAGGTCGTTGCCATGCTAGAGCGCCTCCGCGACGAAAGCACGCTCAACTTGGCGCGACTCAATCTCACCGCGGCGTGGTTGGCGTTGGATGAGCTAGAAGCCGCGCGCCTTGTCGCCCAGGTGGGGTGGCAGCAGGCAGCGCGCTTCGATCTTCATCACCTGTGGGCCAACTACCTGACGCTCCTGGCCGCGCTCGAAGGCCGGCCGGATGCGGCGGCCCGGCTGGCGGGTTACGCCGACGCCGCCTACCTCGCACTCGACGACACGCGCCAGCCAAACGAAGCGGCGGCGATCGACCGCGCACACACGCTGGCCCGCGCTGCACTCGGCGACGACGAGTGCGACCGCCTGCGTGCCGAGGGCACCACCCTGCGCGACGCCGACATCGCCGCACTCGCCTTCGCCACGCGTTAGGAATGGGCTACCACCAACAGTGCCCGGTGTCCGGCGCCAGGTGGAGCTTGTCGCCTTCGGGCGGATTGCGCGCTTCGCGTCGATGAGGCGCTCTTTTCAATCCTCATTCAGTCTGCGCGTCGATGCGATCGTACGCGGCATGCGTGCGCGGGATGAACCGCACGTTGACAAGGGCAACACCCGACGCAAGCCAGAGCAGGATCACGCGAGTCGGCGGGCTCGCGCCTGCTTCCAATGAAATGCGATGGTGCGCAGCGCGATGACGCGCATGTCGCATTTAGGGTCCCGGTTTTGGGACTGACCGCAAGCGGAGCGCATGCGTGACATGACCATCGGATCGACGCCGAGCCCGGCAAGTAGCGCGGGAACGAGTCCTGAAACCAAACGCGTCCCCAGCAGCGCGACGCGGTCAAAGCCCACGGACGGCCCGCTGACGCCGTCGTGATTTCCGCTTGATCGGGAATGCATGCTGCACGTACTCGGCGACCATCTCGCAGAACAGGTTGGCGTATGCCGGCAGTGGGCGCCGCTGGTCCCACAGCATCGCCAACGGAACCTCTACCGGCCTGGCGCGGTACATGACTCGCAGGCGTCGTACAACGTAGCGGTGAACGCGCAAGGCCGACGGAATGATCGCTACGCCGTGTCCGGCCTCGGCCATGGCGAGCAGCGCGTGCGGCGAGCGGCATTCCAATACGTAATTCGGCGTGAACCCGGCCATGCGGCATGCCGCATCGAAGGTCCTGCGCATGAAGAACTCAGTCGTCGCCTGAAGCAACGGATAAGGGGCAAGGCGGTCGATTTCCACCTCCCCGTGCGTGCCGAGCTTCATCCGCGGGTGGCACGCGGCCAGCATCTCCATGGGCGCGATCGGATAGCTCGCGAAGCGCTGTTCGCCTGCCGCAAGCGCGAGAACGGTCGCTTGTACGAGATGGACCTCGCCCCGCTCGAGCATCGCGAACGATTCCGGGCCAACGACATCGATGAGCCTCACCTGCACGTCAGGATGGCGCTCGGCGTAGCGACGCAGCAGGTCGGGAAAGATGCCCTCGATGAGGTGCGGCGAGGCGCACACACGCAAGACCCCGACGTCGCCGCGCCGGAGCATTTGCGCACGCTCGAACAGCGCGCCCGCATAGTTCAACAGACCGCGGCAATCGCTCAGCAACTGCTCGCCGTCGCTCGTGAGCAGCAGCCGGCGGCCGACGCGATCGAAAAGTTTGACGGCGAACTCGTCCTCGAGGCGATTGATTTGCCGAGACAGCGCCGGCTGCGCCACATGCAGGCGTGAAGCGGCTTTCGACACCGTGCCGAGCTCGGCCACGGTCACGAATGTGCGGATGTAGCGTAGATCCATGGCAGAACCTAATGCCGGACCGGCATGATGATCTAGCCAAACTATGTATTGGACTTCTGAATCGCCGACGTCGAGTATGGATCTGTCTTCCACTGGGAGGCTATCATGAGACGTTATCTGGCCGCGATCTCAGCGTTCGCGCTTTCGTTGTCCATGGTCGATGTTGCGGGCCAGACTTGGCCGACAAAGCCACTGCGAGCCATCGTGCCGGTCGGCGCGGGAAGCTCTACGGATATCGTGCACCGACTCGTGCTAGAGCAATTGTCGGCGCAGCTTGGGCAGCCGATCGTCGTCGAGAATCGAGTCGGCGCAGGCGGGACGATCGGCAGCGCAATCGTTTCGAAGTCCGAACCCGATGGCTACACGATTCTTGCGCACGGTTCCGCGCACACCATCGCACCGGCGCTTTACCGGACCTTGCCGTACCACCCGGCGCGCGACTTCGTCGCCGTGGTGCCGGTTGGCATCTTGCCCAGCGTGCTCGTCGTATCGCCTGCGAAAGGCGTGAACTCCGCCGCGGAGCTCGTCGCCGCGGCGAAGGCGCGACCGGGCGCTTTGAATTTTTCATCGGTCGGCATCGGCAGCGCGACCCATTTGAGCGCCGAGCGGTTCGTTTCGAGCGCAGGGATTCAGGTTGTCCATATCCCATTCAAGGGCGGCGCGGAGGCCATGTTGGAAGTTATCGCCGGGCGCGTCGACTTCTTTTTTGGCCCGGTCGCGCTCGTGCTGCCGCATATCCGCGAAGGCAAGCTTCGCGCCCTGGCCGTCAACGGATCGATCCGTTCCACGGTACTCCCCGATGTCCCAACACTCCGCGAAGCCGGCATCAGAGAGGCGGAATATCCCATCTGGTTCGCGCTCTTCGTGCCTGACAAGACGGCATCAGACATCGTGAACAGACTCAATCGCGAAACGCTCAATGCACTGCAAGCGCCCAAGCTGCGGGAGAAACTTGCCGGACTCGGCGTCGATCCGATGGTCATGTCGCCGCAGGAGTTTGCAGTGCACGTCGAAAGGGAAATCGCTCTTAACGCGACCCTCGTCCAACAGGCAGGCTTGCAGCCCGAGTAGCGTATGGCAGAAGTCGCGATCAACTTCGATGACAGCGCGGCTTACGAGCGCGCCATCGGACGCTGGAGCCGCGCTGTCGCGCCCGCCTTCCTCAAATGGCTTGCGCCGCCCGCTGGCGCGCGTTGGCTCGATGTGGGTTGCGGCACCGGCGTCCTTGCGCATGCTGTGCTCGAACTTGGCTCGCCCGCCACAGTGGTCGGGATCGATCCGCAAGCCGCTCAAATCGCACTCGCATCATGCGGACCGGCATCGGACCGAGCCGCTTTCCAAGTCGCCGATGCGCGTCGCCTACCTTTTGCAGACGCCTCGTTCGATATCGCTGCCTCCGCCCTCGCATTGAACTTCATCGCGGAGCGATCGCAGGCATTGGCCGAGATGCGGCGCGTCACGCGCACGGGGGGAAGCGTCGCGGCTTACGTCTGGGACTTTGCAGAAGAGCTTTCGCCAAGCGGACCTCTACGCCGCGCGTTGCACCGGTTCGGCGTCGACGTGCCGGTCATCCCCGGCACGGGCGAATCGGGTATCGGAGCGCTGCGAACCCTGTTCGAGCAAGCAGGGCTCGAACGCATCGAGGCAAGAACTATCGAGGTGTGCCTGGCGTACCGGGACTTCCGGGATTTCTGGCAAGCGCAAACGCCAAACTACAGCCCGACGACGAAGATCATCGCATCCATGACGGAAAGCGAGCGCACTCGGCTGATGCGCGCCCTCCAAGGCCAGCTACTCACGGCGCCTGGCGGTGTCATCGAGTACTTTGCGCGCGCGAATGCCATCAAGGCGCGCGTGCCGCGTAGCGTGCGGCTGCCAGCTAGATTCGCCTGATGTGTTGGGTGATTCTGTCTCTGACCATTCGGCAAAAGCTTGCCCGGACATCCGGAACGAGAGCTTCGTTGCGATCGCAGCTCAGGCGCGACCGCAACCGGGGATGCGAACGACGCGCGGGAACAGCCGCGACATGCTCTCGATGTCACCGAGCGCAAACGTAAGCGATGATCGGTCGGTACGGCGTGCTCGATTGAACGTGGCTTCCCGTACGCGGCCCGACATAGAGCCAGTCGGACGTCCGCTTCCACGTGTTCCTCGGACCTCCGCGCGCCATAGGTTCGGCATGTTCGGTAGCCGAAACGCTTCGCAACCGCCCGCCGCTGCAATCGATCTCGTAGACGACGCGTCGCGAACGGACGCCGCCGCGCTCCGCCTGCGCGTAGTCGTGAACGACCGCTGCATGGCGCACACCGCCCTCATCGCGAATCGACGCTGAATCGACGTAGTACGCGTTGTAGGTGCCGTACGCCGATCTTGATGACGTCCGCGAACGCCAATAGCTCGCGGTCGAAAGGACGCGGAACATGCGAAACGCGGGAAGGAGGGCCGCTATAATCATCGCACGCCTCATCGGCGCCCGCGCCCCGTCGCGATCTCGTTCCGGTTGATCGCGTCGACGAACCGAAACGAGGGACGATACGTGCTGATCTTTCGACAGCTATTCGACCCGCAATCGTCGACCTATACGTATCTGCTCGCGGATCGCCGCAGCCGCGAGGCGCTGGTGATCGACCCGGTGTTCGAGCACGTGCGGCGCGATTGCGCGCTCGTTCACGAGCTCGAAGTCAACCTCGTCGCCACGCTCGAGACCCACATCCACGCCGACCACGTGACCGGCGCATGGCTATTGAAGGAGCGTTGCGGAAGTGCCATCGCAGTGAGCGCGGCGAGCGATGCGCAGGGCGCAGACCGCTATCTCGCGCACGGGGATCGCGTGGCGTTCGGCGACCGGTACGTCGAAGTGCGCGCCACGCCGGGGCACACGGCCGGCTGCGTGACGTTCGTGCTTGACGACGAAAGCATGGCGTTCACCGGCGACTGCCTGTTGATCCGGGGCAGCGGCCGCACCGACTTCCAGCAGGGCGACGCGCGCACGATGTTTCGCTCCGTGCGCAGCCAGATCCTCACGCTGCCGCCTTCGTGTCTGCTGTATCCGGCGCACGACTATCGCGGCCTCACGGTGACCAGCGTGGAGGAAGAGCGGCGCTTCAATCCGCGGCTTGGCGCCGACGTCGGCGAGTCCGACTTCATCGGCTACATGCGCAATCTCGGACTCCCGCATCCGAAGCAGATGGACGTCGCCGTGCCGGCGAATCTTCGCTGCGGTCGAACCGACGCCTCCGCGCACGCGCCGATCGAAGCGACGTGGGCGCCGCTAACCTACACGTTCGCCGGCATCTTCGAGATCACGCCGCAGGCGCTCGAGGAGCACGCCGCGTCGATCCAGGTGCTCGACGTCCGGGAGCACGAAGAGTTCGACGGCGCGCTCGGCCGGATACGCGGCGCGTTGTCCATCCCGCTCTCCGACTTGACCGCGCGTGCGGCTCAACTGTCGCACGATCAACCGATCGTGGCGGTCTGCCGATCCGGCGCGCGATCCGCGCAGGCGGTCGTGCTGCTTGCGCGGGCCGGATTCAGCGACGTGGCGAATCTCGCCGGCGGAATGCTGCGCTGGCGCGCGGAAGGGCATCCGGTCGAGGGCGCGCGCGAATAGTCTTCGCCCGCGTTGGGCGATCCGCCGGGAACACCGGGGTCAGCTTTCGGCCCTGGCTTGCGGCGGATCCCCGCGCGGCGCGATCAACTGCGGCCCGAGCGACCCGATCAGCATCCCGATCGCCGAGGCGAACAAGCCCAGCAGGTTCGCCGGAATCACGCTCTCGGGCGCAATCGCGCCGGCAAGCAGCCACGTGCCGATGCCGAGCACGATCGACAGCACCGCGCCCTGCGTGGTGGCGCGCTTCCAATAGGCGCCGGCAAGCAGCGGGATGAACGCCCCAGCCAGTGTCACGTTGTACGCATTTTGTACCATTTCGTACATCGTGCTTCGCGACTGGATCGCGAACATCAGCGCGCAGATCGTGAAGATGACGAGGATGACGCGGAGCGTGCGCAGGAACGCGCGATCGCTGATCGACGGCGCGAATGGTCGCAGCACGTTCTGCGCGAACAGTGCCGTCGGCGCGAGCAGCGCACCGCTCGCCGTATCGAGGATCGCGGACAGCAACGCGCCGAAGAACATTACCTGCGCCCAGAGCGGCATCTTGCCCAGCACGAGATCCGGCAGGATGCGCTGCACTTCGCGTGCATCGTCCGCCTCGAAAAGCTTCGACACGGCCGGATCGGCGACGACCGCCGCATACGCGATGAAAATCGGAATGAAAGCAAAGCAGAAGTAAACGGCCGCGCCGATGATCGTTCCGCGCACGGCGGTGTTCGCGTCCTTGGCGCTCGTCATCCGCTGAAACACGTCCTGCTGCGGAATCGACCCCAACGCA
Source organism: Casimicrobiaceae bacterium (assembly GCA_035536655.1). Lineage (GTDB taxonomy): Bacteria > Pseudomonadota > Gammaproteobacteria > Burkholderiales > Casimicrobiaceae > VBCG01. The sequence goes on from DATLNR010000137.1 coordinate 12,830, forward strand.
AACGCGAGGAACGCACCCGCCATCGCCCACCAGGCCGCCGTGTCGCCGGCGTCCGGGAAGAAGTCGAACTTGCCATCCGCACGCGCTTGCGAGATGACGTTGCCCGCGCCCCCGGCCATGTCGCCGACGAGGAATGCGATGGCCGTCAAACCGATCAGCACGATCACCGTCTGGAAGACGTCGGTCCACGCGATCGACCACATGCCGCCGAAGATCGTGTAGAGCAGCACGATCACGCCGCCGGCCAGGATCGACGTCGTGAAGTCCAGCGCGCCGCCCGACAGCACATGGATGACGAGGCCGAGCGCAGTCATCTGCGCCGATGTCCATCCAAGGTACGAGAGCGTGATCGCGATGCTGGTCAGAATCTCGACGCCCTTGCCGTAGCGAACGCGATAGAAGTCGCCGATCGTCAACAGGTTGAGCCGGTAGAACAATCGCGCAAAGAGCAACGCCGCAAGGACGAGGCACAGCGATGCGCCGAACGGGTCGCCGGGAATGCCTCTCAGCCCATCTTTGGCGAACGTCGCGGACACGGCGAGCACACTCTCGGCACCGAACCATGTCGCGAAGACGGTCGCGGCGTTGACCCAGAGCGGCAGCCTTCGACCCGCAACCAGGAAGTCCTTCGAGTCGCGCACGCGGCGCGCAGCGATGAGACCGATCGAGATGGTGAGCAGCAGGTAGGCGGCGACGAGGCTGATCAGCATTGGTCGGGTCGAGGAAGAGTTGGAGGGAACCGGTCGCGGCAGCGCCAAACTGTACAGCGCATGCCCGACGGTGTGGAGAAGTTTTGTGTGTGCGTCTCCGGTTTTCCGTCAACCCTGTTGCGCAATGAACCAATCGACGATGCGCGAGATCTGGCCCCGCATCATTTCGCGACCGCCAACGGTCCGGCAGCCGCAGGCTTGCGCAAGCGCGAGCAGCGGCGTGACCTCCGGCTTGACGACCGCGTCGAAGACGATCAGCTCCGCAGGCAGGCGCGTCGCCTCGATCGGCATCCGGGCATCGCCCAGCATCCCGAGCGGCGTCGCGTTGAACAAAACATCGACGCCTTCGACGAGGGGCTCACCGATCTCGACGTCGGTCGACGGGCTGATATTCGCAACGATCCCGGCCATCCGCTCGCAGCGCGCCCGGTCCACGTCGAAGAGCCGCAGGAGCCCCGGCTTCTGGGCCGCCATCGCAGCGCCGATCGCGCTGCCGGCGCCGCCCAATCCGATCAACATCAGGCGCTTCCCCTGGATCGAGAAGCCGCGCCGACTGAATGCTTCGACGCAGCCCAAGCCGTCGAACATTTCGCCGGCCCACGTTCCGCCGCTGCGCCGGACCATCGCGTTGAATCCGCCGATGACGCGCGCCTGCGGCCCGACGTCGTGCGCCAAAGCAAGTGCACGGGCCTTGAACGGAATCGTGAAGATCAGGCCGTCGAGATTCCTGAGCTTCATCAGCGACGGCAACACCGATTCGAACTCCGCGGTCGCAACGTGCAGCGGCACGAGGATCGCATCGAGGCCCCGGTTCAGAAGCTCGCGCGTCACCATCTCCGGCGAGCGGACCTGCTCGATCGGGTCGCCGACGATGCCGTAGAGCCGCGTCGCGCCATTGATGAAATCGACGGCGTCGGCGTCGTCTTCAGAATCACTCACGACGCTGGCTCAAGTCCCGGCATCGAGAATGCGAGCTTGTCGAGGTCTTCGCCGAGCGAGCGCGCTTGCGCCGCGTCGAGTTGAACCAACGGCGGCCGCACGCGCGCCCACCCGGGGTCGTCACCGTAACGCGCCACGGCAGCCTTCAACGCAGGAATCATCGGATAACGCTGGAACGCAAGCCGTACGGCATCGAGCCGTGCCTGTACTGCCTCGGCATCGTGCTGCCGCCAATGCTCGTACAAGGCATGTATCGCCGCGGGATTGACGTTCGCCGTCGCGCTGATGCAACCCTTGCCGCCGCCGCGCATGTTGGCGAGCAGGAACGTCTCGCTGCCGGCGAACACGTCGAAGCCCTGCGCGGCAAAGCGATCGAGCATCCCCTTCGTGTTGTTCCAGTCGCCCGACGAATCCTTGATGCCGGCGATGTTGCGCGGATAGGCTTTCAGCAAGCGCTCGATCAGCGCGAGCGTGATCGGGACGTTGGAGACCTGCGGAATGTGATACAGGTAAATGCGCAGCCGATCGTCGCCGACGCGTTCGATCACTTCGGCGTAGCTCGCGAACAACCCGTCGTCGGAAACGCCTTTGTAGTAGAACGGCGGCAACATCAGCACACCGGCGCAGCCGCGCTGCACCGCATGGGAAGTCAGCCGCACGCTGTCGGTCAATGCGCAGCATCCGGTGCCGGGCATCATCCGCCCCGGATCGATGTCGCTTTCGCACAAGCGATCCAACAACGCGATGCGTTCGCTCGCGGCGAGCGAGTTGGCCTCGGAGTTCGTGCCGAACACCGCGAGGCCGACGCCATTGCGCAATAGCCATCGGCAATGGCGCGCGAGGCGATCGGCGTCGGGCAAGAGATCTTCGCTGAACGGCGTGACGACGGGGGAAAGAACTCCAGTGATTCGATTCATGTCGATGAGTTCATTCGAAGAAAGTCGAAATCGCAGCCGTGCTCGGCCTGCAGCACGCTTTTGTGATAAAGGCGAGCGTAGCCCCTATCGGGAACGGATTGCAGCGGATGAGGCCCATCTCGGCGCTTCGCCAACGTCGCATCATCGACGAGCAGGTCGAGCTCGCGCTTGTCGACCGACAATCGAATGCGATCGCCACTCCTGACGAGCGCGAGCGGACCGCCAGATGCAGCATCCGGCGAAACGTGCAGAACGATCGTGCCGAACGCCGTGCCGCTCATGCGCGCATCCGAAATACGCACCATGTCCTTGACGCCCTGCCGCGCGAGCTTCGCAGGAATCGGCAGATAGCCGGCCTCCGGCATCGCGGAGCTGCTCTTCGGGCCGGCATTGCGCAGCACGAGAAAGTCGTCGGACAGCACGTCGAGCGCCGGATCGTCGATGCGTGCAGCTAAATCATCGAGCGAGTCGAACACGACGGCACGGCCCTGGCGTTCGAAAAGCGCCGGATCGGCGGCCGAGCGCTTGAGGATCGCACCGTTCGGCGCGAGCGATCCGAACAGCGCGACGAGCCCGCCACGCGGCTGGAAGGGTTCATCGCGGCTGCGAACGATCGCGCGGTCGACCCACGGTAGCGGCGACGCCAGTCGCTGTCCGAGCGTCTGGCCGGTCACCGTCATGCAGTCGAGCTCGAGCATCGGCGCGAGCTCACGAAGCACGGCGCCGATACCGCCCGCCGCGTGCAGGTCCGACAGATAATTCTCGCCGGTCGGCTTCAGATCGACGAGCACCGGCGTCGCCTCGGACAGCTCGTTCAAGCGCTGAAGCGAGATGTCGATGCCGCGCCGACCCGCGATCGCGGTCAGGTGAATGAGCGCGTTCGTCGATCCGCCGACAGCGAGCAAGACGCGAAGCGCGTTCTCGACCGACGCTTGCGTGATGACTTCGCTCGGTCGGATCGGGGAAGCGACGAGCCGCATCGCTTCTCGGCCGGTCGCCTCGGCGGTGCGAAGACGATCGGCGTGCACTGCGGGAATCGCCGCCGTGCCCGGCAGCATCATGCCCAGCGTCTCTGCGATCGCCGCCATCGTGCTGGCGGTGCCCATCACGGCGCACGTGCCGGCCGTCGTCGCGAGATTGCCCTCGATGTCGGCGACTTGTTCGGACGATATCTGCCCGGCGCGGTACTTCGCCCAGAAGCGGCGGCAGTCGGTGCACGCACCAAGCCGTTCGCCACGATAACGCGTGGGCAGCATCGGGCCCGCCACGAGCTGGATCGCCGGCACGTTCGCCGACGCCGCGCCCATCAGCTGCGCCGGCACCGTCTTGTCGCAACCGCCGACGAGAACGACCGCATCCATCGGCTGCGCGCGGATCATTTCCTCGACGTCAATCGACATCAGGTTGCGGAACATCATGCTGGTGGGGTGGAGGAACACCTCGCCCAGCGAGATCGTCGGAAACTCGATTGGCAGACCGCCGGACGCGAGGACGCCGCGCTTCACCGCCTCGATCAGCTCGGGAAAATGACGGTGGCAATTGTTGTAGCCGCTCGCGCTGTGGGCGATGCCCACGACCGGACGCGATAGCAGTTCCGACGAATAGCCCATCGACTTCGCGAACGACCGCCGCAGGTAGAGCGCGAAATCGGCATCGCCATACTGCGTCAAACCGCGCGCGAGTCCCGTATTGTCGCGTTCCATCGCTGTAGCCTAGCAAACGAAGCGCCGACGTCAGAGTCGTACGCGCATGTCGGCAATCGAGAATCCCGGCCACCGATCGATGACGCCGCGCGCAAGGGCCAACACCTTGAACAGATCACCCATCTCCGCAGGCGACAGAAGCTTCTGCACGGCGCTCGCTTCACGAATGTAACCGACGGAGTCGACCGGTCCGACGTCCCGCAGCCGATCGAGGATGCCGCATCCGAGCAGGAACGCAGCCTGCGTCGAGAATCCCGCCACCTCAAGGCCGGTACGCTCGCCGGCCTCGGCGATCGCGGTGAAGTCGACGTGCGCGGTGAGATCGCACAGCCCCGGCCAGAGAAAGGGATCGGCGTGCATCCGATGTCGATAATGCGCGACGAGCGTGCCCTTCGAGCGTTCCGCGTGGTAGTACTCGTGCTGCGGAAATCCGTAATCGACAATCAGCAATGCGCCACGCACGAGCCGTCGACCGAGTTCCGCGACGAGCGCCTCCGCGCCTGGATTCATCTCGGTCTCGTAGCATTCGATCGAAGGCAGTCGTGCGTTGGCGAGTTCGAGCAGTCGTGACGTACCCAGCGGGCGATCGCTCCACTGAAAGCCTTGCTGAGCGCACTTCACACCCCGCTCGTGCCAGGCAGCTTCACGACGCACGACGACGTGGACGGGGATCGCATCCAGCACTTCGTTCACGACGACCGCGCCTTCGATCGTCGCAGGCAGCGTTTCGATCCAGACGACCCGATCGACGAGCGAAGGCGCGAGCCGCGCGATCGTCCGCTGTTGCCGTTCGCGAAGCTCCGCCGAAGGCTCGAGGATCGTGTAACGGCGGGGCAGAGCGTTCGACAGCTCGAGAGCGATCATCAGGTCGCATGCCAGTCGACCGCTGCCTGCGCCGAGCTCGAGAATGTCGCCGCCGCGTTCGATCACTGTCGCAACCTGTGTGGCAAGCGCGGCCCCGTACAGCCTCGTCATCTCGGGCGCGGTGACGAAATCCCCCGACGTGCCGAACTTCGTCGTACCGGCCGCGTAATAGCCGAGCCCCGGCGCGTAGAGAACGAAGCGCATGTAGTCGGCGAAGCTGATCCAGCCTCCATCGGCCGCGATTCGTGCACGCAGCGCCTTGGCGACCGCCGCCGTATGCTCTAACGCGTCGGCATCGGGCACGGGCAGCTGTTCAGGCATCGCGACTACGACGTTGTGCTAGATTGCCGCGGAGTCTAGTCCGAGGCTTCCCCGTGCACGGCAAGGTAGTGCTGATTACCGGCGGAGCGAAGCGCGTCGGCGCGGGAATCTGCCGCAAGCTGCACGCGGCCGGCGCGAATCTGATGCTGCACTATCGCGCGTCCGCCGGCGAAGCGCGCCTGTTGCAGGCGGAGCTCAATCACGCGCGCCCGAACTCGGTCGCGCTGATCCAGGCCGACCTGCTCGATACGGCGAAGCTGCCGTCGCTCGTCGAGCAGACGCTCACGACGTTCGGCCGCCTCGATGCGCTGGTCAACAACGCATCGTCGTTTTTTCCGACGCCGATCGGCGAGATCACGCTCGAGAAGTGGGACGACCTGATCGGCACGAACCTGCGCGCGCCGACAGTCCTCGCGCAGGCGGCGGCGACGGCGCTGCGGAAGTCGCAAGGTGCGGTCGTGAACATCACCGACATCCACGCCGAGCGGCCGCTCAAGAACTACGTCATCTACACGGTTGCGAAAGCAGGATTGAGCGGGCTCACGCGATCGCTCGCCCGCGAACTGGCACCCGACGTACGCGTCAATGCAATTGCACCAGGCCCGATCCTCTGGCCGGACGACGAGCAGTTCGACGAGCTGTCGCGGCAGCGCATCGTCTCGCACACGCCGCTGAAGCGCGAAGGCACGCCGGACGACATCGCGCGCGCCGTCCATTTCCTGCTCGTCGACGCTTCGTACATAACTGGCGCGACGATCGCGATCGACGGCGGCCGTCACATCGCGATCTGATAGACGACCCCCACGCTCGCCGCATTTGCCATCGACTTCGCTGCCCCCGAGCGCGCGCAGTCACGCCGGCGTCGGCGCGCAATACGCTGCAGACGCTTGGGCGAGGCGCTCGAGATAGCTGTCGATGATGCCGTGGGCGACGAGTGCAACGCGCGTGCGCTCGAGATAGTCCTGCGATGTGCCGAGATGCCCGCATGCGCTGCCGATCACGCGAGCCTGCTCGTCGAGCGACAGCTTCCCCGCGTACTGCGAATGATCATGCTTCACGGTGAAAGCGAGCGCCACGATCGTCCTGCCGCCGCCGACGTCGCACTTCACCCACTTCGGGTGATAGCCGCCGACGACCATCTCACGCCGCCAGAGCAAGTGCAGCTCGTCGATCGCGAGCGGCGGCGGCAGCCGGTAGACGACGCCGCGACAAGACCCGCCGGGCTGAAGGCCGAGCACGAGACCCGGCGCCTGAGCCGTCCCGCGCGACGCGAGCGACCAGAGGCAGAAGCTGCGATGCAGGCCCCGCACCGTCGCCGACTTCGCTTCGGCGATGGGAAAGAGCGGGTTCCACAGCAGCGAGCCATACGCGAACACCCACCACCCCGCGCCCTTCGGACGCTTGGCGAGCGTCGCGTTGAGCGACGCGGACAGTTGCTCGTCGGTCAGCGCGCGCGCATCGCCGACGGTCGCACGGTAGATCTCACGCATGCGGCCGCTTTCCAGATCGCGGCGTGACAGACCCCGACGCTCGAAATCGAGTGGAGGTGACGTCGAGCGCTTCTCATCCATTGCTCGCCTCGTCGCGTACCGTGCGTGCGAGCTCACGCTTCGCTTGCTGCCGCTTCGCCGACTTCGACCGCTCGTGCGGCCCGCCCTTGCGCATCAGCGGCGAGCGCGCGACGGGGTCGCGCGGTTTGAGAGTCGGCAACCGATGTTTCTTCGCGCGCTTCACGTCAGCGGCGCCGGGCCGTCCCAAGCCGCTGACTGCGCCCACCATGGCGGCAGCGAAGTCGATGGCAAAAGGCGAGCGTTGGGGTCGTTCATCCGTACAATAACGTGTCAGACGCGGATCGCGCCGACAGGAGCCCAGCAAACGGCAGCCACGCCTCGCACCAGGCGGCGATCGCCAGCAGGTTTGCATCGTCCCCCGGCGACGCGATGACCTGCATGCCGAGCGGCATGCGTTTCCCGTCGAAACCCGTCGGCAATGTGATCGCCGGCGCGCCGATCAGCGAAGCGAGCGTGCAGCACGACGGGTCGCCGGTCGTTTCGAGTCCTCCCGGTGCGCCGGATGGCGCCGAAGGCATCATCACCGCATCGTAGTGTCCGATCCATTCACGCGCGACCGCGATCATCGCCGCGCGGCTCGCGAGCGCTCGATGATAATCGTCCGGCGTGATCTGCTTGCCTTCGTCGAGAGCACTGTCGAGCGCCTGTGACAGCTTCGCGCGCGACGTCGCCTGCAGATTTCCCAGGTTTCGAGCGCCTTCGAACAACATGATCGTACGATGCACGGTGAACGTTTGCGCGAGGGCGTCGGGAAGGACGACCGGCACGATGTCGGCGCCAGCCGATCGCAGCTTCGTGGCGGCGGCATCGAGCGCGTCGTCGGCGTCGCAGCCGACCCGCGTCCATGGGAACTCTGGCAGATAGGCAAGTCGCGGCGCCCTTGCAGGCAATAAAACGGCTGAAGGGAGCCGTGGGTCATCGACCAGCGTGGCGGCAAGTAATGATGCATCCGCCACGTTGCGTGCGAACGTACCCAACGTATCGAACGTCTCGCTGAAGCAATTGACACCGCTGAAGTCGATTGCGCCGACCGTCGGCTTGAATCCGACGACGCCGCAATACGCCGCCGGTCGGATGATCGAACCATGGGTCTGCGTGCCGATCGCAGCAGGCACATGCCCGGCTGCGACAGCCGCCGCCGATCCCTGCGACGAGCCGCCCGGCGTGTGACGCGCGTTCCACGGATTGCGCGTCTTCCCGGGCGCGAAGAAGGCGACCTCGGTCGTCACCGTCTTGCCGAAGACATAGGCGCCGGCCTTGTGCAATCGCTTGACACAGGCGGCATCGTCGTCGGCGACGAAGTGATCGAAAGCCGGCGATCCCATTCTCGTCGGCATCGATGTCGTGTGCACGATGTCCTTCACGCCGATCGGCACGCCATGCAGAACACGTCGTCGATCGCGTGGCAGGGCGTCGAGCCGCGCCGCCTCGCGCAACACGTGATCCCGGTCGCGATGCGCCCATGCCTCGATCTCGTCGTCGCTCGTGTCGGCGCGTTCGAGCAATGCTCTCGCATAGTCGAGGGCCGAAAGACGTCCCCCGTCCATTCGATCGATTGCTTCGCGCAGCGACAACGCGTGCAGCGTCATGCCGGCGTCATCCGCAGCGTCGTCGCCACAGTCCGCGCATCGGGAAGAAACAACGCGAGCGTTCGATTGAGGAAACGGCGTCCTTGCCCGGTGGCCGCGATGCGAGACGGATCTTCGTCGATGAGCCCACGCTTCACGCCTTCATGCAGTGCCTGGGAAACGACGGCGAGCGGAAACCCCGTGCGCTCGGCGAATGACGAGCTCGATACCCCATCGGTCAAGCGCAGTGCATTCAACATGAACTCGAAGCCGACGTCATCGCGCGTCAGCTCGCGCTCGTCCATCATCGGCTCACCGGCCGTCGCCTTCTCCAGGTACTGGCGCGGCTGCTTGAAACGAACCTGGCGGACGATGCGATCGGCGAACGACACCTTGCCGTGTGCACCGGCACCGATGCCGAGATAGTCGCCGAAGCGCCAGTAATTGAGGTTGTGCGCGCAGCGTCGACCAGCCTTCGCGTACGCCGATACTTCATACCGCGCGTACGCCGACGCAGCGAGCCGCGACTCGACCAGGTCCTGCATGTCGGCGGCGAGATCGTCGTCGGGCAGCCGCGGCGGATGTCGATGAAACAGTGTATTCGGCTCGAGCGTCAGCTGGTAGAACGACAAATGAGGAGCGCCGAACGCCAGCGCCTCCTTCACGTCCGCCTCGCATTCGGCAAGCGTTTGCTCGGGTAGCGCGAACATCAGGTCGAAATTCACGTTGCCGAAGACCATCAGCGCGCTCTCCGCCGCGCGTCGCGCTTCGTCGGCGTCATGGATGCGGCCGAGCGCAATGAGATGCCGCGCGTCGAAACTTTGCACGCCGAGCGAAAGACGGTTGACGCCCGCCGCATAGAAACCGGCGAATCGCTCCCGCTCGAACGTCCCCGGATTCGCCTCCAGCGTGATTTCGGCATCGGGGAGCAGTGGAACTCGTGCACGCACGCCGGAAAGCAGTCGATCGATCGATGCCGGCGAGAACAGGCTTGGCGTGCCGCCGCCGATGAACACCGAGACGATCTTGCGCCCCCATATCAACGGCAGCGCACGTTCGAGATCGGCAAGGAGCGCATCGACATAAGCATCCTCCGGCACCGCTTCCCGCGCCTCGTGCGAGTTGAAGTCGCAGTAAGGGCACTTGCGCTTGCACCACGGTAGATGCATGTAGAGCGCGAGCGGCGGCAACGCGATGAAACGCGGTCGGTCGAGCCGCACGTCGAGCAATTGCACGTGGCTCATGCGGTTTCTGCACGCAAGCGTCGGAGCAACCGCCGCATCGCCTTGCCACGATGCGACAACGCGTTCTTGCGTTCGACCGGAAGCTCGGCGCCCGTCGCCCCGCTTGCGACATCCTCGAAATGTGGGTCGTAACCAAAGCCGCCGTTGCCGCGCGGCGTGTCGACGATTCGTCCGTGCCACGACCCTTCGGTGATGATCGGCTCGGGATCGTTGCCGTTTCGTATCAGCACGAGCAGGCACTGATAGTGCGCGCGCCGATCGCCGACACCGCGAAGCTCCGCGACGAGGCGCGCGTTGTTCCGTGCGTCGGATTTCGGCTCGCCCGCGTAGCGCGCGGAAAGCACGCCGGGTGCACCGTTCAACGCGTCGACGCAGATGCCCGAATCGTCAGCGAGCGCCGGCAGCTTCGATTGCTCACTCGCATGCCGAGCTTTCGCCAGCGCGTTCTCTATGAACGTCGCATGCGGTTCGTCGGCATCGCCGATGCCCAAGTCCGATTGCGCGATCAGCTCGATTTCGAGCGGCGCGAGCAGGCGGCGGAACTCGCGAAGCTTGCCGGGGTTGCTGGACGCGAGGACGAGGCGACGGAGTGACGACATCGGGCGCTACCGTAAGGCAGCGAGATCAGGCTTCGAGCAAACCGAGCGCCTGCTCCTGTCGCGCAATCAGGTGCGCGATGCCGGTCTCGGCAAGCGCCGTCAGCGCCTCGAACTGCTCACGCGTGAACGGCATCCCTTCGGCCGTACCCTGCAGCTCGACGAAGCCGCCGGCCCCCGTCATCACCACGTTCATGTCGGTATCGCACATTGCGTCCTCGGCGTAGTCGAGGTCGAGGACCGGATCGCCTTCGACAATGCCGACCGACACGGCAGCGACGAAATCCTTGAGTGGTTCGCCCTGGACGAGATCGCGCTTCTTGCACCAGTTGAGCGCGTCGGCGAGCGCGACACAGGCGCCGGTGATCGACGCGCAGCGCGTGCCGCCGTCGGCCTGCAGGACGTCGCAATCGATCCTGATCGTGCGTTCGCCGAGCCGCGATAGATCGGTCACCGCGCGGAGGCTGCGACCAATGAGCCGCTGGATCTCCTGCGTGCGGCCGGATTGCCGGCCTTCCGCTGCTTCACGGCGCGTGCGCGTGTTCGTCGAACGCGGCAGCATGCCGTACTCCGCCGTGAGCCATCCGCGCCCGCTGCCTTTGAGGAAGGAAGGAACGCCTTCCTCGACGCTCGCCGTGCACAGCACCTGCGTGTCGCCGACGGCAATCAGCACCGAACCTTCGGCGTGGCGCGTGAAGTTACGCGTGATCCTGATCGAGCGAAGCTCGTCGGGATGCCGACCATTCTGTCGCGTCGACATGCGGGTTCGGGAGGAGAGAAGAGCGACGATTATAGCCGCCGGCACTCTAGAACATCGGCGCCTGCCGATGCTGCGACGCGCAGCGCGCCAGCGCCGCATCGAGCGACCAGCGCGGCGTCCACCGGGTCGTCGCGCGGAACGCGGACGTGTCGACTTCGAGCGAATCGGTGAGCCGTGCGACCGCGTTTCCTTTGCCGATCAACGTTGCGCCTGCACGCAGCAGCAGCGGCGGAAACGCGAAAAGCTTCGGCTTGACCTTCCACGCAACGGCGATCGAGCGAACCAGGTCCGGCGTGGAAACGGCCTCCGCATCGGCAACGAAATGCACGTGCCCGGCTAGCGCGGGTGCGATCGTCACCGCTTCGAGCGCCTCCACCAGATTCCCGAGATAAAGCAGGCTCCGCTGATTGCGGATCGAAGCCAGCGGCAGGCGGCGCCCGGCGACGACCGCTTCGACGAGCTTCGGGAAGTTTCCCTTCGCGTTGCGGCCATAAATCAAAGGCACTCGCAGCGCGACGGGAAACATCGTCGTCCCCTCGCTGGCCTCGAACAGCGCGCGCTCGGCCTCGTGCTTGCTGCGCGCGTACGCGTCCTGTGGATCGGCAACGTCTCCCGGTTGGAACGGTGCGCCCGGTACCGTGCGCTCGCCGTTGACCTTGACTGTGCTGGCGAGAACGAAGCGACCGACGCCGGTTCGCGCTGCAATCGCCGCGAGGCGGGCGGTCAGATCGACGTTGGCCCGGCGATACACCGACGCAGGATCGTGTTCGGTCTCACGCATCACGTGCGCGCGCCCAGCAAGATGAATGATCGCGTCCGCACCACCGACGATGTCCTCGAGCGCCGTATCGGAGAGCGAGGCAAGATCGCCGACCGGCTGCAGGTCCGACGAAATCGCCTTGCCCATCTTTCTCACCGTCCCGATGAACGGCCGGCCGCGCGCGCGAAGATGGACGCACAGTGCGCTGCCGATGAATCCGCCGGCTCCCGTTACAACGATCAATCGAACGTCCTACCGCCCCAGATGAACTATCAGACCTACGGCCCGGCGCGCGAGCGTCGGGACGTTATCCACTCGTAGGTTTTTGTTTTCCTACACCCACTTCCACCCGTGCTTCCGATAGAACCGCCACCCGCTCCGTGCGAACCAGCCGATGTGCGCGACGCCTTTGCGCGACGCGCCGCCGCCGTGATGGCGCACGTGCATCGAAGGCAGATAGGCCGTGCGCGTGATTCGGTTCAGGCGCACCGTCCAGTCGTAATCCTCGAAATAGAGGAAGAAGTTCGGGTCGAATCCGCCGGTGGCATCGATCGCCGAGCGCCGTACCAACAAACATGCGCCGGACATCGCGGGAATGTCGATGATCTCGCGCTCGGGATCCGGATCGATGACGTCGCGCATCTCGTATCGGGCGAGTCGTCGCCCGAACATCGCGCGAACGAGCTTCGGCGCGAACCCGCGCAACGCGAGATCGAGCACGGCAGGAAACCGGCGGCACAGATAGACTTGCCGCTCGCCGTCGCCGTCGAATACCTCGGGAGCGACGGCGCCGACATCCGTCCGCTCGGCCAGCCAGCGGACGCCCACCGCAAGCGCATCCGGCGCAAGCTCGACGTCGGGATTCAGCACGAGGTGATAGTCCGCGCCGCTTCCGTGCAGCACGAGATTATGCGCGGCGCCGTAGCCGATGTTCGCGTGACCGTGCAGGAACGTCATCTGCACGTTCGCATCCTTGAAGCGCACCTGCGCGAGCTTGATCGCCTCCTTCGCGATCGTTCGATCGCCGGAGTTGTCGATCAGTGCAAGCGCCACCGTGCGCACGACGCGGTCTTCGCGCGCCGCGCCGATTGCGAGTACGAGCTTGCGCAGGCACCGTTCGAGCAGTCGAAGGTCCGGCCGGAACGTGACGATCGAGACCTGTAGCGACGCCGGCAACCTCGGCCGGCCGTCGTCAACCGGAAGCTCGAAGACCCGCGCGGTCATCGGTATCGACGGCACGCCGTCGTCGGGCCGTTGGGTGTCGGTTGTAGCGTTGCGATCCGGAATCATCACGCCCGATGATCTGCTGGGTTATTGTTGTCGCTGACAGCTGACTGCTGGCAGCTGTCAATCATACGATGCCAACAAGGAGAAGGGTCGCCATGCCCGTCGCGGACCATCCGCTGCGAGCGAAGCTTTCGACCGGCAAGCCAATCGCCGGCACGTGGTCGCTCATTCCCCATCCCCAAGCGGTTGCAACGCTCGCCGCAGCGGGCTTCGACTTCGTGCTGCTGGACGCCGAGCACGGCAGCTATGACTTCGCGACGCTGGACGCGGCGATCGTCGCGTGCGAGCGCGGCGGCGCCTCGCCGCTGGTTCGCGCGCCCGGCGCAGACGGGTTTTTCATCCAGCGCGCGCTCGATTGCGGTGCCGACGGCATCGTCGTGCCGCAGATCGCCGACGGCGACGCGGCATCGCGCGCTGTAGCGATGGCCCACTTTGCGCCGCGCGGCACGCGCGGCTACAACCCGTACACGCGCGCGGGTAACTTCGGTATTGAGCCGCGCGCGAAGCTTCGCGACGGTTATCCCTTCACCGGCGTGCTCGTCGAGACGCCCGCGGCGGCGCAATCGCTCGAGCGGATCGCCGCGCTTCCCGACCTCGATCTCGTTTATCTCGGCGTCTACGACTATTCGGTCGCGCTCGGCATTCCCGGACAGGTCGACGATGCACGCGTGCAATCGTTCGTCGAGCACGCAACGCGAATCGTTCGTGACGCGGGCAAGGCGGTGGGAACCACGGCGATGAGCGCGTCGCAGGCCGAACGGCTGCTGCGCATAGGCGTCAACGTGCTGCTCTACGGCACCGATACGTGGATGCTCGGCAACTCCACGCGCGACGGACTTGCGATGTACGAACGTGCCAAGAGCGCACGATGAAACGCCACGCGGCGGACTCGCTCGTCGAATTCGCCAACGCGCTCCTCGTGCGCGCCGGCCTACGCGACGACATGGCGCGTGATATCGCGCAGGTCCTGGTCGACGGCGATCTCTACGGCCACGACACGCACGGGCTGGCGCAGCTTGCCGGTTACTTGCGCGAGATCGAGAACGGCTCGATGCGCAACGACGGCACGTTCAGCGTTCTTGCTTCGCGCCCGGCTGCGCAATGCTGGGATGGACACCGGTTGCCCGGTCCGTGGCTCACGCGTCGCGCGCTCGACGCGGCGATCGCGATGGCGCAAACGTACGGTACGGGGACCGTATCGATCCGGCGCTCGCATCACATCGCGTGCCTGGCGGCGTATCTGACGCGGGCGACCGATCGAGGATTGTTCCTGCTGCTCGCGTGCTCCGACCCTTCGGGAGCGAGCGTTGCGCCATTCGGAGGCTTGACGCCGGTCTTCACGCCCAATCCGATCGCCGCGGGTATTCCCACGTCCGGCGATCCGATCCTGATCGACATCTCGGCGAGCTACACGACGAACGGCCTCACCGGTCGCCTTAACGCGCGCGGCGAGCGGCTGCCACATCCGTGGTTGCAGGACGCGCAAGGCAATCCGACGGCAAATCCCGCCGTGCTGTTCAACGAGCCGAAGGGAACGTTGCTGCCGCTCGGCGGACTCGACGCCGGACACAAAGGTTACGCGCTCGGACTGCTCGTCGAGGCGCTGACCGGTGGACTCGCGGGATTCGGTCGCGCCGATCACACCGAGGGCTGGGGAGCAACCGTGTTTCTGCAGATCCTCGATCCGGACGCGTTCGGTGGACGTGACGCATTCATAAGGCAAACGTCACGGCTCGTCGACGCATGTCACGACGCAACACCGCGTGTCGGTGTCGAGCGCGTACGCTTGCCAGGTGAACGTGCTCTCGCACGAATGCGCGAGCAGCGTGCGCACGGCGTCACGCTGCACCCGACGATCATGCCGGCGCTGACCCCGTGGGCGGAAAAGCTTGGCGTCGCGCTACTCTAGGCCCGCCCGTCAGGCGAACGCGAACCGCAGCGGCAGAAGCACAAGAACTCCGACGACCGCCCACGCCCAGAGCGCGGGATCGCGCAACCACCTGAGCGCCCTCATGCTCTCGCCGCCTGGGCGGCAGCCAGCGCGCGTTGCGGATGCAACAGCATGCGACGGCCATCCGGCGTCCTCTCGACGGTGTCGCGAATGATCGCGATGACCTGCGTCGGTGAAAGCTTCGGATTCACGACGAGCATCTTTGCGGCGAGGTTCGTCGCCTGCGGCGCCGCCATCGACGTGCCCGATTCCGCGAGCTTCTCGCCGCCGGGAATGACGCTGTCGACCTGATACCCGTTCGCATGCGCGACGACCGTCTTGCCATAGCTGGTGAACGACGCTTCGTCACCGGCGCGGTCGACGGCGCCGACGGTCAGCAAATTTGGCGCATCGATCGCTGCGGGAATGCTCTCCGCGAACGTCGAATCCGCGTTCTCGTTGCCTGCCGCCGCGACGAACAATATCTCGGGCGCGCCCTGAATCGCACGCGTCAGCGCATCGCGTCCGATGTCAAAGTATTCGCGCGCGATCTTCTTGCGCTCCTCCGGGTCCTTGCCGATGCCGCACTGCTCGAGCGCCGACTCGTAGCCCTGCACCGATCCACCCCAGCTCATGTTGACGACGCGCACCTTGTGCTTGCGAAAGAAGTCGACGTAGGCCTTCGCATTCTTCGCGCCCTGCAGGACCAGCGCCCGAGTCGGACATGGATCCGGTATCAGGTGCCAGTCGAACCCGATGCGGGCGATCGCGACGCGCGCGTGCGGATTGCCGTCGAGCGCGATGCCGGCCACGTGCGTTCCGTGCACATAAATACCGGCGAGATTGATTTCCTCGATCGCCGCCTTGTACTTTTCCGGCGGCAGTGTCGAGAGAAACGTCTTCACCTCGCTCGCTTCGGGACTGTCGACGTTCGACTGGAGATCGGAGAAGCCCTTGAGCATCGCTTTCATCTTCGGCAATCGCGAGCGCAACTCGGTCGGGATCGGGGTCAGCTCGGTGTTTGCCGACTTTTCGAAGCGATCGAAGCCGATGACGGCCGGCTTGCCGTTGGCCTTGACCAGCCGATCGGTGAACAGTGCGCTGTCGACACCGCTGTCCCACACCGCGATGTTGACCGGAGCGTGATTTCCCGGCGGCAGTGTCGCCTGGCGCGCCACCCAGATGTCCGGCTTGTCGACCTTGTTCGCGGCGAGATAGCTGGTGTACGTCTTCACCAGCACGGGCTTCAGCGGAATCGTCGTGGCGAGCCGATACTTCGCGCTCACGATGCCCGGCGCGAAATCCGACGACAGCGCTCCGGCTTTGTCGACGATCGGCTGCAGCCGCTCGCGAACGCCGCCGAGGATCAGCGGCTCGCCGACGATTTCCGTCGACGCCTTGATTTCGCGGATTTCGTTTTGAACGACGGCGTACGGCATCGCGTCGAGCGCCTCACGGATCAGGCGGCCGACTTCGTCGCGGTACGCGTCGTTGACGCGACTGCCCACCTTGCGCTCGGCCATGATCATCGCGCGAAGCGTCAGTCCGGAAAGAAGCTTGTCCGCGGGCTTCTCTTCGATTGCACGCATCTTGTCGACGCGCGCCAGCGTATCGTCGTAGCGCCCTTCGAGATAGTCGAGCTGGGCGAGCGTCACGTGGTAACCGCGCTCGACCGCCTTGTCCGGAATCTCGTAGCGCGCGAGCACCGACTCGAGGTCCGCGCGGAGCTTCGTCGCGAAAGCCTTGAACTTCACGTCGTCGCGCAGCAGCTCCTCGACCTTGCCGTCGATCTTGTAGTTGAAGCGCGGAAGGTCGGCGGCCTTCTCGACGCGCTGCTTGGTTTGCGCGACGGCGGGAATCGCGAGCACGGCGGACAGGACACAAACGAGGAAGCGGGCCACCATGCGGGAATCGTTTCGAGGATCGAAGGACCGTCAGTTATAGCAGGTCCGCGTGCTCGCACGGCACGGCCGTGACCGGCCGCGGATGGCAGCGACGAAATGCGGTTCGAAGGAGGCGAGCGTCAGGGGCTGCGACCCGCTGCGACACGTGGGATGCCGGCGAGATCGCGAAGCGAAACGAGGGATTCGAAGCCGGCCTCGACGAATAGCGCCGCAACGGCCTCGGCCTGATCATGGCCGTGCTCGACGACGAGGCTTCCGCCGCGGTCAAGCCGCCTTCGCGCACCAGCGATGATTGCGCGAAGCAACGTCAAGCCATCGGTGGCGGGCGTCAGCGCAGCCCTCGGTTCAAACCGAACATCGCCGCTCGCAAGATGCGGGTCTCCGGCAGCGATGTACGGCGGGTTACTGACGATTGCATCGAAGCGGACGTCGGGAGTGTCGCGATAAACGTCACTTGCGATGAATTCGACATTGCCAAGTCCCAGTCGTTGCGCATTTTCTTGCGCCAGATCCAGCGCCGCCGATGAAACATCGGTCGCGGTGACGATCGCGTTCGGTCGCTCGTGCGCAATCGCAAGCGCGATCGCTCCCGAGCCGGTGCCGATGTCGAGTACGCGCAGTGGAACGTCGGAAGGCAGCCGCTCGAGCGCCGCCTCGACGAGCGTTTCCGTCTCCGGCCGCGGAATCAATACCGCCGGCGAAACGCGAAGGTCGAGTCCGTAGAACTCACGGAACCCGGTAAGGTAGGCGACCGGCTCGCCATCGCGGCGGCGATTGGCCAATGCGAAGAACCGGTCGGCCGCGACGCGCTCGATCGCGTCGTTGGCGTGCGCAATCAGCCACGCCCGGTCGCATGCGAGCACATGCGCGAGCAGCGCTCTTGCATCGGAAGGAACGAGGCCCGACGTTTCCAGCGCGCGTCGCACGCTGAAGACGTCATTCACGCAAGACGTCCGAACCACACGACCGACAACGCGCCCGCGGTCACGGCCAGCAAACCTGCCGCCGCCGCGAGCAACGCGCTGATCTCCGTATTGCGCCGGGTCAGCACGATCTCTGCGTTCAACGCCTCGTACACGCGTTTCAATTCCGCCGCGGAGCTCGCGTGGAAATAATCGGCGCGCGTGAGGCCGGCGATGCCCTTCAGCACCTCCTCGTCGAAGCGCATGTACACCGAGTAGCCGTCGATCTCTGCCGGCGCGCCGCCGGCCGTGCCGAAGCCGACCGTGTAGACGCGAATGCCGCGATCGGCCGCCATGCGCGCCGCTTCGAGCGAGTCTGGTCCGATGGTGCGACGGCCGTCGGTCAACAGGATGATCGCCTTGTGCGTGTTGGAACCCGGCGGCACCGGCTTGAACGCCGGCTTTTGCGGACCCTTCGCAACGGCCGCCGGATCCTTCGTTCCTTCGTATCGCCCCGACCCGCGAGGGTTCACGCCCGGCAGGTTGTGCTCGAGCGTGAGCCCGTCGTCGGGAAACAACGTTGCGAGCGAGAGAATGAGGCCGCTTCCGATCGCCGTGTGCATCTGCATCCGGAATCCGTCGATCGCCGCGACGAGCGCATCGCGATCCCGCGTAGGCGACTGGACCAGGTTCGCTGATCCCGCGAACGTCACGATGCCGACCAGCACATCCGGCGGCTGCCCCTGGACGAACGCTTTTGCCGCCTCCTGTGCAGCGACCATTCGGTTCGGTTGCACATCCCGCGCGCGCATCGACAGCGAGACGTCGATCGCCAGCATGATCACACGCTGCTCCGAAGGCAGCGTGATCTGCGCGGTCGGGCGAGCAGCCGCGAGCAACGCGCAAGTGGTTGCGATGAGGAACAGCGCCGGGGGGATGTGCTGGCGGATCGGTCGCCGGGCGAGCGCTTCGCGCACCAGTCCGAGACTCGGATGGCGCACGGCGAATCGTTTGCGGCGACGAAGCAGCCACACATACGCCGCCACCAGCGCCGGCACGGCGAGGAGGAGCGGAAGCGCTTCTGGCCAGAGAAATGTCATGGACGCGTCCGCAGTCGGACGGCGAGCGGGATTAAAACGCCGCTCGAACGGACTCTAGCACTCCGATTCCGCGGCGCGCGCGAAGTTCGACGTTCCGCCACCGAATCGCCGCGTTGCCGAAGACGCCGCAAGCCCGCGCCAGCGAAAGGTTGCGCTACTGCGGCACAAGCTTCAACGACTGCGCAATGGCACGCATCGCCTCGTTCTCGCGATTGATGTAGTCGCGGAGCGCCGGCCCTTTCTGAATCATCGTCTGCTCGCCCGCGTCTTCCAGGAACTTGCGCGCCGCCGGGCGTTCGCTGCGCGGCCACCGTCTGACCATCAGGCTCCGAGCG
The DNA here is from genome assembly GCA_035536655.1 of Casimicrobiaceae bacterium. GTDB lineage: Bacteria > Pseudomonadota > Gammaproteobacteria > Burkholderiales > Casimicrobiaceae > VBCG01. Next base: position 32,241 of record DATLNR010000137.1, read on the forward strand.
GATCATCTGGTCGACGCCGACCGTTCCGCCGGCGCCCGGATCGTTGACGATGATCACCGGCTCGTTGAGCGCAGCTTCGGCCTCCTTCGCGAGCACGCGGAAGTAGCCGTCGGTTCCGCCTCCCGGCGCCGTGGGCACGATGACGCGCAGTGGGTCGGCGGCCTGCGTCAGGAAGGATGCAAGGCTCGCCGCAATCGCGAATGGACCGGCCAGCAATCGTGTGAAGCTCATCGTCGTCCCTCGTTCTTCGTTGGCGACGTCGATTGTGCCTTCGTGTCGAATCGAAACAAGCGCGCCGGCGTGTCGACCAGGACCTGGCGTCGGATCGCACCGTCCGGGATCCACCGGACGAAATCGCTGAAAGTTCGCGCGTAATCAACGCGGTCTTCGAACGAGACGAACGGCCAGTCGCTCGCCCACACGAGCTGTCGTGGACCGCCGGCCGCGAGCAGCGCATCGACATAGGGTTGCGCATTGACGCCGCCCAGGCGATACGCCGCGGACAGCTTGACGAAGGTATCGCCCGACGCCGCGCCATGCAGCACTTGCTGGAAGCCTTCACACGCCACGCCGCGCGCGGCGTCCGGCGCGCCGAAGTGATCCACGACGACGGTGACACCGCTGTCACGGAGCTGCGGCAGCACGCTCGCAAGTTTCCGGCCCTCGAGATAGATCTCGACATGCCAGCCGAGCCGTCTGAGCTCGGTGAACAGCCGGCCGTACGACGAAAGCTCGGGCAGACGCTCACGTCGCACCCAATTCAACCGAATACCCACGACGCCGCGGCGATCCATGTGCGCCAGCGTTTCTCGGTCTACGTCGGGTTCGATGATGACCGTCCCGCGCAAGCGGTCCGGGTGCGCATCGAGCGCGCTCAGCAGCAGCGAGTTGTCGGTGCCGTAGAAGCTTGGCGCCGTCAGGACACCATGCGAGATCCCGTGCGCGTCCAGCACGCTCGCATACTCGTCGACCGTGACGTCGCGAAGCGGTGCGGAATGGCGCTCGCGAGCGAGCGGCGCATTGCGCACCATCACGTGCGCGTGACAGTCGATCGCGACGATCGTTCGTTTCGCAGCCATGCCATCCGACGTCATGTCAGTGCGCAGGGCCGCCCCTAGCACTGACCGCGCCCCCTCGGGGCAGCGAGCGAAGCGAAGCGTGGCGGTGGTTCACGAGCGCGGCACGATCGCGGCAACGCCCGCGCCATACTTCGCTTCGAGCTGACCCGACGTCAGAAAACGCTGCTCGAGCGACTCGACGTCGTGCAGCGCCATGATGTCGTGAAGCTCCTCGAACGACACCAGCGCATCGGGACGATCGACCGGCTTTCCGCTGTCGAGCGATTGCTTGAGCAGCGCAAGACCGTTCTGCATGCCGCGCAGCGCCGCCGCCGTCAGAAGCCGCGGATAGATCACGACCGCGACCCCCAGATCCTCGAGCTGCCTCGCCGAAAGCAGAGGCGTCGTCGAGCGCTGGCGAATGCCGAATCCCATGTTCACCGACAGCGGCTTCACGACGTTCTTCGCGATCGTGACGATGTCCTCGACGGACAGCGCGGCATCCGCGAACAACAGATCGGCGCCCGCCTCGGCGTAAAGATTCAGACGACGGATGGCTTCCGCGACGCCGTGCGTCGCAAGCACATCGGTTCGCGACTTGATGACGAAGCTCGGATCGCTTCGCGCCTCGCTCGCGGCACGAAGCTTCTGCACCATCTCCTCGGCGGAGATCACTTCCTTGCCTTTCATGTGACCGCAGCGCTTCGGCCACACCTGGTCTTCGAGCATCAGCCCCGCAACGCCGGCACGCTCGAAGGCGCGCACCGCGTGATAGACGTTGAGCGCGTTGCCGTAGCCGGTATCGGCATCTGCCAGCAGCAACAGGTCCGAGCACGCCGCGATCGCGCGCGCCGCAGCAACGTTCTCGTCGAGTCCCATCAGCCCGACGTCGGGCTGCCCGAGGCGTGTCTCACTGACGCCGCTGCCGGTGACGAAAGCCGCCGTATAACCAGCCTGGGCGACAAGCCGCGTCGAGAATCCGTCGAACACGCCCGGCAGGACGAGGATCGGCGGCGCTTCGATCATCTCGCGCAGCCTTTGACCGGGACCTTTCATCGTATCCGTTGGCAACGAACTTTTCCTTTCGGTCACTGCGTTTCTCCCGCCAGCGCGGCCAGTTGCTCCGCCTTGAACTCGCGCTGCAGCGCGTCGGTCATCTCGTCGAGATCACCGTCCATCACCTGGTCGAGCTTGTAGAGCGTCAGGTTGATGCGATGGTCGGTGACACGGCCCTGCGGGAAGTTGTACGTACGAATCCGCTCGCTGCGATCCCCGCTGCCGACGAGGCTTTTGCGCTGCGCCGCCTCCTTCGCCTGGCGCTCGGTGCGCTCCTTGTCGAGCAGCCGCGAAGCGAGCACGGCCATCGCCTGCGCGCGATTGCGATGCTGCGATCGATCGTCCTGGCACTCGACGACGATGCCGGTCGGCAGATGCGTGAGTCGAACGGCCGAATCGGTCTTGTTGACGTGCTGGCCGCCCGCGCCGGACGCGCGGTACGTGTCGACGCGAACGTCCGCCGGATTGATCTCGATGTCGGCGATCGGATCGGCCTCGGGCAACACGGCAACCGTGCATGCCGACGTATGAATGCGGCCCTGCGCTTCGGTCTCGGGAACGCGCTGCACGCGATGCCCGCCGGATTCGAACTTGAGACGCGCGTAAACCCCGTCGCCGACGATGCGCGCGACCACCTCGCGGTAGCCGCCGAGCTCGGCCGGCGACTCGCTGACGAGCTCCACGCGTAGGCGATGGCGCTCCGCGTAGCGCGTATACATGCGAAACAGGTCGCCGGCGAACAACGCGGATTCGTCGCCTCCGGTACCAGCGCGCACCTCGAGGAAGACGTTGCGATTGTCGTTCGCGTCCTTCGGCAGCAGCGCGGTTTCAAGCTCGCGAGCCAGCGCCGCCATCCGCGCCGAAGCGGACGCGCGCTCTTCGACAGCGAACGATGCCAGTTCGGGATCGGCCTCCATCGCCGCGGCGGCGGCTTCGTCCGACTCGGCTTTCTTGAAGCTTACGAACATCGCCGCGACCGGTTGGATCTCCGCATGCTCCTTCGACAGCGTGCGGAAGCGTTCGATGTCAGCCGTCGCGTCCGGTGCTGCGAGCAGATGCTCGACCTCGGCCAAGCGCGCAGTCAATTGGTCGAGCTTCAATCGAAGCGAGGGTTTCATCGATGCAAGCGAAAGACTTCGGACAAACGGAGAGGGAAACGCGCACGGCCGCGCTCGCGCCGCTACGGTTCGTCGTCGGAAACCGGCGGCTCCGGAAGCTTGTAGATCTTCTGCAGCAGTACTGCAAGTTCCGCGCGTTGCATGTCGCCGGCCTGGTTCAATGCGGCGATCGGCGCGTGCGACAGCTTCGCGACGAGGCTGCGCGCGAGCATTTCGATCGCCTCGTCCGGAGATTCGCCGGCGGCAAGCATCCGTTTCGCGCGCTCCACCTCGCTTGCGCGGACGCGATCGTGAAGACTGGTGATCGCTGCGATCGTCGGCACGAACGAGCGGCCTTCGAGCCAATTCAGGAAGTTCGTCGTCTGCCGGGCGATCATCCGTTCCGCCTCGGCGACCGCCTCGCGTCTGATTGCAAGGTTTCCCTTGACCATCTCGCCGAGGTCATCGACGGTGTAGAGAAAGATGTCGTGCAATGTCGCCGCTTCCGGCTCGACGTCCCGAGGGACGCCAAGATCGACGATGAACATCGGCGCATGTCGGCGTTCGCGGATCGCCCGCTCGAGCAGTCCCTTGCCGAGGATCGGCAACGTGCTCGCCGTGCACGTAACCACGATGTCGAACTGCGACAGGCGGTCGGGCAGCTCCGATAGCGTGATCGCTTGCCCGTCGAAGCGTCGGGCCAGCGCTTCGCCACGTTCCATCGTGCGGTTCGCGATCGTGATCGAGCAAGGCCTGCGCGAGGCGAAGTGGGTTGCGGCCAGTTCCATCATGTCGCCTGCGCCGACGAGCAGGAGCCGCTGGTCGCCAAGCGAAGGAAAAATGCGCTCGGCGAGCTTCACGGCGGCCGCCGCCATCGAGATCGAGGCGCTGCCGATGTCGGTGTGCGAGCGGACGTCCTTCGCAACCGCGAAGGTGCGCTGGAACAGCCGGTTCAACACGAGCCCGAGCGAGCCCGCGGATTCGGCGACGCGGACCGCCTGCTTCATCTGGCCGAGGATCTGCGGCTCGCCGAGCACCATCGAGTCGAGGCCCGATGCGACGCGGAAGGCATGCGACACGGCCTTCTCGTGCGAAAGCGTATACAGATGCGTGCTCAACGCATCGCCCGCCAGGCCATGGAAGTGCGACAGCCAGCTCGCCACATCGGCCGGACGCTCGCCGCGAAAGTAAACCTCGGTGCGGTTGCACGTCGAGAGAATCGCTGCTTCGGTGGCGCGCTTGCTGGCGGTCAGGTCGCGCAGCGCCTCGCCGAGCGCGTCGACCTTGAAGACGACGCGCTCGCGCACCGCGAGCGGGGCGGTCGTGTGGTTCAGGCCGAGAGCGAAAAGCGCCATGGAATCAGGCGTCGTGCGGCGAGCGATGACCGCGAGCAACGCGCCGGCAGTTTACCGGAGCGTGCGTCGGCGGCGCAGTGCGATCAGGGCGCCGCGAGCGCCTTCAGCTTGGCGTCCGAAAGGTACCCGTAGCGATTGAGCCACACCGGTCGACCGGTCGAAACGGCGATCGCGAAACGGGCGAGGACGTCGTCGAGCGGTCCGTACGTATGCGCGAATGCAATCGTGGATACGCCGCCGGCGCTGGCCGATGCTTCGGCGATCTTCGCTCGCTGCGCGCGCGCGCTCACCGGATGCGCCTCGTGCGGCTCGGGGTACCGCAGCAATGCGCCGTCGACCGCGCCGTCGACGAAATCGAACGCCTCGGCGACCGCCGCCGTGACGACATCGACTGCCGTTCCGGACGTTTCCTCGATCAGATCCTGCGCCCATGCGCGCGCGATCATCGGCCAGTGCATCGTGTAGAGCTTGATGCCGACGGCGTCGACAAATCCCTGCAATCGGTCGAGCGGAAACCCGGAGATCGTGTGGAATGGCGGCGGGAACGCCTGCGCTTCGAGGCGCCGTCGAGATCCCGAAACGGCACCGAGACGCGTCCGCACCGCATGAAGCAGGCCCGTCACTGCATCGCGTTTCGACGCGAACAACGGCGCCAGGGGGCCGTGGCTTTCAAACAGCGCCAACCAGGGGCGCCGCGCGAAGACTGCGCGCACGGCCGCATCGCCGTTGGCGATCGCGGTGCGCAGCGCTTGCCTTAGGGTCGTCACCGATGCGCCGACATCACGCGCGACGACGCGCGGATCGTTGCCTTGTGCCACCATCAACGCCTGAGCATCAGGATGAAAATCGAAGAGCGCGCTTCTGAATCGATACGGCGGATACTCCGGCCAATCGAGCCTGAAGCCGGCGACCGACGGATAGCGCTCGGCGAGCTCGGCGCAAAGCTCGGCGACGTAAGCGCGTACGTGCGGACTCGCGAGCGATGCGTTGCGATCGACACGATCGGCGACAGTCGCGCCGTCAGGTCCGAGACATTGGTCGTCGGCATGCGCGCCGGAAAACTGCACGCGATAGCCGGGCGGACTCGCCGCCATCACCTGCAGCAGCACTTCGATGTTGCGCGACGCCGCGTTTTCGAGCGCGCGATCAAGCACATCGCCTTGACGCCGCGTCAGCGCGCCTGCGCGCGCCGGTTGATATCGCAACCCGGCGTAGCGCTCGAAATCGTGCTCGAACGACGGTTCGGTGCGCACCCACAGCGCGCGCAGGCCGAAGAGCGCGCGGTCGAGCGGCCGAACATGCCCCGCCCCGCCGTCGATCGGCGGCTCGCGCCCACCTTTCCCTTCCGCCACCGGCTCCAGCACATAAGGGCTGGTGGCGATCGCCGTCGCACCGATCGACTGCACGCGATCGAGCACCGCATCGACGCCTTCGCAGGCGAACCACTCGGGCATCACCGTGACGCCGAGCGGTCTTGTCGAATGCGAAGCATTGGTTGTCTGTTGCGCCATTGTCGACTAGCCTAACAGCCCACGTTCCGCTCGCTCTCACCATGGCCCTGGTTCGCACGTTCGCTCGTTTTCTGTTGGCCGCTGCAGCAGCACTGCCGCTGTCCGCCATTGCGCAGGAGCCGTTTCCTTCGCGACCGGTTCGACTCGTGGTTCCGGTGGCCGCGGGCGGCGGCATCGACACCGCGTTCCGAGCGATCGCGCCGGCGTGGAGCGACCTCCTCGGCCAGCAGGTCGTCGTCGAGAACAAGCCAGGAGGTGGCCAGGTGCTCGGGAGCGATTTCGTTGCGAAGTCGAAACCGGATGGCTACACGTTGCTAGCGGCCGGCGTACCGATCGCCTTCAACACGGCGCTCGGCCGCAAGCTGCCCTACGACGCGATCAAGGACTTCACGCCGGTCGCGATCGTCGTCACACAACCGTTGCTCGTCGTCGTCAATCCGAACGTTCCGGTGAAGTCGATGGCCGAGCTCGTCGCGTATGCGAAAGCACAGCCGCAACCGCTGCAGTACACGAGCGGCGGCATCGGCAGCTACGGTCACTTGTGGTGGGAAATGTTGCGCTCGCGACAGGGCATTGGGGGGCAGCACATCGCGTACAACGGCATCGCGCCGGCGATGAAGGATGTGATCGGCGGGCAGGTGCCGCTCCTGATCGATGCGATCGTGCCGTCGGGCACGCAGGTGCAGGCAGGGACGTTGCGTGGCATCGCCATCGTTTCAGCGAAGCGCGCGCAATCGCTGCCCAACCTGCCGACACTGACCGAGCAAGGCTTCCCGGGTGTTGACGCAGCGCCGTTCTACGGCATTCTCGGGCCCGCGAATCTCGAGCCTGCCGTCTTGCAGAAACTGCACACGACGTTGACACAGGCACTGTCGCAGACCGCGGTTCGTGAGAAATTGCACTCGATGGGCTTCGATGTGGTCGCGAGCACGCCTGACGCCTATGCGAAGCTGATCCGCGACGAGATCGAGCGCTGGTCGAAGGTGGTCCGCGAGCAGAACATCAAGGTCGAGTAGCGGCTCGCGATCATGGCCTGATCGGCGAACGCGTTCGCGAGCGGTGCGCGGTGCTTGATGGGCTCGTAATGCCCTGCCACGATCAACCGATAACCCGATCCGCGCGCGCCAGCGCTGAAGGTGGAATCCTGATGTCGAGCGCGCGGGCAGTTTGCGCATTGATGACCAGCTCGACAGTGCGTGGCAGCTCCACCGGCAGCTCCTGCGGTCGTGCACCGCGCAGGATCTGATCGACATAGCGCGCGAGACCACGAAAAGCATCGGCGAGGCGCGGACCGTAAGTGAGCAGGAACCCGTTATCAGCAAACCCGGCCCACCCGGAAACCGCCGGCAGCTTTGCTTCCCTTGCGAACTTCGCAATTCGCGGACTGTTGGCGAGCATCGAGCCGTCGGGAAACGCGACGAGCGCATCGCAGCCGTGCGATGCGATGGTTTGCAGCGCGCCCTCGAGCGCGCTGGGCGCGTCGTACGGGGCGTAGATCATGCTGATGCCGAGCTTCTTCACGATTGCTTCGGACGCGGCGCGCTCGCGATGCTCACCCGCATGTTCGGGTCTCGCGAGCACCGCAAGCCGGCGGACCTGCGGCACCAGTTCGGCCAATAACTCGATGCGCTTTGCCGCCAGCTCGAGCGACAGGAAGCTGATTCCGGTGAAGTTCGTTCCAGGACGCGCGAAGCTCTGCACGAACCCCGCGTCGACAGGGTCGCCGCTGAAGCCGAAGACGACCGGAACCGATGGCTTGGCGCGATGCACGGGAAACGTGTCGCGACCGTGCGCGACGATGATGTCGGGCTGCGTTGCCAGCATCCGCAACGCGAGTCGATCGACTTCCTCGCGCGGCCCATCGGTCAGGAACTGACTCAGCGCGATATTCTGGCCGTCGATCCATCCGAGCTCGCTCAAGCCGGCGCGAAACGTCGCAAAGAACGGCGAAGGCGTCTGCGCGCTTCCTGCTCCGAACCAGGCGATACGGCGCGTCGCGGCTTGCGCTGCTGGAATGATTGGCGCCGCCGCCAGGACCAGCAGCGCACCTATTGCACACCTGCGATGCGAGTTCATCGGCGCATCTCGTTGCTGACCGTCGATCATCAGCAGACTACACCAGAAGCGGCCGTGCGCGTCAGGGCCGCTGCACGCCCTGCGTGCGCAATCGAATCCGATAAAGCGAAGTCGACGCGACGATATAGAGCACGTCGCGCTGCATACCGCCGAACGTCACGTTGCCGACTTTCTCGGGCACCAGAATCTTGCCGAGCAACGTCCCGTCCGGGTGATACACCTGCACGCTGTCGTCGGAGCTCGTGTAGATCCAGCCCTGCACGTCGATGCGAAACCCGTCCGGAACGCCCGGCGCCACGTCGGTGAACTTGCGTCCGTTCGCGAGTCGCGTTCCGGACACGACATCGAAAACCCATATGCAATGCTCGCCCGTCGCTTCGCGACCCAGCGCGGCCGATGTGTCGGAGACGTAGAGCAATCGCTCGTCGGGCGAGAACGCGAGGCCGTTCGGCTCGATCGCGAGGTCGCTGACCGCGTCGAGCACGCCGCTTCGCGCGTCGTAGCGGAACACCAGGAAGTCGCCGATCTCCGATTCGCCGCCATGGCCTTCTTCCGGGATGATGAGGCCGTACGGCGGGTCCGTGAACCACAGCGTGGCGTCGGACTTCACGACGATGTCGTTCGGCGCGTTCAGGCGCTTGCCTTGCCAGCGATCGACGACGATGCGCCGGTTGCTGCCATCGGGCTCGGTGCGATAGACAGCGCGTAGTCCGTGACTGCAATGCAACAGCGTGCCGTCGAGGTCACGCGCGTGGCCGTTGGTGAACTCGACGCCGCGCTGCCACTCGCGCATGCCGTCGGCGGCGGACCAACGCAGCATCCGATCGTTGGGGATATCGCTCCACACGACGCTGTCGTCCTCGTGCATCCAGACCGGGCCTTCGCTCCAACGCGCGCCGGTGCATAACCGCTCGAGCGCCGGTTGATGAGCGATGATCGGGCGCATGCGCGAATCGCGCACATCGATCGTCGTCGGCAGCGGACCGGTCGGCAGCGTCATCGGCTCATGCGCGGATGAACGACTCGCGTCCGCCGAGCCAGCGATCGAGATGCCGATGCGCTGCGTCCACGTCCCGCTCGAGCAGCATGTCGGCGACGTCGCGCGTTTCCTCGATCAGCGCAGCATCCTTCTCCAGATCCGCGAAGCGCAAGAGCGGCACACCTGACTGCCGCGCGCCGAGGAACTCCCCCGGTCCGCGTATGGCAAGGTCCTGCCGGGCGATCTCGAAACCGTCGCTGACCTCGTAGATGACGCGCAGCCTCGCCTTCGCTGTATCGGTCAACGGCTCCTCAAACAACAGCACGCAGACGCTTTCCTCGACGCCGCGCCCCACGCGGCCACGAAGCTGATGGAGTTGCGCCAGGCCAAAGCGCTCGGCATGCTCGATGACCATCAGCGATGCGTTCGGCACGTCGACGCCGACCTCGATCACCGTCGTGGCGACCAGCACGTCGATCTCGCCGCGCGCGAAGGCATCCATCGTCGCCGCCTTCGCGTCGGGCTTTAGCCGGCCGTGCACCAGGCCGACGCGGAGCCTCTTACTGTAAGCGGCGGAGAGCTCGGCGTGCAACGCAACCGCCGTCTGCAACTCGAGCTTCTCCGATTCCTCGATCAGCGGGCAGACCCAGTAGGCTTGGCGACGCTGGGCACACAGCTTTCCGATCCACGCGATGATCTCGGCGCGCCGCTTCTCGCTCACCATGCGCGTCGTCACGGGCGTCCGTCCGGGCGGAAGCTCGTCCAGCACGGACACATCGAGGTCCGCATAGAACGTCATCGCGAGCGTTCGCGGAATCGGCGTGGCGCTCATCATCAGCTGATGCGCCTCCGCCATGCCTTTGCCGCGAAGCGCGAGACGCTGCGCCACGCCGAAACGATGCTGCTCGTCGACGATCGCAAGTCCGAGCCGCGGAAGCATGACGCCTTCCTGAAACAACGCATGCGTGCCGACGGCGAACGGCGTCGCACCGCTCGCCAGCGATTCGAGCGCGGCCTTGCGCTTGCGCGCGGGCGACGATCCCGAGAGCCAGGCGATGGGCACGGCCAACCCTTCGAGCCACGTCGATAGCTTTCGATAGTGCTGCTCGGCGAGGATCTCGGTCGGCGCCATGAACGCGACCTGTCGGCCGCTTTCGATCGCCTGCAGCGCCGCGAGTGCGGCAATGACCGTCTTGCCCGAACCCACATCGCCCTGCAGCAGCCGCTGCATCGGTGATGCGCGCTTAAGATCGTGGCTGATCTCGCGCCACACTTTCTGTTGCGCGCACGTGAGCGTGAAGCCAACCTTTCCGAGAAGCGCGCGAGTGAGCATCCCCGTACCTGTCAACACCGGCGCGCGCCGCGCAGCGCGTACCTTTCGATGCGCCTTCATCGACAACTGTTGCGCGAGCACCTCGTCGAACTTGAGCCGCGCCCACGCCGGATGCGTTCGTGCGTCGAGCGCGCGCTGCGTCAACCGATTGAGCCGTGGCGGCGGCGCATGCAGGAAACGAATCGCATCGTCGAAACGCCACAGCTTGCGCCGTCGGATCAGGTCGTCCGGCAGTGACTCGGCGGTACGCGCAGGATCGGCCGCGACGGCCCGTGCAATGACGCCGCGCAGCATCTCTTGTGAAAGTCCGGCGGTCGTCGGATAGACCGGCGTCAAGCGATCCGGGACGGGCGTCCCGGGCGTGACGACCTTGAACTGCGGATGCACGATCTCGAGGCCGTAAAAGCCGTCGCGAATTTCACCGAATACGCGAACCCGATTGCCGGGCGACAGCACTTTCTGCTGGCTCGGATAGAACGAAAAGAAGCGCAGCACGAGCTGCGATCGACGCCCTTCGTGCGGAGTTTCGTCCTCGATCAGACAAACGAGCTGCCGGCGGGGCCGATAGCGCACGTCACTGTTGACGACGATGCCTTCGCTTTGCGCCGTGTCGCCTGCCTTCAGATCGTTGATCGCGACGATCTGCGTGTGATCCTCGTAGCGCAGCGGGAGGTGCAGCACGAGATCCTGGTCGCGCGCGATGCCGAGCTTGGCGAGCCGGTCGGCGAGTTTGGTCGCCGACCGCTCGCCGCTGCGCTTGGAAGCGCTTCCGGACGAGCGAGTGCCGTAGCGGACAGACATCGGCCGCAAGTGTAGCGGCCGGGTAAGCGACGTGGAGCGGCGCCGTGCCGCTCCGCTCCACGCTCCTCCAGTTACTCGTCCGCGCCGATGGGCGGCGAACGATCGAGCGGACTGGTACTTGAGTTGCGGTTCTGCAGAATCTGCAGCAGATGGCAACGCCCGTCGGTCAGATCGCCAGTTCCGCCGCCTGTGGCAGCTCTAAGGGCGCGAATCGCGAACCGATAGGTCGATCCGACTGCAAGGTCGAGCGTAGCGGACGTCGACGAGTGGGTCCACGAAACTCCCGTCGATCCGGTGAATTCGAAGCTCCCGTTGATGACGTTCGGAAAAGTCGTTGCGTTTCCATCGGTGTTGTATCGAATGGTCACGCCGTACGCGGCCGCAGCGCCCGTCAAGCCCGAGAAGTGCCCGGTTAGCACGATGTTGCGCGGATAGCCTGTTACCGTGTAGACCGGACTCACGCAGTGGAATGTCTCCACATCGAGATCGACTGCGGACAAGTTTTGCTCGGTCATCAACGGCGCAGGCGTGAGCGCCGTACCCAGCCGATTCATGAACGCGGCCATCTCGCCACGCGTAACCAGATTGGCCGGGCAGTAGTTCGTACCCCCGCACCCGAGGGTGACCCCGCGATTCTTCATCCACTCAGTATTGGTGCAGAAAAAATCACTGGCGGCGAC
>DATLNR010000138.1:0-19632 GCA_035536655.1 Casimicrobiaceae bacterium
GTGAGCCGACCTCTGTGCCGGACGCCGCGCCTCTATTTAACCCCCGTTTCATGCGTCGCGGGACGCGCGCCGCGCGGTGGGACAACTGACATGAAACGACCCCCACGCTCGCGTCGGTTGCCATCGACTTCGCTGCCCCCAACCGGGCGCGATCAGTCGGTCGGGGCGGCCCTTCCCGACTGATGGCTGCGATCCGCGAAGAGGACGTGATCGAAAGTGTCGCCGACGCTTTCCAGTACATCAGCACCTACCATCCGCCCGACTACATTCGTTCGCTCGCCGAAGCGTACGAGCGCGAAGAATCGCCTGCGGCAAAGGATGCGATGGCGCAGATCCTGGTCAACTCGCGAATGGCTGCGGAAGGACGGCGACCGATGTGCCAGGACACGGGCATCGCGATCGTTTTCGCGCGCGTCGGCATGCAGGTGCAATGGGCGGCGAAGCGAACGCTGCAGCAGATGGTGGATGAAGGCGTTCGACGTGCCTACACCGACGCAGACAATCCGCTGCGCCCGTCGGTGCTCGCCGATCCCGACGGCGCGCGAATCAACACGCGCGACAACACGCCCGCCGTCGTTCACGTCGAGCTGGTCGAAGGCGACACCGTCGAGATGATCGTCGCCGCAAAAGGCGGCGGCTCGGAGAACAAGTCGAAGTTCACGATGCTCCTGCCGAACGACAGCGTCGTCGACTGGGTGCTCTCCGTCGTGCCGACGATGGGCGCCGACTGGTGTCCGCCAGGAATCCTCTCGATTGGAATCGGCGGCTCGCCCGAGAAGGCGATGCTGATCGCGAAGTGGGGCATGATGGACCCGATCGACATGCAGGCGCTGAAGCGCCGTGGGCCACGCAACCGCAACGAAGCGCTGCGCATCGAGATCCACGACAAGGTCAACGCGCTCGGCATCGGTGCGCAGGGTCTGGGCGGATTGACGACGGTGCTCGATGTCAAGGTGAACGACTGGCCGACGCACGCGGCGTCCAAACCGGTGGCGCTGTTGCCCAACTGCGCGGCAACGCGTCATCTGCATTTTGTGCTCGACGGCAGCGGCCCCGCGCGCTTTGCGGCTCCGTTGCTCGATGACTGGCCGCGGCTCACGATGGATTTCGGCGCGAGCCGACGGGTGAACCTCGACACATTGACCCAAGCCGACACGGCGACCTGGCGCGCAGGTGAACGGTTGCTGCTTTCCGGCAAGCTTTTGACCGGTCGCGACGCCGCGCATCGACGCTTGACTGAGATGCTCGCGCGCGGTGAAACGTTGCCGGTCGACTTCAGCAATCGCTTCATCTACTACGTGGGTCCGGTCGATGCCGTGCGTGACGAAGCAGTCGGACCGGCAGGGCCGACGACGTCGTCGCGGATGGACAAGTTCACCGACGCGATGCTCGCTCGCACCGGCTTGATCGGCATGATCGGCAAGTCCGAGCGCGGGAGCGAAGCGATTGCGTCGATCAAGCGCCATGGCGCGGTCTACTGCACCGCGGTCGGCGGTGCCGCCTACCTTCTTTCGAAGGCGATCAAGGCGTCGCGCGTCTGCGCGTTCGCGGATCTCGGCATGGAAGCGATCTACGAATTCGATGTGGTCGAGATGCCGGTCACCGTCGCTGTCGACGCGCAAGGGCAATCGGTGCATCAATTCGGCCCCGCGCAGTGGCGCGGTCGCTCGCTCGACATTCCGGTCGTCGCCGTTTGATCGACGGCCGGACCGGCGGCTTCACTGCCGCGTGCGTGCGCGGTGTATCCTTTGCGACCTTCCCAACGCGCCGAGGTTTAATGTCTCGGCGACGTCCCGCCCGACTCTTGGAGCTTTCTGGTGAAGCGTCGCTAACCCGCCGTGCGCTTCGATTTGCGCACGCACGGGGTCCGCTTCGCACATCGCCGCTCGAGCAGCTCAAGCACCGAGTCGCCGTCGGCTCGCTGATCTCGTTCGTGCTGTGCGCCCCGGTTGAAGCGGCGCGCATGCTCGTGCTGCAAGCGGGCGACACGCCGCGCTTGGCGACGGTCGTGTCGACGTTGCGCGAGCGCGTCGGCATGACCGTGGACGTCGTGCAGCTTGCCGATCTCACCGAAGAAGGCTGGCAATCGGCGCTCGTGCATGGCGAGAAGCCGTCGGTCATCGTCGCGCTTGGCCCCCGCGCGAGCGACTTCGTGTTCGTTCGTCGCATCGCCGCGCCGACCGTGCATTGCCTCGCCGGTCCGGATGCGCTTCGCGCCGGCGTTCCTGCGCTTCCGTCGGACGTGCCCGCCGATCTCCAGGCGAGCTGGTTGCGACGCCTCGTGCCGAACGCGAAGGTGATCGGCTTTGCGTTCGATCCGCTGGTCAATGCGCGACGAGTCGAAGCGATTGCGGCCGGATTCGGCGCCGCCGGCTATCGGACGTTCATGTCGCCCGTGACGACACCCGCGGCCCTGCCCCAAGCGTTGAACGAGATCGCCGCGCGCGCGGATGTCCTGTTCGCGCTGCCCGATGCGACCGTCTACACGCGCGAGTCGGCGCGCGGGCTCCTGCTGCAATCGTTTCGCACGCGAACGCCGCTGATCGGGCCGAACGATGCGTGGGTGCGAATGGGCGCGTTGTATTCGCTCGACTGGGACTATGTCGAGGTCGGCGCGGCGTGCGCCGCGCTCGCGTTGCGCGAAGTGCAGCCGTCACGCGGCGCGCCGCCACCGTTGCCGCCGCCGTTGCGCCCGCGCGTCTCGGTGAACACGAAGAGCGCGAGCCAGTTCGACCTGCGTTGGCCCGCGGAACTGTTGCGCGCGGTGGATCGGCGCCATGAATGACCCTGCGCAGCTTGCGCAGTCCGACGTGAAGAATGCGAAGGCGTCCGTGTCGCCGCGCCAACGCATGCGACGACTGCGCAAGCACCTGCTGCCGCTGCAGTCGGAGTCGATGTCGCCGATCGACCTGCCGGCGGTGCGCACGGGACTTCTGACCAAGCTCAACGCGTTGACCGTGGGCCTGATCGCGCTGACCGGCATCGCGATCTCCGCCTATTACTTCTGGCAGGAATGGAGCAATGAAGGACGGGAGCTGCGACAGCGCGCCCGCACGATCGCGGCGGTGCTCGCCGCCGAGACCGAGTTCAGCGTGTACACCGCCGATCGCACGGCAGTCGAGCATACGCTCGCAAGCCTCGCCGAAGATCGCGACGTCGCGTACGCGAGCGTCGTCGATCGCAAGCTCGAGCCGATCGCGGAGCGCCGTTTCTCCCGCAGCGTCGAAGGCGTTGGCGTTCCGGCGCTCCCGGCGGGTTTCGCGATGCCCGGGGCCGGGCAATTCGCCGAGCTCGAGCCGGTGATCGGCGGTCGCCGCCACGTGGAGATCATCGCGCCCGTCGGCCAGCCGAACGCCGCGGCGGCGCGCGCCATCGCCGATGCTTCAGCGGAGCTCGCTGTGCGGCCGCCGCGCGATGCGGGATCGCCGATCGGCTATCTGCGACTCGGTATTTCGTTCGAGCGCCAGCGCGAGGAGATGCTCGCCCAAGCGCTCGGAACGCTGACCGTCGTGCTGCTGCTGACCGTCGTCGCCGTGATCGCGTCGCTGCTCCTGACGCGGCGGTTGGTTGCGCCCATGCGCCGCCTGATGCGCGCGGCGCGCGCCGTGGGATCGGGGCGACTCGATGTCTACGTGCCGGCGTCGACATCGGATGAATTGGGCCTTCTCACCCACACGTTCAATCACATGACGCAGCGGCTCTCCGAGTCGCAGGCGGAAGTCGCGAACTATCAGCGAACGCTCGAGGAGAAGGTCGCGCAGCGCACGAAGGAGCTCGAGGTCGCGACGGCGCACGCGTACAAGCTCGCGCAGCACGACATCCTGACCGGCCTGCCGAACCGGAGCCTGCTGAACGCGCGGCTGCGACAGATCTTCAACCAGGCGCAGCGCAGCGGCTTTCAGGTCGCATGCCTCTTCCTCGACTTCGATCACTTCAAGCGGATCAACGATACGCTCGGTCACGACGCCGGCGATAAGCTTCTGCAGGCGATCGCGCAGCGGCTTACCAGCGCGGTGCGTGAGAGCGACACCGTCGCACGGCTCGGCGGCGACGAGTTCGTCGTCATCCTGCCCGGGCTCGATCCGGCGCATGCGACGTTCGAGATCATGACGGTGCTGCAACGTGTGCGCGATTCGTTCCAGGCGCCGTTCCGCGTCGCCGATCAGACGCCCACGCTCACCTGCTCGCTTGGCGTGTCGGTGTACCCGCTCGATGCGGTCGATCCGGTCACGTTGATCAAGCAGGCCGACACCGCGATGTACGCGTCGAAGGAAGCCGGCCGCAACGCGTATCGCTTCTACACCGCCGACATGAACGCGCGCGTGCAGCAGCGGTTGCAGCTCGAGACCGACATGCGACGCGGCCTGATGGACGACGAGTTCTTCCTCGTTTATCAGCCGCAGATCGATTTGAGGAGCGGCCGCGCGTGCGGCGTCGAGGCACTGTTGCGTTGGCGCGATCCGCAGCGCGGCGTCGTCTCGCCGTCCGACTTTATCCCAATCGCCGAGGAGTCAGGCATGATCCAGGCGCTCGGCGCACGCGTGCTGCGCGACGCCTGCCGGCAGGTGATGCAGTGGCACAAGCAGAACATGCCGCTTCGCCTTTCCGTCAACCTGTCGGTGCAGCAGCTGCAGCACGACAGCTGGCTTGCGATCGTCGAGGAAGCGCTGTCGTCGACCGGACTGCCGGCGCAATACCTCGATCTCGAGATCACCGAGAGCGTGATCATCACGCATCCCGAGCGCGCCGTGGCGACGCTCGTGCGGCTGAAGCAGATGGGCGTGTCGATCACCGTCGATGACTTCGGCACCGGGTATTCGTCGCTTTCCTATCTCGCGCGGCTGCCGATCCAGGGCGTCAAGATCGATCAGCGTTTCGTCCACGGACTGGAGCAGAACCGCAACGATGAGGCGATTACGCAGGCGATCATTGCCTTGTCACATTCGCTCGGGCTGCGCGTGATTGCAGAGGGTGTGGAGACTGCGGCGCAACTCGAATACTTGAAGCGCCGCGGCTGCGAGGAAGCGCAAGGCTTTTTCATCGCGCGGCCGCTCGAGGCGCCGGAGCTGCGGAGCTGGTGGCGGATGACCGAGGCAGCGCAGTTCGCGGCGGCGCCGCAACCGGATTTGTGGACGGGCAGCTGACGCCCGACCCTTTGGTCGCGATCGATCGCGTCTCCCGCGCACTTCGTCCGATCCCGTGACGTGGAAGCGACGTCGTTCGACGAAACGGTAAGGATCTTCGACGCCCGCAACGCGCGGTCGCTCGCATCCGAGCTCTTTCGCGAGAATTTCGGCGCAGACTTTCCGTCGCCGCGCGACGCCTGCGGCCTGCCGATCCCCACACCTGCAGAGAACTGGCACCAGTATGTCGCGCTCTACCGATGGCCGGACGGACGAGATGAGACCGTCGGGTTCTGCAACTTCATCCGCCACGGGCACGTGTACCTCGAAGGCGGGATGTGCGTCAAAAAGGGCTTCTACAAGCGGCTTTCACGCGATCACTTTCGCCGATGCAAGGCGCTCGGCGGGGTTGCCGAGATGATGATGCGGCAAGCCGCCGAGGATCTCGCCGATTGCGTCGCCTGGTTCGGCTATTGCGGCGATCGTCGGGCGCTCGCCGTCGACCTTCGAGCAGGGTACGAGCCGACCGCGCACGAGCACCTGATCGTGAAGTGGTTCGCTGTCGTGGCAAGCGACGAGCGTGATCGGCTCATCGACCAGATTGCACGCATCGGACCGTTCTAGCGAATCGCGTTCGCCGCGCGTCCGTTGCACTTCCGCCTTCGCTAGGGGCGCGCCCTCTTCCGGTTGTAGCAAGACATGTACAGCTCGGTATTGGCAAGCTGCTCGATCGAATACTGCTGCAGCTCAGGCGTGTACTCCACGAGGGGAATCGTGCGCAGCGCCACGCGCCACGGCTCGAACTGCAGCGCGCGGAGCTCCTTCTCGAATTCGGTCACGGTGATGCGGTTGAGCTCGCAGTGCCACTGCCAGTACTGTTCGTTTGTCGCGAACTCGCCGGAGCGATCGATGTACGTCGGCGGCGTTTCCAGCACCAGGCGCCGGATTTCCTCGTGCGGCTTCTTCAGATGGAAGAACGGCTCGGTTGAAAACTCGTCCAGATGGTGGCCGATGTTCGAGTAATAGAGTCCCGGCGCAACGAGAAAGAGCCCATCCGGCACGAGCACGCGCTTGACCTCGCGGAGCGCCTGCAGATAGCCGCCCGCGATATGCTCGACCGAGCCCCAGGAGATCACGACTTCGAAGCTGTCGTCGGGAAACGGAAGGAAATTGGCATCGGCCGCCATGAACGAGAGCATCGGAGGAACGGCGTCGGCGGGCAGGTGGTTGCCCGCGATGATGGCGGGCAGCCGTTCGAACTGGCGATACGGATCGACACCGACGAACTGGTCGCACTGCGTCCGCAACGCCACGCCGAGGTCGGTGATCCCGTCGCCACAGCCGACGTCGAGAATGCGCTTGCGCAACAGCGGTGAATCGCCGAGCAGGTAGCTGATGGCGGTCGTCGCCGCATGATCGAAATGGCGAAAGAACCAGTCCGAGTGACCCTTCTTCCAAGCCAACGCATCGATGCGCGGCGTAGGCGCGACGGCTTCGAAGCTCCACGTCGCCGACTGCGGCGCGCAAGCGACCGCACATAGCGCCACGCTCCTTTCGCGGCGATCGCTCATGACCTCGCTCATCGCCTGCTGGTGTGACGCACTGACGGTCAGCGTACAGGCTTCCGCGGGTAAGTTGGCCGGCAGGACGACGGTGAACGCATATCGCCCGCGCGGCAGCCAACCGATTGCACAGGTCTCGTTCGATGTGAATCGAAAGCCCTCGCCGGATGCGGCCCGCAAGTCGAGGTCGAGGCGAGGATTGAACGCGACGGGCAACGTAATATCGAAGCCTCCCCGCACGATGCACTGCGTCGGGCTCGCTTCGACGTGAAGCTCTTCGAGCGCGATAGCCGCCGAAGCGGACGTCTTCGTCGTCGCAACGGCCTTGTTCAGGGTCTGCAAGAGGCGGGCGAACATGTTGCTCAAGTCCTGAGGCGCGGGACCATTCTAAGGCCGGAACTGGCGCCGTCGACGTGGCAATGCCGTCACGTGAGATTCATCGAGCGAAAGGATCTGGAATGGCGAAGCCCGATCGGATCGGCGAGACTATTGCGGAGCAGCAATCTACGCGCCGGCGTGCAACGCGTCGACGACGCGCGCGTGCAGCCGACGCCCTGTCGGACGCCGTCACCGCGCAGTCGATTCGAGGTCGCGTTGCGTGTCGATGTCGCGGACGACCCCCTCGTCGTCGACGTCGATCAGCGTTACCTCGTCGCGGAGCGACGCGACGAGCGCTCGCGCGCCTTCGTCACCGCGCAACGCCATCAGCGCGGCGCGATGCGCAATCGAGAAGCCGACCGGGTGCCCGCGCTCGCCGCGAAAGCGCGGGGCCGCGATCGACGCGCCGGCACGCAATGCGTCCACGACTCGCGCAATCGTCGCGGGCGAGATCCACGGCATGTCCGCCAGCGCGACGACGTAGGCGCGGTCAGCAGATGCATGGGTGACGCCGGCCGAGAGGCTTGCACCCATACCATCGTCGGCGTCGCGCGCGACGATCACACGCGCGCCTTCCGCGACGAGCGACTCCGACAATGCCGATGCATCCGGGCGCACGACCGCAATCACGTCATCGATGGCAGCTCGGAGGTGCCGGAAGGAAGCGATGCCGATGGCCAGACCGCGGTCGGGTCCGTGCGTGAGCGGGACGATAAGTTTATCTGCGCCGAATCGCGCGCCGCGACCGGCGGCCAGCAACACACCGATCGCGCGGAAGTGGGCCCCCACGCTTGCCGCCTCATTTTTCATTTTCGCAGCCGCTGCACTGCCCCCAAGGGGGCGCAATTCTCGCCTTGGGGCGGCCCTGCGGCGCGAATGAGCTATTCGGGCAGGAGTCGGAACTTCCCGTCCCTCACCGTGACCAGCACGCGCGCGCGCTCGTCCATGCCGTTGTGGTTCGTCGGACTCATGTTGAAGACGCCCTGGCAGCCGACGACTTCGCGCTCCTGCTCGATTGCGTCGCGCAAGGCGCTGCGAAACGCCTCGCTGCCGGGCTTGCCGCTTTTCAACGCCAGGGGAATCGCGCGCTCGAGGATCAACCCCGCATCCCATGTGTTCGCGCCAAATGTCGCGGGCTTCTGGCCGAACTGCTTCTCGTAAGCACCGATGTAATTCAGCGCAACGCGCTTGATCGGGTTGCTGTCTGCAATCTCGTCGATCACGAGCATCGGTCCCGCAGCGAGCACCGTGCCTTCGACTTTGTCCTTGCCAAGCCGGATGAAATCATCGGTCGCGACGCCGTGCGTTTGATAGATCGTGCCCTTGTAGCCTTGATCGCGCAGCGTGACCTGCGGCAGCACGCCGGGGCCGCCGACGCCGGCAACAAGCACGGCGTCAGGCTTGGCGGCCATCAGCTTCAACGTTTGCCCGGTGACGCTGGGGTCGGGACGGTTGTAGCGCTCGACGGCGACGAGCTTCAAGCCTGCCTTCTCGGCGAGTCCGCCGAACACCTTGAGCCAGTTCTCGCCATACGGATCGTTGAAGCCGATGAATCCGATCGTCTTCACGCCGCTCTTTTGCATGTGCTTGATCAGCGCGGCCGCGATCAGATCGTCGTTCTGCGTCGTCTTGTAGACCCAGCGTCGCTTCGCGTCGAGCGGCTCGACGACCGACGACGTGCCGACGGTCGCCATCAACGGCACCTTCGCCTCGTAGATGATGTCGAGGATCGCGAGCGCGTTCGGCGTCGTCGACGGGCCGATCAGCGCGTCGATGTTGTTCTCGCCGATCAGCTTCTTCGCATTCTGCACGGCGCGCGTCGTGTCGCCGCCGTCGTCGAGCTGGAAGTACTCGACGGTGACGTTCCCGATCTTGCGCGGCAGCAGGTCGCCGGTGTTCTTTTGCGGAATGCCGATCGCCGACGTCGGGCCGGTCGACGAGACCATGAGGCCGATCCGGACCTGCGCCGACACTGGAATGGCAACGAGTGCCGCAAGCGCAAAGGTAGTGGCGAGTCGTGCAAGGGGCGACATTGGATTCTCTCGATCGACAAAGCGCCATGCTAGCAAATGGCGCATGACCGATGCACGCCCGCGCGGGGGTGGAGCGAACGCTTCGTCGAACGCGCGCTAGACGGCCAGCGCGGCTGCGTGAGCCGACGACCACGCCCATTGAAAGTTGTAGCCGCCGAGCCAGCCGGTGATGTCGACACACTCGCCGATGAAGTAAAGGCCCGGTGCCGTTTTTGCCATCATCGTTTTCGACGATAGCCCCCGCGTGTCGACGCCGCCGATCGTGACTTCGGCCTTGTTCCAACCGAGCGTGCCGGAGGGGACGACGTGCCATGCCGAAAGCGCTGCGCCGATCTTGGCGATCTGTGCATCGTTCAGTTCGCGCAACGGCCGCGCGACGTCATGCGCTGCGCACCACGCCTGCGCCAGGCGTCGGGGAATGCGCTCCGCGAGGATGTTGTGCAGTCCGCTTGCGCTGGTGCGACGCGTGCCCAGCCACGCCGTCAGCTCGCCGCCGGGAAACAGGTTGATCCGGATCGGCGAGCGCCGGTCCCAGTACGACGACACCTGCAGAATCGCCGGTCCCGAGAGCCCGCGATGCGTGAAGAGCAGATTCTCGCGGAAATCTGCACCGTTGCACGCGATGTTCACGTCGGTGGACACGCCGGCTAGATCACCGAACCGCTCGAGCATGTCCGGCGCAAACGCAAGCGGCACCAACGCGGGGCGAGGGGGAACCACGGCCAGACCGAACTGCCTGGCGACCTCGTAGCCGAACGCCGTCGCACCGATCTTCGGCACCGAGAGGCCGCCTGTGGCAATCACGAGGGAGCCCGCGCGCGCAGCGCCGTTCGGCGTGCTCACGAGGTACTTGCCGGCTTCGCATGCAACGCCGTTCACCGGGCATGGCTGCCACCATGTCACGTTGGCGCGCCCGCACTCAGTCTTGAGCATGGCAATGATCCGCAACGCGGAGTCGTCGCAGAACAGCTGACCGAGCTTCTTCTCGTGCCAGGGGATTCGATGACGCTCGACGAGCGCGACGAAGTCGGACGGCGTATATCGGGCGAGTGCCGAGCGACAGAAGTCCGGGTTGGCCGACAGGTAATTCGCCGGGCTCGCGTTCGTGTTGGTGAAATTGCAGCGGCCCCCGCCCGAGATGCGGATCTTCTCGCCGACGATGCCGAAGTGCTCGATCAGGAGGACGCGGCGACCTCGCGCCCCGGCGATCGCGGCGCAGTGCATTCCGGCGGCGCCACCGCCGACGACAACGACGTCGAAGTCGTGCGCAGCGGCGCGCTCGACGCTGCCTGGATTCAACGGCGCTAGGAGCCCAGGAACTCGCGCACGCGGTCGAAAAATCCCTTCGCTCGGGGCGTGTGCGCGGCGGGATCCTCTTGGCTGATCGTCTCGAACTCGCGCAGGAGCTCCTTCTGCCGAGCCGTCAAGCGCACCGGGGTTTCAATCGCGACATGGCAATACAGGTCGCCGGTCACCGAGCCTCGCACCGGTCGAATGCCCTTGTTGCGCAGCCTGAAGACCTGACCGGCCTGGGTTTCAGCGGGAATCTTGAGCTTCGCGTGGCCGTCGAGCGTTGGGATCTCGATCTCGCCGCCGAGCGCCACGGTTGCGAAGCTGATCGGCATTTCGCAATGCAGGTCGGCGCCTTCGCGCTGGAACACCGCATGCGGTTTCAATTGCACGACGACGTAGAGGTCACCGTTCGGGCCGCCGTTGACACCCGCCTCGCCTTCACCCGCAAGTCGGATGCGATCGTCCTGGTCCACGCCCGCGGGAATCTTGACCGACAGCGTCTTGTGCTTGCGCAACCGGCCCGCGCCGTCGCACGTCGCGCACGGGTCCGCCACGACCTTGCCGGTGCCGCGGCAGTTCGGGCACGTCTGTTGGATCGAGAAGAAGCCCTGCGACACGCGGACTTCGCCGCGGCCGTTGCACGTCGTACATGTCGACGGCTTCGTGCCCGGCTTGGCGCCGCTGCCGTCGCACGTCCCACACTGCTCGAGCGTCGGGATGCGGATCTTCGCTTCGGTGCCGCGCGCCGCCTCTTCGAGCGGAAGCTCCAGGTTGTAGCGCAAATCGGCGCCGCGGAACATACCGTTGCCGCGTGCGGCCCGGCCCTGTCCAAAAATCTCGCCGAAGATGTCGCCGAACGCATCGGCGAATCCGCCGAAGCCTTCCGGTCCCGCGCGACCGCCGAATCCGGCCGAGGCGTCAACGCCCGCGTGGCCGAACTGATCGTAAGCGGCGCGTTTCTTCGGATCGGTCAGGACCTCGTAGGCTTCCTTCCCTTCCTTGAAGCTTTCCTCGGCGGTCTTGTTGTCCGGATTGCGGTCCGGATGATGCTTCATCGCGAGCTTCCGATACGCCTTCTTCAGGTCGTCGTCGGACGCGTCGCGATTGACACCCAGAACGCTGTAGTAATCCCTCTTCGCCATCAACGATCACTCACTAGCCACGCGTCGTCCGCCATGCCGGATTGAGCGGCGCCGCAGGCGATCGCTCGAATCTTGCGAGATACTCCGTCGCCCCCCGAGTTTTGAAAAGTCACAGCCGGGATCGAGACGGAATACCCTCACTTCTTGCTGTCTTTCACTTCGGTGAACTCCGCGTCCACCACCTTCTCGTCGTTTGCTCCTGCCCCTGCTCCCCCGCCCCCCGGCGCCGAACCACCGCCGTCGCCCCCGCCCTGCGCGCCCTGCGCCTGCGCATTCGCATAGATCGCTTCGCCCAACTTCTGCGAAGCCGTCTGCAGCGCCTGCGCCTTCGCGTCGAGCACGTCCTTGGACGCGTCGTTCTGCTTCAGCACGTCCTCGGCATCCTTGATCGCCGCCTCGATCTTCGACTTCTCGTCGGCGCCGACCTTGTCGCCGTGCTCGCCGATCGACTTCTTCACGCTGTGCACCAGCGCGTCGAGCGCATTGCGTGACTGCGCCGCCTCGAAGCGACGATGGTCCTCTGCCTTGTTCGCCTCGGCGTCCTTCACCATGCGGTCGATCTCGGCTTCGGACAGGCCCGAGTTCGCCTTGATCGTGATCTTGTTCTCCTTGCCGGTCGACTTGTCCTTCGCCGACACATGCAGGATGCCGTTCGCGTCGATGTCGAACGTGACTTCGATCTGCGGCATGCCGCGCGGCGCCGACGGAATACCTTCCAGGTTGAACTGGCCGAGGCTCTTGTTGCCCATCGACATCTCACGCTCGCCCTGCAGCACGTGAATGGTCACCGCGGACTGGTTGTCGTCCGCGGTCGAGAACACCTGCTGCGCCTTGGTCGGGATCGTCGTGTTCTTCTGGATCAGCTTGGTCATCACGCCGCCGAGCGTTTCGATGCCGAGCGACAGCGGCGTCACGTCGAGCAACAGCACGTCCTTGCGATCGCCCGCGAGCACGGAGCCCTGGATCGCGGCACCGACGGCAACAGCTTCATCGGGATTGACGTCCTTGCGCGGCTCCTTGCCGAAGAACGCCTTCACCGCCTCGACCACCTTCGGCATGCGCGTCTGGCCGCCGACGAGGATGACGTCGTGGATGTCGGAAAGCGAGACGCCCGCGTCCTTGACCGCCACGCGGCACGGCTCGATCGTCCTCGCGATCAGCTCCTCGACCAGGCTCTCGAACTTCGAGCGCGTGATCTTGATGGACAGGTGCTTCGGTCCCGACTTGTCGGCCGTGATGTACGGCAGGTTGACTTCGGTCTGCTGCGAGCTCGAAAGCTCGATCTTGGCCTTCTCCGCGGCATCCTTGAGCCGCTGCAGCGCGAGCACGTCGTTCTTCAGATCGACGCCGGCTTCCTTCTTGAATTCGGTGACGATGTAGTCGATCAACCGCTGGTCGAAGTCCTCGCCGCCGAGGAACGTGTCGCCGTTCGTCGACAGCACTTCGAACTGCTTCTCGCCGTCGACATCGGCGATCTCGATGATCGAGATGTCGAACGTGCCGCCACCGAGGTCGTAGACGGCGATCTTGCGGTCGCCTTTCTCGCCTTTCTTGTCGAGCCCGAACGCGAGCGCGGCCGCCGTCGGCTCGTTGATGATGCGCTTGACTTCCAGTCCAGCGATGCGTCCCGCGTCCTTCGTCGCCTGGCGCTGCGAGTCGTTGAAGTACGCAGGGACGGTGATGACCGCTTCGGTTATTTCCTCGCCGAGGTAGTCCTCGGCCGTCTTCTTCATCTTGCGCAGCACTTCGGCGGAGACCTGCGGCGGCGCGATCTTCTTGCCGCGCACCTCGACCCACGCGTCGCTATTGTCGGCGCGCACGATCTTGTAGGGCATCAGGTCGATGTCCTTGTGAACTTCCTTCTCCTCGAAGCGGCGACCGATCAGCCGCTTGACGGCGTAGAGCGTGTTCTTCGGATTGGTCACCGCCTGACGCTTCGCCGGCGCGCCGACGAGGATCTCGCCGTCCTCCATGTACGCGACGATCGAGGGCGTCGTGCGCGCGCCTTCCGAGTTCTCGATGACTTTCGGCTGGCCGCCTTCCAGGATGGCGACGCAGCTGTTGGTCGTGCCGAGGTCGATGCCGATGATCTTGGCCATTTCGTTGCTCCCTGCGGAATCCGTTATGTTCGCTTTTAAGTGGGGGGACGCGCGAGCCGACTCAAGGACGACGGAAACTCAACCCTTCGCGACCGAAACCAGCGCCGGCCGCAACACGCGGTCGTTCAACAGGTATCCCTTCTGGAACACCTGGACGACGCTGCCCGCCGGCTGGTCGGCATCGACCATCTGCATCGCCTGGTGCTGATGCGGATCGAACCGCTCGCCGAGCGGGTCGATCACCGTCAGCTGCGCGCGGCCGAAGGCGGCCTGAAGCTGCTTTAACGTCAGCTCGACGCCCGAACGGAGCTGGTCGGGCGTCGCGTTGTCGGCAGCCAGCGCCTGCTCGAGCGAATCGGCGACGGCCACGAGATCGGTCGCGAACTTCTCGATCGCGAATTTGTGCGCCTTCGTCACGTCGACGGCGGCCTGCTTGCGCGCATTCTCCAGGTCGGCGCGCGACCTCACATACGCATCCTTGAGCCGGGCAATCTCGGCGTCGCGCGCTTCGTCTGATGCGTCGGGACCGGTCTGGTCATCGGCCGGCGGGCTTCCGTCGAGGACGCCGGCGACGGCGTTCTCGAGCTTGTCGCCGGTCACGGGCTCGTCGGACCGCATCCCGGGAGTTTCGGTCGGATCGTGCATGTAGGGTGGAACGTGAAGCGCTGGATTGACCCTACCAGCATGGGGGCATAGGCCGCGGTTTCAAGGCTTCGGCGCGGGCTCGCAGGCCGTTGATGCGGGGCCGCAGGCCGGCGGCCTAATGCGCCGCGCCCAGCCCCTTGGCTCGCAGTTGCGTCATCTCCCGGGCCGCGGCATCGGGCGGCGCGTCGAGCCAGCCTTGCAAATGGCGCCACGTGAGATCGGCAAGCGCCGTGATGAAAGTCGGATGCTCGTTCACGCACGGAATGACGTGGAACGCCTTGCCGCCGGCCTCGAGAAACGCGTCGCGGCCCTCGATGCCGATTTCCTCGAGCGTTTCCAGGCAATCGGCGACGAAGCCGGGGCAGAAGACGTCGACGCGTGCGACGCCCTCCTTCGCGAGCGCAACGAGCGTCGACGACGTGTAAGGCTTCAGCCACTCGGCACCGCCGAATCGCGACTGAAAGGCGATCACCCACTGGTTCGGCGCGAGCCCGAGCTCGTCCGCGAGAAGCCGCGCGGTTTTCTGGCACAGGCAGTGGTAGGGATCGCCGAGCTCGAGCGTCCGACGCGGAACGCCGTGAAACGACAGCACGAGCCGGTCCGGTCTTCCGTTCTTCATCCAATAATCGTTGACATTCCGCGCAAGGGCCGCGAGGTAGCCGCGGTCGTCGTGGAAGCCCTCGATGAAGCGCAAGCCCGGCACGCGCCGCCGTTCGCGCACCACGTTCGTCACCTCGTCGAGTGCGCTCGCCGTCGTGCTGGCGCTGTACTGCGGATAGAGCGGCAGCACGAGGATCCGTTCGACGCCTCCCGCGAAGAGCTTGTCCAATGCCGTTGCGATCGACGGCTCACCGTAGCGCATGCCGATCTCGACCGGGCAGAAGTCGGACGGCAATCCGGCCTTCTTCAACCGCTGTCCGAGATAGCCGAGAAGAAGCGCGCGCTGCCGCGCCGAATGAACGGCGAGCGGCGACCCGTCGGACGTCCAGATCGCGCGGTATTTCTCGGCCGAGCGCGCCGGACGCGTGCGCAGCACGATGCCGTGCAGGATCGGTTTCCACACGACGGACGGAATCTCGATGACGCGCCGATCGGAAAGAAACTGCGCGAGGTAGCGCCGGACCGCTGCGGGCGTCGGTGCCTGCGGCGTTCCGATGTTGACGAGCAGCACGCCGATGCGCGACGCGCGGTCGTGAGAGAACATCGCATTGCCCTGCATCGTCAACCGCCGCTCACGCGAAGCGCACGGACAGCCAGATCGCCGTGAACGTCATCAGACCGTCGATGAAGAAGCCGGCAACGATGACGGCCGGCGCGCCGGCCGGCGCAGGACCCCGCCTCAATCAGCGAGGTGCTTGTCGAGGGCATTGCTGAGCAGCTTCGCGGTTACGTCCACAATCGGGATCACGCGCTCGTACGCCATTCGCGTCGGACCGATGACACCGAGCGTACCGATCACGCGGCCTTCGACTTCGTAGCGCGCGGTCACGACGCTCATTTCGTCGAGCGGCACGAGGCCCGACTCGCCGCCGATGTAAAGGTGCACGCCATGCGACTGCTGCGCGGAGTCCAGCAGATGGATCAGCGACGTCTTCTGCTCGAACAGCTCGAAGAGCTGCTTCATCCGGTCCACGCTGCCGACGAGCTCACCCGACATCAGGTTGCGCTCGCCGGCGACGACGACCCCCTCCTTGTCGGCGAGTGCGCCTTCTCCGGCCTCGACCGCGGCCGCCATCAGCGCGGCGATGTCTTCGCGCAGCTTCTTCAGCTCGGCGCCCAATCGCACACGCACTTCGGGCAAGGGTTTGCCGGCGCACTCGCGATTGAAGAAGTTCGTCGCCTCGGTCAGCTCAACCTGCGTGAACGAGCGCTCTGTGTGCAGGACGCGATTCTGCACATCGCCTTCGGGCGTGACGATGATCAGCAACACGCGATGCTCGGACAGCCTCAGGAACTCCAGATGGCGAAACGACGTATCGCGTCGCCGTGGCGTCGCGACCACGCCGGCGAACTGCGTCAGTTGCGACAGCAGCGTCGCGGCTGCCGAGATCAGCTCGCCGGGTCGCTCCGCCGTGAGCTCGCCGGCGAGTCGATGGACTTCGACCTGCTCGAGCACCTTCACCACCATCAGGCTGTCGACGAAGAAGCGGTACGCCTTCGGCGTCGGAACGCGACCCGCGGACGTGTGCGGGCTCGCGAGGAAGCCGGTCTCCTCGAGGTCGGCCATCACGTTGCGAACCGTCGCCGGCGACAACTCGAGCCCGGAGAACCGCGACAACGCGCGGGAGCCGACCGGCTCACCCTCGGCGATGTAGCGCTCGATGAGCGTTTTCAGCAGATGTTGAGCGCGGCGGTCGAGCAGCATTGCGTTGCGGGCAATCGTCGTCGAAACGATTTTAGCCGAGCCTCGGCGGTATTGTCTGCGAAGGACCGAGTTCGGCCCAAGGTCCGCGGCTCAAGTGACGTGCGCCTATGGTTTAATCGCAACCATGTCCACGGTGTCGCTCGCGTTCAAGCGCATCGCGCTCGTCGGTCGCCACGCGGGCGTGGTCAGCAAGGAGCCGCTGGCCCGGCTTGCGCGCTATCTCGCGGACAAGGGCGTTGCGGTCGTCATCGAGTCGGAAACGGCGCGGGCAACGCCGATCGAGGGCACGGCGGTCGCCGATGTCGAGACGTTTGCGCCGTCCGTCGACGCGGCGATCGTCCTGGGCGGCGACGGCACGATGCTGTCGATCGCGCGAAGGCTTGCGCCGCTCGAGGTTCCGCTGATCGGCATCAATCAGGGCCGGCTCGGCTTCCTCACCGACATTCCGCTCGCGCGGATGGAAAGCGTGCTGGACGCAATGCTTGCGGGGCACTACGTCGAGGAGCGGCGGACGTTGCTCGATGCGACGGTCGAGCGCGCAGCGGGGCCGGCCGAGAAGGGGCTCGCGCTCAACGACGTCGCGATCAACCGCGGCTCGCTCGGCACGATGATCGACTGCGCCGTCGAGATCGACGGCAGGTTCGCGTTCGTGATGCGCGCGGACGGCATCATCGTCGCAACGCCGACCGGATCGACCGCGTATGCGCTGTCCGCCGACGGACCGATCCTCCATCCGAAGGTCGCCGCGTTCGCGCTCGTGCCGGTCGCGCCGCATGCTCTCACGCATCGGCCGATCGCGGTCGCCGACACTGCACGGATCCGCATCACGATCGAGCGTGGTCGCGATGCCGCTGCGCACTGCGACGGTCAGTCGCGATTCACGCTTGCCGAGGGCGAAAGCGTCATCATCGAGCGCGCGGCGCATTCAACGCGGCTGCTGCATCCAGAGGGGCACGATTACTTCGCGCTCCTTCGCGAAAAACTCCATTGGAGCGAAACACCGGAAAGGCTTCGCGACCAGCAGCCGCGCGCCAACCGACACGCTGACTGACGCGGACCGATGCTGCGACTGCTGTCGATCCGCAACTTCGTCCTCGTCGACGCGCTCGAGCTCGAGCTGGATCCCGGGTTCGGGGTGTTGACCGGAGAAACCGGCGCGGGCAAGTCGATCCTCGTCGACGCGCTGGGGTTGCTCCTCGGCGATCGCTTCGAAGTGCGGCAGATCCGCCCCGGCGCCGAGCGTGCAGAGCTGGCCGCGGCGTTCGACATCAGTGACGCGGACAGCGTGCGCGCGTGGCTCGTCGAAAACGCGCTTGTGAGCGATGACGGCGACGTGCTGATCCGTCGTGTGCTCGACGGGCAGGGCCGTTCACGGTCGTTCGTCAACGGCCAGCCGGTGACGCTCGCGCAGCTCGCGGCGCTGGGCGAGCGCATCGTCGACCTGCATGGCCAGCATGCGCATCAGTCGCTCGAGTCGGCCGAGGAGCAGCGCCGCCTCGTCGATGCGTTCGGCGGATTCACGACGCTCGCCGAGGAGGTCGCCGATGCATGGCGGCGTTGGCGGGCGACGGCCGAACGCGCCGACGCAGCGGGCCGGGCGGCGCAGGCAAACACGACCGAACGCGAGTTTCTGGCGAGCCGGCATCACGAGCTTCAAGCGCTGGCCTTGGGCGAGAACGAGCTCGAAGCGCTCGACGCAATGCAACGGCGGCTCGCGCACGCTGCATCGTTGATCGAAGCGGCAACGGCCGGGGAGTCGCAGCTTGCGGACGCTGACGACGCGATCGCCCCGCGCCTCGCGCAGCTCGCGCAGCGGTTGACGAGCGCCGCTGCGCACGATGCCGCATTGAACGAGACGGTTGCGTTGATCGAGTCCGCGCGCATTGCGCTCGACGAGGCGGCGCGGAATCTTCGCGACTATCGGCTTCGGCTCGATGTCGACCCGGCGGAGCTCTCCCATATCGAGGAGCGGCTCTCGACGATCCATGCGCTCGCACGCAAGCATCGCGTCCGTCCCGATGCGCTGCAGATCTTGTTGACGGAGACGAAAGCGCGCATCGACGCGCTGCATGCGACCGCGGACGCCGAGGGACTCGCGCGCGCGGCCGCGCAAGCCGAGGCGACGTATCGGGCGCTCGCAAGCGAGTTGTCGAACAAGCGCCGCTTCGCCGCCAACGAGCTCGCGCATCGCACGACCGCCACGATGCAGGAGCTCGCGATGGCCGGCGGGCGCCTCGAGATCGCGCTGGTCCCGTTGGCGGATGCGGCGAGCTACGGTGTCGAGCAAGTCGAGTTCCGCGTCGCGAGCCATCCGAAGCAGCCGCTCGGGCCGCTGTCCCGGGTCGCCTCGGGCGGCGAGCTCTCCCGCATCGCGCTTGCGATTCAAGTGGTCACGAGTGAAGTCGGCCACGTGCCGACGCTGGTGTTCGACGAGGTCGACGCCGGCATCGGCGGCGCCGTGGCGGCGACCGTGGGGCGGCTATTGCAGACGCTTGGCGCCAAGCGGCAGGTGCTGTGCATCACGCATCTGCCGCAAGTCGCAGCGTTCGCGGATGCGCACTATCGCGTCACGAAGTCCGGAGACCGCACCAAGGTGGTGAGCGCCGTCGTCGAACTCGATCGCGCGAAGCGCATCGACGAGCTTGCACGCATGCTCTCCGGGAGCGAGATCACCGCGAAGACGCGCGCGCACGCGAAGGAGCTCTTCGAACAGCACAAGCGCCGGCGTTGACTCGGTTAGTCGATCCGCGCGCCCGACTGTTTCGCGACGTCACCCCACTTCGCGATCTCGGTCTTGACGAAGGCGGCGAATTCAGCGGGGGCATTGCCACCGGGTGATGCGCCCTGCTGCGACCACACTTCCTTGATCGACGGCGCCTGCATCGCCTTCGCGACTTCGGTCGAAAGCTTCGCCACGATGTCGGGCGGCGTGCCGGCCGGCGCCCAGATCGCATACCAGGTCGTGACCTGGTAGTTCGCCACGCCGGCCTCG
>DATLNR010000139.1:0-14123 GCA_035536655.1 Casimicrobiaceae bacterium
AAAGCTCGGAGGCGGCGACATCGAGCGAAATCGCCATGTCGGTGCCGGGCGAAAGACCGGCCCGCTCGATCGAGCGCATCAAAAGGTCGAGCGCCTCCGCATTGCTCGCGAAGCGCGGCCAGTAACCGCCCTCGTCCGCCACGCCGCAGAGCTTGCCGGCATCGGCGAGAAGCTCGCCTGCGGCGCGATACACGTCGGACACGCCGTGCAACGCATCGGCGAAGCTCAACGCGCCGACCGGCATCACCATCAGGTCCTGCAGGTCGAGCGCGCGATGGGCGTGCGCGCCGCCGCCGAAGATCTGGATCTCGGGCATCGGCAATGTGACTTCGCCTTCACCGGCGAGATGCTTCCACAGCGGCAACTCTCGCGCGCGTGCAGCGGCGTGCGCAACGGCGAGCGAGACGGCAACCGTCGCATTGCCGCCGAGCCGGGCCTTGTTCGGCGTGCCGTCCAATGCGACGAGCCGCGCATCGATGTCCGTCTGCTCCATCGCCTCGCGACCGAGCAGCGCGTTGCGAATAACGAAATTCACCGTCGCGACCGCCTGCACGACATCGTGGCCTCCCGAGCGCCGGCCGCCGTCACGCAGATCGACCGCCTCGCGCGATCCACGTGACGCCCCGGCGGGCGCGATCGCTCGCCCCAATGCGCCGCATTCGAGCGTGACCTCGGCCTCCACCGTCGGGCGCCCGCGGGAGTCGTAGACGCGACGGGCGCGGATATCCTTGATGAGGGTGCTGCCCTGATTCATCGCGTCCAGAGATCGGCAACGGCGAGGAGCGGCAACGCGTCGGTTGCCAATCGATCCCGCGCGAAGCGCCGAACCGTCTCGCGCATCGCGTCATCCAGGTATTCGACCGGCGACTTTCCATCGACCCGCGCGAGCATCAACGCCGGAAGCAGCGTAGCCGCGCGCATCTCGACGTCGCTCGACGGCTCCCAGCGGACGCGCTCTCGATACGCCTCGACCAGCGCGGCGAACGCAGTGCGATAGCGCGCGCGCCATGCCGGATGCAGCGCGCCTTTCAGCAACAGGTGGTTCAACACGAACGCCAGATCGAACGCCGGATCTCCGTACCACGCGCATTCAGCGTCGAGCACGACCGGGCCGTCGGCTCCGAGCAACAGGTTCTTCGGACTGAAGTCGCCGTGAACCAGCGCCCGGCGCTCGTTCGCCGTTCGCAATGCGAGCCTGCGCAACGTTTCTGCGACATCGGGGTGTCTCGTCGCCGTAGCGTACAGATACGGTTCCAGACGCAACGCGTGAAACAACCCGTCGGTCGCGAACCGTTCCCGCAGATCGGCGCGGTTGGCGGTCGCGGCGTGCAAACGTCCAAGCAGGTCGCCGACACGCGCCGCGTCGTCGACCGAAATCACGCCGTCGAGCAGCGACGATTTCCACACCGGAAAACGTTCGGGCGGAAGCCAGGTCATCGCAAACGCGCGTTCGACGCGGTCCTCGGCGAGGATCCGCGGCACGGCATCCGCATCGATCGCGGCGGCGACGCGAAACCACTCGGCCTCGTACGCGTTGCGCTCCGGCTTGACGTGCCACTCGGCGGCGACGTTGAGTCTCGCGAGGGCACGTTTGACGCAGACGGTCGTCTCGCCGAGGTCGATCCGATAGATGTCAGAGGACACGCCGCCTGCGAGCGGCGTCGCCCGGATCGTTCCCGTGTAAGTGCTCACACTCGACAGCTGAAGCAACAGATCGTGCATCCACGCAGGAGCGTCGCCGTTTCGCGCCGAGTCCACAGGCCGCCCGGCGGCTGTCGTCATGTCGTCCGACGGCGACGGAACGCTCCTTGCATTCCGTCCCAGTCCTTACGCAGCAATACGGCCGGCAGATGGATCGGGCACATCATCGGGGGGCAGCATGATCCGGTACGGGTTTCAGATTCGCACGCGGTCGGGACAGCGCGTCGACAACATCTCCATCGTCGCGGCGTCGCAGCCCGATGCCGAGCGCCGGCTGCGCCAGATGTACCACCATTGCGAAATCATCGACTGCCGCGAGCAGGCGGTTCCGCGCCGTTTGGACACGCTCGACGTCGAAGGCGTCATCGGCCTCATCAGCGGCGCGGCGGCTAGCATCGTTTCAGTGCAGAAAGCCGGCGCCTGACAGTTCCTCCACGAGCGCCCCGTAGTCGCGGGCGCCGTTGCTACCCGGGGCGTGCCGGAACACATCGAGCGCGAACGCCGGACTCTCCGCAAGCTTGACCGTTTCGCGGATCCGCGTGACGCAGATTTCCTCGGGCTTCAGGTGTGCGGCCATGCGCTCCGCGATCTCGCCACTCATCCTTCGCCGGGAATCGAATCGCGTCAGCACGTAGCGGCGCGGCAACCGCCGCTTGAACACGGGCTCCAACGCGTCGAGCGCGCGATCGACCGCCTGCGCGCCCTTGAGCGCGAGAAAGTCCGCCGAGACCGGCACCAGTAGCAAGTCCGCCGCGAAGACCGCGTTCAGCGAGAGCACGTTCAAGAGCGGCCCGCAGTCGATGACGACCGGCATCGACTGGCGCTCCGGGCCCCGTAGCGCCGTTCGGAGTCGTGTCACGACGTTCACGCCTTTGCCCAACACCGCATCGAGCTTCGCGAGCTCGAGATGAGCGGGACAGATCGCGACGCCGCTATGCGAAATCACCGCAATGTCCGCAAGCGGACGCTGGCGGACGAAGAAGCTGTAGACGGTGTCGTCGGCGAGGCGCGGCTGCACGCCGAACACATGCGACAGGTGCGCCTGGGCGTCGAGGTCGATGCCGAGCGGTCGGACACCGCGCAGTGCAATGCCCGCCAGCAGGTTCAGCGCGGTCGTCGTCTTGCCGACACCACCCTTCTGGTTGAACACGGCGATCGTCGCCACAGCTCGTAGGATACCAGTCGATTCACGCGAAAACGCGTAGGCACGCGGCGGTGCCTCACCTCTCGGCGGACGGCGCTTAAGGCGCGCGACGTTCCGGCGTTATCATCGCAACCCACGTCCTTGCTGCAGTCCTCGCGTGTCCGTTCCGGTCAACGTCGTCATCCTTGCCGCGGGCCAGGGCAAGCGCATGCATTCGTCGCTTCCCAAGGTGCTGCATTCGCTGGCCGGCCGGCCGATGGTCGCGCACGTGATCGACGCGGCCGCGACGCTTAAGCCGCGCGCGATGTGCCTCGTCGTCGGCCATGGCAGCGAGTCGGTCCGCGAAACGCTCGCTCAAGCGAACCTCGTTTACGCGAAGCAGGATCCGCCGCGCGGCACTGGCGACGCGGTGCGCTGCGCGCTGCCGAAGCTGCCGGACGACGGTGTCACGCTGATCGTCCTGGGCGACGTTCCCCTGGTGTCGCGCGACGCGCTCAAGGCCGTCGTCGCAAGCGCAAAGCGCGGTCATGTCGGTCTGCTCACCGCGCGGACACCGCAACCTGACGGATTGGGTCGCATCCTGCGTGACGCGCGAGGCGATGTCCGCGCGATCGTCGAGCAACGCGACGCAACGCCCGAGGAGGCCGCGATCGACGAGATCAACACCGGCGTGATGGCCGCGCGGACCGACAAGCTCGCGCGCTGGGTGCATGCGCTGAACGACGACAACGACCAGCGCGAGTTCTATCTGACCGATGTGATCGCGATGGCGGTTGCCGACGGCGTGCGCGTCGAAGCGCACATCGCGGCGGACGCTCGCGACGTCGCGGGCGTCAACGATCGCGTCCAGCTCGTCGCGGCCGAGCGACTGCTGCAGCAGCGACGCGCCGAGTCGCTGATGCGGGACGGCACGTGGATCGCCGATCCGGCACGCTTCGATCTGCGCGGCGAGCTTCGCTGCGGGCGCGACGTGCGCATCGACGTCGGCTGTGTCATCGAAGGGCGTGTCGTTCTCGGCGACGAAGTGAGCATCGGCCCGTACTGCGTCCTCAAGGACGTCGACATCGCCAACCGAACATCGATCGCAGCGTTCTCGCAGCTCGAAGGGTCGCGCATCGGTCGCGGCTGCCGCGTCGGCCCTTACGCTCGGCTGCGTCCGGGCACGATACTCGACGACGAAGTGCATATCGGCAACTTCGTCGAGGTCAAGGCGAGCACGCTCGGCTTGCGGGCCAAGGCGAACCATCTTGCGTACGTCGGCGACGCGGTCCTCGGCGCCGACGTCAATTTCGGCGCCGGCTCGATCACCGCGAACTACGACGGCGCGAACAAGCATCGCACGACGATCGAGGCGAATGCGCACATCGGCAGCAACTGCGTGCTGGTCGCGCCCGTGACGATCGGCGAGGGCGCGACGATCGGCGGCGGCAGCACGATCGCGCGCGACGCCCCGCCCGCGTCGCTGACGTTGACGCGCGCTCCCCAGGTCAGCGTTGCAGGCTGGACGCGGTCGGCCAAGAAGAAAGCATAGGATCCCCTCATGTGCGGCATCGTAGGCGCGGCTTCCAGCCGCAACGTCGTCCCGATCCTGATCGACGGCATCCGTCGCCTGGAGTATCGCGGCTACGACTCGTCGGGGCTCGCGGTCATCAACGGCGGCAGCGCGCCGAAGCTCGACCGGGTCGTGAGCGTCGCGCGCGTCGCGGACCTCGCGCATCAGGCGCGGACGCGAAACCTCGATGGCGCGACCGGCATCTCGCACACGCGGTGGGCGACGCACGGCGCGCCGACCGAGGACAACGCGCATCCGCACACGAGCCACGGCGAGATCGCCGTCGTGCACAACGGCATCATCGAGAACTTCGAGCAGCTGCGCGACAAGCTGAAGGCGCAAGGCTATGCGTTTCGCACGCAAACCGACACCGAAGTCATCGCGCATCTCGTGCACTCGCACTGGCACGCGGAGAATGGCGGCGACTTGTTGCGTGCCGTTCAGGCATCGGTCCGCGAATTCGCCGGAGCGTACGCGATCGCCGTCATCTCGACGCGCGAGCCGGGGCGCATCGTCGGCGCCCGCGCAGGCAGCCCGTTGGTCGTCGGGCTCGGTGACGATGACCACTTTCTCGCGTCCGATGCGGCGGCGCTGCTCTCCGTCACGCAACGCGTGATCTATCTCGACGAAGGCGACGTCGCTGACGTGCGTCGCGAGTCCTATGCGATCTTCGACGAGCGCGGCGAGCCCGCGGAGCGCAAGACGGTGACCGTCGAAGCGTCCGGCGCGGCGGTCGAGCTCGGTCCGTACCGGCACTTCATGCAGAAGGAGATCTTCGAGCAGCCGCGCGCCGTTGCCGACACGCTGGAAGGCGTGACCTCGCTCGATCCGGCGTTGTTCGGCGACGCCTCGCACGAGATGTTCTCGGCCGTCGACAACGTGCTCGTTCTCGCCTGCGGCACCAGCCACTACGCGGGCCTGGTCGCGAAGCACTGGATCGAGGGCATCGCCGCGGTGCCGTGCCAGGTCGAGATCGCGAGCGAGTACCGCTATCGGGTGTCGGTGCCGAATCCGAAGCAACTCGTCATCGTCGTGTCGCAGTCGGGCGAAACCGCCGACACGCTGGCAGCGCTCAAGCACGCGCAAGCGCTCGGGCACAAGCACACGCTGGCGATCTGCAACGTCGGCACGTCGACGATGGTGCGGCAAACGAGCCGCGTCTACCTGACGCGGGCCGGGACCGAGATCGGCGTCGCGTCGACCAAGGCGTTCACGACGCAGCTCGTCGCGCTGTTCCTCTTCGCGGCGACGCTCGCCAAGTGTCGCAAACGACTGAGCGAGGACGACGAAGCGGCGTGGCTCAAGGGATTGCGCCACTTGCCCGCCGCACTACAGGCCGCGCTCGCCCTCGAGCCGTCGATCATCGCATGGGCGGAAGCCTTCGCGCGCAAGCACCACGCCCTCTTTCTCGGCCGCGGACTGCATTACCCGATCGCGCTCGAAGGCGCGTTGAAGCTGAAGGAGATCTCGTACATCCACGCAGAGGCATATCCGGCGGGTGAACTGAAGCATGGTCCGCTAGCGCTCGTCGACCGTGACATGCCGGTCGTGGCGATCGCGCCGAACGACGCGCTGCTCGAGAAACTGAAGAGCAACTTGCAGGAAGTGCGCGCGCGCGGCGGCGAGCTGTATGTCGTCGCGGACCTCGACAGCCATCTGTCGCCCGGTGACGGCATCCACGTCATTCGGCTACGCGAGCACGCGGGACCACTTTCGCCGATCGTGCACGTCGTGCCGCTCCAGCTGCTCGCGTATCACGCGGCGGTTATTCGGGGAACGGATGTCGACAAACCTCGGAACCTCGCGAAGTCGGTCACAGTAGAGTAGGACGCGGCAACGTCGAGCCGCAATCTCAATTCTTCCGCTGCAGCGCCAACGCGTAAGGATGCAGCGTCGCCGTCATCACGCCGGCCTCGACGGCGGGATCGCTTTCCATGAACGCCCGCGCCGCGCTCTCGCTCTCCGCTTCGAAGACGACGAGGCCGAACGTCTTGTCGAGCGGTTCCCTCGTACGGCCGGCAAAGACGACGTACCCCGCTTCGACGCCCTTCGACAGCCGCTCGAAATGCCGGCCCACCGCGGCGTTGTCCTTGTCGGTCCAGCGCGCCTGGTCATGGTACTTCGGCGTCAGACGAAGCACGTAGACGAACTGCTGCATCTTGCCGGTTGGCTGAGCAGTCGCCGCATCGGGGTTCAGCATCATGCCGGCCAGCACAAGGAGCGCCAACGCCATCGTACGCGGGAATGTCATCGATCGGGATTCACAGGGAAAGCCGCATCATCGCAGAAGACGAGCGGCGGACGCTGACTGTCGGGGCGAGCCTTCGACATTCACCACGGACGCCGCCGGTTTAGCATTGGCGGCGGGTTCCGGACCGCCCCCAAATGCCTAGCGTCGATTCCCAGAAGCGCATCGCTGTCGTCGGCGCCGGTGCCGTCGGCTGCTACTACGGCGGCGTGCTGGCGCGTGGCGGATTGCCGGTCACGCTGATCGGGCGCAAAACGCATGTCGAAGCGGTCCGCCGCAACGGCCTCGTGATCGAGCGCGCGAACGGTCGCGAGACGATCGGCGTCGCAGCGGCGACCGACGTCGACGCTGCGCGCGGCGCGGACGTGGTCCTCGTCTGCGTGAAGTCGCCGGACACCGAGACCGTCGCGCGGGATCTTGCCTCTATCGTCGACAGCCACACGGCCATCGTCAGTCTGCAGAACGGCGTCGACAATGCGATGCGGCTGCGGAGCGTGCTTTCCAATGACGTCTATGCCGCCGTCGTCTATGTCGCCACGATGATGAGCGGGCCGGGTATCGTCCGCCACATCGGCCGCGGCGATCTCGTGCTCGGCGCGGCGTCCGACATCGCCTCGTTGCCGCGCGTTCGAGAGCGATTGACGGATCTCGCCGCGATGTTCGAGCGCGCCGGCGTCGGC
Source organism: Casimicrobiaceae bacterium (assembly GCA_035536655.1). Taxonomy (GTDB): domain Bacteria; phylum Pseudomonadota; class Gammaproteobacteria; order Burkholderiales; family Casimicrobiaceae; genus VBCG01. The sequence goes on from DATLNR010000139.1 coordinate 7,326, forward strand.
TGTCCGATCACCGACGACATCGACGCAGCGTTGTGGACCAAGCTCGCGATCAACTGTGCATGCAACGCCGTGTCTGCGCTCGGCCGCGCGAACTACGGGCGTATGCGTCGCGAGCCGCTCGTTCGCGGGTTGATGGTCGCGGCGCTGCGCGAGGCCGTCGCGGTTGCGCGTGCCGACGGCGTTGCACTCGACGAGCAAGTGCCCGAGTCCGCGCTATGGGGCATCGTCGACGCGATGAACGCGCAGTATTCGTCGACTGCGCAGGACATCCTCCGCGGCAAGCCGACGGAGATCGACTCGCTCAACGGTTACATCGTGAGCCGCGGTGACGCGCAAGGCATCGACGTTCCGGTCAACCGCACACTGCACGCGCTGGTCAAGCTCCGCGAGACCGGCGACGATCTGGGCGCGGCTTGACGCAGAGCGTCAGAACCCGACGCGGTCGCGGCCCTTCAAGCGCAGGATGTCGCGCGCCTCGTCCGGCGTAGCGACGTCGAGCCCCATGCCTTCGACGATCTCCCGCGCCTTGCGTACTTGCGCCGCATTGCTCTCGGCGAGGCGGCCGGGGCCCAGCCACAGGCTATCCTCCAGTCCGACGCGCAGGTTGCCGCCCATCGCGATCGACATCGCGGCGATGCGCATCTGATTGCGTCCGGCGCCGAGCACGCTCCAGCGGTAGGCGTCACCGAAAAGCCGATCCGCCGTGCGCTTCATGTGCATCACGTCGTCGGGATGCGGGCCGATGCCGCCGAGGATGCCGAACACGCTTTGAATGAACAGCGGCGGCTCGACCAGGCCGCGCTCGAGGAAGTGCGCCGCCGTGTACAGATGGCCGATGTCGTAGCACTCGATCTCGAAGCGCGTGCGGTTCTCCGCGCACGAGCGCAGGATGAACGCGATGTCGGCGAACGTGTTGCGAAAGATCCGCGACTCCGACCCGGCGAGATACTCGCGCTCCCAGTCATGCTTGAACTCCTTGTAGCGCGCGAGCATCGGATGGAGCCCGAAGTTCATCGAGCCCATGTTGAGCGACGCGACCTCGGGTTTGAGTTGCAGCGCCGGTTGCAGCCGCTCCTCGATCGACATCGTCGCGGCTCCCCCGGTCGTGAAGTTCAGCACGACGTCGGATCGTCGCGCGATGTCCGGCGCGAACTCGCGGAACCATCTCGGATCCTGCGTGGGACGGCCGTCGACCGGGTCGCGCGCGTGCAGATGAACGATCGCCGCTCCGGCTTCGGCTGCGCCGACGGCGGCATCGGCGATCTCCTTCGGCGTGATCGGCAGATGCGGCGACATCGACGGCGTATGGATCGAGCCGGTGATGGCGCAGGTGATGATGACCTTGTGGCTTGCAGTCATGTCGAATCTCCTTCGTCGCGGGCGAAGCTGCGCTGATGCGCTCGCAATGCCGCGAGCCGCGCATCACGCCAGCGCATGCGGGCGTTGCGCTCGGATGCGTTTCTCGGTTCTCCCAGAGCAGCGCTTACCCGGCTTGCATTGTCCGCGTCCCACGCCGACGGCGGAGCCGGATCGGCGGCGAGCCTGCGATAGAACGCGGAATAACGCGCGGCATAATCGGCGACGCCGCCGGGAGCATTCAACTCGATTGTCGCGAACGGGCCCATGAACGACCAGCGCAGGCCGAGGCCGGACGCGATCGTGGCATCAAGGTCGTTTGGCGTCACGACGTCCTCGCCGACGAGACGCATCGCCTCTGACAGCAACGCACCCTGCAGGCGATTCAGCACGAACCCTTCGATCTCACGCTTCACGATCACCGGGACCTGACCGATGTCGAGCATCACTTCGCGAGAACGCTCGATCGTGCTTTGCGACGTCCAAGGCGCGCCGCACAGCTCGACAACCGGCACGAGATGCGGTGGATTGACCGGATGCGCGACGAGACAACGCGCGCGGCCGCGCAATCCGTCGGTGAAGCGTGAAGCGACGATCGCCGACGTCGAGCTTGCGAGGATCGCGTCGGGTGCCGCAACCTCGTCGAGCCGCTCGAACAAGTCGCGCTTGATCTCGAGGACTTCGGGACCGTTCTCCTGGACCCACCGCGCGCCCGCGATCGCATCGGCAGGCGCGGCGTGCGCCGTTACGCGTTTCGCCGCCGCCGCCGGTTCCTGCGCAAGGCCGAGCGACGCGAGGTCGTCGAGGCAATCGGGAATCCATGCCATCGCACGCGCGAGCGACTCGGGATCGGGATCGTGCAGCCGGACGTTCCAACCCGCGCGCGAGAACACGACGGCCCAGGCGCGCCCGATCAGCCCCGCACCGACGATTGCAGCGGTCTTCGCCATCACATCCATAGTACGCGTTGCCTCAGTGCCAAGTCCTCGCGCAATGCCGCTGCATCGCCGTTCCAGCTTACGCTGCCGCGTTCGAGCACGTACGCGCGATCCGCGAGCGCAAGCACGAGATCGAGATTGTGCTCGACGATGACGATCGCGATCTCGCTGCGGAGCTTGTCGAACGCCTCGAACAGCTCCTCGATCACCGCGGGCGCAAGACCCTCGAAAGGCTCGTCGAGCAACAGAACGCGCACATGTCCGGAAAGCGCCCGCGCGACCGCCACCATCTGCTGCTCGCCGCCGGAGAGGAAATCCGCCGGCGTGTCGAGGCGTTCCTTCAAGCGCGGGAAGAACGCAAGGATTCGCTCCTCGCTCCAGATCGATCCCCGTCCGCCGCGGCGTTTCAAGCGACCGAGCTCGAGATTGGCGCGCACGCTCATGCCGGCGAAGAGCGCCCGACCCTGCGGCACATAGCCGATGCCGGCGCGCGCGTTCTCCGGCGCTCCGTGCTCTGCAAGCGCGAAGTCGTTCAGGTCCACGCGCCCCGATTGAGGACGCACGATGCCGATGATCGACTTCAGCAGCGTCGACTTGCCGGCGCCGTTGCGGCCGAGCAACGCGACGATCTCGCGGTCGTGCACGACCATCGACGTGTCGCGGATGATGTGACTCTTGCCGTAGAAGGCGTTGACGTTGTCGAGCGTCAGCAGCGTCGAAACCGCGCTCTGCGCGTGCCCCCGCGGCGCCGTTGCGAGCGCCGCCGTGCCCGACCCGATGTAAATCTCGCGCACCGCGGCGCTGTTGCGCGCATCGTCGACACTGCCGTCGACCAGGACGAGGCCTTCGTTCATCACGGTGACGCGATCGGCCAGAGCGAACACGCGATCGATGTCGTGCTCGACGATGAGCACGGCGACGTCGGTGGACAGTCGCTTGATCAGCCCGGCGACGCGTTCCCGCTCGGCCGCGGCCAGGCCGGCAAGCGGCTCGTCGAGCAACAGCACGCGCGGGGCGCTTGCGAGCGCGAGTCCCATGTCGAGCAGACGCTGGCCGCCGTAGGAAAGCGATCCGGCGTCGGCGTGCTCGATGCCCGACAAGCCGAGGAAGCGGATCAGGTGTGCCGTGCGTTCGGTCACGCGCGCGTTGCGGCTCGCATCCGCCCAGCCGTCGAAGTGCGAGGCATCGCGGGCTTGCACAGCGAGCCGAAGGTTCTCGTGGATCGACACGCCGGCGAACAGGTTCGTGATCTGGAACGATCGCGCGAGGCCCGCCGCGACAATGGCGTGCGGGGCAAGGCCGGCTATCGATCGGCCGGCGAGCCGCACCGATCCCTGGTCCGGCGCGTACATGCCGGAAACCAGGTTGAACACCGTCGTCTTGCCGGCTCCGTTCGGACCGATCAGAGCATGCAGCGTGCGATCGGCGACGGTGATACCGGCATCGCGGACCGCTTTGATGCCGCCGAACGACTTGGCGAGATGTGTTGCTTCGAGCAACATGTGCTCGTGCTCGCGCGGTCGCAGGAACTCGGGCAGCGGCACGCCCTTCTCGATCGCGCGTCCCGACATCGCCGCTGCCTCGACGACTTTCGCCTTGAGCGGCTCGGTCAACCGCCGCCACACGCCGACGAGCCCGGTCGGCGAGAACACGATGAAGCCGATGAACAGGAGACCGAAGAACAAGAGCCAATTCGGCGTCCAGATCGACAGGTACTCGCGGAACAGGATGTAGAACAGCGCGCCGAGCGCCGGGCCGAGCAGGCTGCGCATTCCGCCGATGATCACCATCGCAAGGAGCTCGCCGGAAAACGACACGGCCGTCGGATCGGCGGACGCGAAGCGATGATGGAAGACGAACAGCACACCCGCGAATCCGGTGAGCGTCGCCGAGACGACGTACGCGATCTGCTTGTAGCGGTTGGTCGCGTAGCCGATGAATTGCGCGCGCGGCTCGTTCTCGCGGATCGCGACCAGCACCGTGCCGATCGCCGAGGCGTGGAAGCGCACGAGCGCATGCACGACGGCGAGGCCGATCAGCGCGACGAGGGTGTAATAGACCCAGCGGTTCTCGAGGTCCAGCCCAAGCCAGTTCGCACGCGTCACGCCGCCCAATCCGCTTTCGCCGCCGGTGAACGACGTCCAGCGGAAGGCGATCGCATAGGTCAGCGCCGAGAACGCGAGCGTCAGCAGCGAAAAGTAGACACCGCGTCGGCGCAGCACGAGGAATCCGATTGCCGATGATGCGACGAGCAGGAACACGAGCGCGCAAATGCTCGGCCACAGCACCGAGCCCGGAAACCAGTAGCGTTGCGTCAGCGCAGCCGCATACGCGCCGAGCCCGAACCATGCGCCATGACCGAACGACACGAGGCCGGTGTGGCCGACGAGGATGTTGAGCGCCATACAGGCGATCGCGAAAATCACGACGTCGGTGGCGCTGGTGAGCGTCAGGCCGCCCACGAGCAATGCGAACGGCAATACCGTCATCGCAAGCGCGGCGATGACGACCGGCGACTTCAAGCGCGAGATCATTCGAAACGCTGAATGCGTTCGCCAAACAAGCCACGCGGCCGGAAGAGCAGCACGAGCAGCATCAACAGATACATCGATGCTTCGGCCGCTGCGGGATAGAAGAAAATCGTGATACCCCGCACGACACCGATGATGAGCGCGGCCGCGACGACGCCCCAGAACGAGCCGAGCCCGCCGATGACGACGACGACGAACGACGCGGTGAGGATTTCGGCGCCCATCGCCGGATGCACGCCGGTAATCGGCGCAAGCAGCACGCCCGCGAGCGCAGCAAGCCCCACGCTGATCGCAACGACGGCGGTCATGTAGGGCTGCAGCGAGATGCCGAGCGCCGCGACCATATCGGGGTTCTGCACACCCGCGCGCACCACGCGCCCGAACGGGGTACGTTGCAGCAGGAACCACAACGCCGCGACGGCGAGCGCCGCGAGGGCCAGCATGACCAGCCGGTACTTCGAGTAGATGAAATCGCCGACGAGAAACTGTCCTTTGAGCGCGGGCGGAATCGAGAACGGCAACGGCGCTGCACCGAAGATCACGCGCAGTGCCTGTTCGGCGACCATCGCCAGCCCGAACGTCATCAGAAGGCCAAGCGCAGGATCCTCGCGATAGAAGCGCCGGAACAGGAAGCGCTCGATGACCATGCCGACGAGCGCAACGAGGACAGGCGAAACGACGAGTGCGCCGCCGAATCCGAGCGAATCGATGACGAGCGTTGCAAAGTACGCGCCGAGCGCATAGAACGCGCCATGCGCGAGATTGACGAGCCCGCCCAGCGAGAAGATGAGCGATAAGCCCAGCGCGATCAGCAGGTAATACGCGCCGACGAGCAGGCCGTTCAGGACCTGCTCGAGGATCTGGACAGCGATCACGCGCTCATCGGACGCTGTCCCCGCGCTTGTGGGGACAGCGCCCGTTTACCTGCGTCACGCCGGCATCGTGCAGGCGTTCTCCTCGCGCGTCGGCGCGATCAGCTCGAGGTTCTGATTCGCGGCCGGCACCGGCGCCGACGTCGTGAACAGGTCCCACTTGTCCTTGACCTCGCCGGCCGGCTTGAAGCGCACCGTGTACATCTCCTGCATCAGCTGATGGTCCCAGCCACGGTAATAGCCCTCGCGCGACTTCAGCACGTCGAAGCGCGCGCCCTTCTCCATGTGCTCGGCGACGCGGGTCGAGTCGGTGGACTTGATCTCGGCCATCGCCTGCGCGAGATGCTTCATCGACAGATAATCGCCCCACGCCTGGTTGTCCGGCGGCCTTCCGTACTTCTTCGAGAACGCATCGGTGAATCGCTGTGCCGACGGCGTCTTGACTTCATGGCTCCAGACGAGCGGCCAGATGCCGGTGAGATTGCCCTTGCCCGCGCCCCAGGCCACGACGGTATCGAACGCGAAGCCCGCGACCGGATAGGGCAGCCCGTACTCGGTGTACTGCTTCATGAAGTTCGTGATCTGCGCGCCCGCGAGGTTCGAGACGACGAGATCCGGCTTTGCGTTGCGGATCTTCAACAAGTAGGCGGAGAAGTCCGTTGCGTCGGTCGGAACCAGCTCGTCGGCGGCGAACTGACCGCCGTTGGCCAGCATGAAGCGCTTGGCGGCGCGCAACAGGTCGTGACCGAACGCGTAGTCGGCGGTCAGGCTGTACCACTTCTTGTCCTTCACCATGCCGTCGCGCAACAGCGCCTGGCCCGACGCATACACGTACATCGTGTTCATCGCCTCGGTGTGGAACATGTAGCGGTTGCACGACTTGCCGCGCAGCTCGTCGGAGTTGCACCCGGTATTGAAGAACAGCGTCCTGTTGCGCTGGGCGACTTGCGCGATGGCAAGGCCCGATGCAGAGCTGATTTCGCCGACGATCGCCGCGACCTTGTCACGCTCGATCAGCCGCTGCGCCTTGGTGGAGGCGGTCTGCGGATTGACGCTGTCCTCGGCAATCAGCTCGATCTTGCGGCCCATCACGCCGCCCGC
>DATLNR010000140.1:0-56721 GCA_035536655.1 Casimicrobiaceae bacterium
AAGCGCCTTAACGACGGCACGCACGTCGTCGGCACGGTCGCGAAAATCGCCGTCGCTCCACATCAGCGAAGGTTTCGATCCGTTCCGCGAAAGCGCCGGCAGCGATAGCGTGCAGTTCGAATCGGCGCTTTCCTGCGCCGACCAGACGACGGCGTCGACGCCGCCGATCGTGAGCTTCTCCTCGGTTGCCGCGTTGGCCGGCGCAACGGCAGCGCATGCGGCGAAAACGGCGGCGGCGACGCCGGTGCGCAAGGCGCCGCGGCTGCGCGGACTCTTGTTCGAGGAGGTGAACCGCACGGGCGCAGGCTAAACGCGTAGGCGTCGATGCGCAAGTCCCGCATCGCTTGAACGCTGTCAACCGCTTCGACCCACCGGCGTTGAGGAGGCGCGCCACTACCGGCGCATCCCACCTTTCCCGATGAACGACGCGACGGCGCTGGAAGAAACGATCACGCTTGGCCAGGCGAAGAAGCTCATCCAGTGCATGGCGCACGAGCAGAGCTTCCTGCTGCTTTCGCCGCCGGGCGTTGGGAAGTCCGAGATGGTCTACGCGGCAGCCGACGAGGCGGGCCTCGCGTGCCGGTCGCTGCTCGGCACGCAGATCGCGCCAGAAGACGTTTCCGGCATTCCGCGCATCGTCGGCGAGCGGAGCGTCTTCTGCCCGCCGCGGATGCTGCTGCCGGAGCGCGCCGAACCGTTCTGCCTGTTCCTGGATGAACTGCCGGCGTGCGCGCCGGATGTCCAGAAGGCGTTCTATTCACTCCTGCTCGAGCGGCGGATCGGCGAGCACGCGTTGCCCGCGGGAACCTGGGTTGTCGCGGCAGGCAACCGTATCGCGGACCGGTCGCTCGTTCGCTCGATGAGCGCCGCGCTCGTCAATCGCGTGACGATCCTGAATCTGCGCGTCGACGTCGACGAATGGCAGCGTTGGGCTGGTCGCAACGGTGTGCGCGGCGACGTGCGCTCGTTCATCCACTATCTGCCCGATGCGCTCGCGCGGCCGGTCCCGCACGAGCCCTCGCCGTTCTCGACGCCACGGGCATGGGCGACGCTCTCGCGCGCGCTCGATCTCGCCGAGGCCGCTGGGATGCTCTCGAGCGAGACACGTCGCGCCCTCGCCTTTGGGCGGCTGTCGCCCGAGGATGCGGCCGTGTTCTGCGCGCTCGCCGAGGAAACGATCGCGCCGATGCATGCGCTCGAGGACTACATCATCGACCCGAAACGGCTGCCGAAAGGCGAAGCGGCGCGCTGGTTCATTCTCGATTGCATACGACGCAGCGTTCGCGACGACCGGTTGCGCGACGTGAAACCCCCGGCCGTCAACCGCTTCTTGAGGAGCCTGTCACGCGAACATCAGCTGACGATCCTGACCGATCTCGTCGAGCGTTGGGGTGCGCTGGGTGCCGACCGCGCGATGTTGACGCTGCTAAAGCAGGTGACGAGCCTGTGAGCCGCCGGTCCACAACGCCAGCGCAGACGCTTGCGCGCATCGACCGCGGACTGAGGCTCGTGACTGCGCCTTTCCCGCAGCTCGCGGGCCTTGTTGCCGCCACGCGCGTCACACTCGACGAGCGGTTGCCGACGATGGGCGTGTTCGCGTCGGGTCGCCTTGCGGTGAACGCCGGCTTCGTCGACCGGTTGAACGATCGCGATCTCGTGTTCGTGCTCGCGCACGAGATGCTGCATCTTGCGCTGCGCACGCACGATCGCGCGCGAGGCGCGAGCCGCATCGAGTACAACTACGCGCACGACTACATCATCAACGACCTGCTGCGCAAAGAGCTCGGCGTGTCGACGATCCCGGCCGACGGCCTCGACATGCCCGGCGCGCGCGACCGGTCGGCCGAGGAGATCGTCCTGGAGATGCGCCGCAAGGCGACGCCGTCGAAGCGAGCCGTATGGGAAGGAGCGCGAGGCACCCCAAGGGACGGCGATGGCGGCGATGTGCTCGCCGACGAAGTCGAGCGCACCTGGTATCCGGACGCGGCGGGCGCTCAACGCGCGGCGATCGAGCGCGTTCGCAATCTCGCAGCGAAGTCGCTCGCGCTCGCCGCTGCAATGGATGCAATGAAAGGCGGCCGCGGCGACACATCGCGAGGAACAAGCGCGACGATCACCGCGCTGCGGGGACTGTACAGGACGCCATGGCAGCTCGCATTGCAGCGCTGGCTTGAATCGGTGGCGCCCGGCGAGCGCACTTTCACGCGCATGGCGCGACGCACGTCGCCAACGCCCGACGTCGTCCTGGCCGGCCGCCGACGCAGCGGATGGCTCCTGAACGTCGTGCTGGACACGAGCGCGTCGATGAGCGACGAAATTCCCACGGCTCTCGGCGCGATCGCCGACTTCTGCGATGCCGTCGGCGTCGATCAAGTGCGCCTCGTGCAATGCGACAGCGCGCTGATGTCGGACGAGTTCCTCGCGCCGGACGAACTGGCGCAGCGCGAAGTGACTGGATTCGGTGGCAGCGACCTTTCGCCGGCATTGCTGCATCTCGCCGACGATGCGCAAACGCGTGCAGCGATCGTCATCACCGACGGCGACATCGACTACCCGCACGAGCCGCTGCCTTACGACGTGTTGTGGGTACTGCCCGCGCGGGCCGGCACGCGCTTCGACCCGCCGTACGGGCGTGTCGTCACGATGAGCTAACGGGAGGGCTACGGATGAAAGTCATTCAGGAGCTGGTCGCCTACTTCGATCGTCGAGGGAAGCTCTCGCCCGATGAAATTCGCACGCTGCTCGACCAGGGCCATCTCGCCGGCGACGCGCCTGCCAACATGCTCGACCTGCGCGAGCCGGTCGGCGCGAGCTACTACTTCCGCGTCGCCGGCGCGACCGACGGCCCGCTGTGGGGGACCGACATCTACACCGGCGACTCTTCGCTCGCCGCGGCGGCCGTGCACGCAGGGCTTGTCAACGGCGGTGAAACCCGCATCGTGAAGGTCACATGCGTGACACCCCCAGCCAGCTTCGGGGGGTGCGTTCGCAACGGCGTCACCAGTCATGACTTCGGTCGATACGGAAGCGCCTACTCCTTGTCCGCCGTGTAGAGGACTAACCGTCGCGCCGACCTCCTTCCCGCCGCTAGCGGATCACTCTGCGTTTCTTTTCGCTCTTGCCGCGGGGTTGCGCGGAAAGCGCCTCGCGCAACGCCTCGATCGCACCCGCCTGTTGCACAACGAGCTGATAGAGGCCCTTGATCGCGGCGAGCGCAACACCATCCACGTCTTGCAATCCGATCGCTTTGTCGCTATCGCCGAGTCCGAACGCGGCCTTGAAGTCCTGCGCGGTCGGGCCGGCGTGAACGACGTCGGCATTCGGCCCGTCCTTCGGCTGCCAGCGATAGACCGGCATCGCGGCGATCTTCTGCAGCACGGCGAGGCCGTCGAGCGGCTCGAGGTTGCGCTTGACCTCGCGATCGCTGGTGCAAGTCCAGCCGGTGCCGTTCTGCGCATAGCAACCCCACGTGGGAACGCCGGCCGCGGTAATGCCCGTCACGATCCACGCGCCGCCGATTCCCGTCGCACGCACGTTGAAAGTGTTCACACTTTGGCCCGCGGCTCGATAACTGGTCGGCGTGAAATCGAGATCGCGGCTGTCCGCCCACACGAACATGCCGTGCTCGAGCGCGTGCCCGCGCCGTCCGGCTGCGAAGCTGTAGGCGCCATCGGCATGATTGTCGACGCCCCCAGGGACCATGGCCTCGACGCCGAGCGCCGTATTGCCTGCGCCACCGGAGACGGTCGAAGTCAGGCCGCCGGCGGTGTTTCCTTTTCCGCCGGCGACGGTTGATCCGTTGCCGGACGCCAGATTGCTCAACCCACCGCCCACGGTTGCATAGGCCTCGTCGGTGTGGTTTCCGCAGCTTCGCGTGGTCGTGCCCGTCTGCGGATCGAAACACCTGTAGGGGTCCCCGAGCCCGCCGCCAGCAATCGTCTGCCCAGGCTTGCCGGTCTCGACGCTATTGGTGAAATCGCCGCCGATCAGGTTCGGCGCAAGTCCGGTGTAAACGTAGCGCATGGCGCGGCGCCCGCCGGCGTGGATTTCGACCGGCTGGCTTTCGGTCGTCCCCAGAACCGCTGGGACTCCGAACGCATTGCCGCCGTTCTGGAACACGACCTTTTCCGCCAACCGGTTCAGAAACGCCGCCATCTGCTCGCGCGGCATCACATCGGCCGGGCAATAGACGTTCGGGCCGCAGCCCTGCGTGACGCCGCGATTCAGCATCCACTGGATGTTGCTGCAAAAGGGGTTCGATGCAGCAACGTCGGTGAAGGGCGCGCAGATCTGCGCGTAGGCCGGAGAAGCGAAGAACGCAATGACAACGGCCAACCGAATGATGGACTTGCGCAGCGGTCGCGCTGACGCAATGCCGCGGATAAGGCACATTTCGGGTCTCCTGGAGTGATAGCCCCGGTCGTGGCACGACGTGCTTTCCGGGGAGCCCTGCACCTCGAGAATCGGAAACCGCTTGGGAAACCCGACAACGCAACGTCATGCCGGCCTTAGAATGCGCGCGTACTCACTTCCGGACCCCGTCGATGAACGGTCGGTGGCTGCTGCGCTCGCCCTCGGTCTTGCATTCCCTTCCTGGCTGGCTTGCGCGCAAATGGAAAAAAAAATGAAGCGGGTCGCTGTGGAAGGTAACGATAAAAATGGAAATGGCCAGCATGCCCATGACCTTGCCGACGGGTTGACCGGATCGGCTTTCTCGACTCGGCCCGCCGTCTCATGACCAACGTCGCTCATCTTCACGCTCCGCCCGTCACGCTCGACGAAGACGCGTGGGAGGACTTGCTCGACTTCATCGAGGAGCGTCGGGTCATTCCGATTGTCGGGCCCGAGCTCCTGAAGGTCGACACCGAATCCGGCCCGCGACTCCTGTACGACTGGGTCGCAGAAAAGCTCGCGGTCAAGCTCGGCGTGGATCTCGCGCGGCTGCCGAAACCCTGCACGCTCAACGACGTCGTCTGCTGGTTTCTGTCGTCGCGCGGCCGGCGCGAGGAGGCCTATACGCGGCTGCGCGGCATCCTGCGCGAGGCGAGTTTCGCGCCGCCGTCCGCGTTGCGCAAGCTCGCGAGCATCAGCGACTTCAACCTGTTCGTCACGACAACGTTCGACCCGCTGCTCGAGTGCGCCATCAATGCGGAGCGCTTCGGCGGCGCGCAATCAACCGAGGTGATCGCGTACGCCCCGAACCGCGTTGCCGATCTTTCGACCGATCGCGAAAAGCTCGAGCGTCCCGTCGTCTATCACCTTCTCGGACGGATCTCGGCATCGCCGACGTACGTGATCTCGGACGAGGACACGCTGGAGTTCATCTGCGCGCTGCAAAGCGAGCACCTGACGCCCGAGCGCCTGTTCCACGAGCTCGAGCACAGCCACCTGCTGTTCATCGGCAGCAGCTTCACCAACTGGCTCGCGCGACTGTTCCTGCGGATCGCGAAGCGCCGGCGTCTTTCCGATCCGCGTGACGTCGGCGAAGTGCTGGCCGACAACCACTCGGGCAGCGACACCCGGCTGCTCGCCTTCCTGCAGCAGGTCAGCGTGCACACGCGCGTCTACAGCGGCGCGGAGAAATTCGTCGACGAATTGCATCGTCGCTGGACGGCACGACATAAGCCGGCCGACGTGATCGCGCTGGGCGTCTCGCCGCAGCGATTTGCGCCGCCCGAGCGGGAGATGCCGGACAACGCGGTGTTCATCAGCTACGCCCGCGAGGATCTGGCGTCGGTGCAGAAACTCAAGGCCGGTCTCGACGCAGCCGGCGTGAAGACCTGGTTCGATATCGAACGCCTCGAAGGCGGCGACGACTACGATCGCAAGATTCAGCGCAACATCGCTCGCTGCTCGTACTTCCTCCCGATCGTATCGGCTGCGACGCAGCGACGCGTCGAAGGGTATTTCCGCCGCGAGTGGAGCTACGCGATCGACCGCACGCGCAACCTCGCCGAAGGCGCAGTGTTCATCCTGCCGGTTTGCATCGACGACACCGATCCGAACGCGTCGAACGTACCCGACCGCTTCAAGTCGGTGCACTTCACGCGGCTCCCGGGCGGTGGGGTCACGCCGGAATTCGCGCAGCGGTTGCAGGACTTCCTCGCGTCGCGCAGTCGATGAGCCCTGACGCCTCGGTCGCCGCGCCGGCCGATTCGATAGCCGTCGATCGCGAGCATCCGTGGCTCGGGCTTGCATCGTTCACCGAGGAAACGCGCGGCTATTTCTACGGCCGCGAAGAAGAAGTCGCCGAACTCACGCGCCGTGTCCAGCGCAAGCTGCTGACGATCCTGTTCGGACAGTCGGGCCTCGGCAAAACCTCGATCCTGCGTGCGGGCGTCGTGCCGAGGCTGCGAACCGACGGGTATTGCCCGGTCTACGTCCGCATCGATTATTCGCCGGAGTCGCCACCGCCCTCCGAGCAGATCAAGCGCGCGATCTTTGCCGCTACCGAAGCGTCGGGCGAGTGGACGCAACCCGGTGTCGCCGCGACCGGCGAATCGCTGTGGGAGTTCCTGCACCATCGCGACGACGTCCTGCGCGACGCGTCGGGTGCAACGCTGATTCCGCTGTTGATCTTCGACCAGTTCGAGGAAATCTTCACGCTCGCGCAAAGCGACGCGTTCGGGCGTGATCGAGCCGCCGAGTTCGTCGAGGATCTGGCAGATCTGGTCGAGAACCGCGCGCCCAAGGCGCTCGAAGCGCGCATCGACAACGACGAGGCCGCCGCCGAGAAGTTCGACTTCACGCGCGCTGACTACCGCATCCTGATAGCACTCCGCGAGGACTATCTCGCCCACCTCGAGGGCTTCAAGAGCCGGATGCCCTCGATCACGCAGAACCGGATGCGACTCGCGCGCATGGCCGGCGCACAGGCGCTTTCTGCGGTGATGAAGCCCGGCGGCAAGCTGGTTTCACAGGAAGTCGCCGAAGCGATCGTGCGCTTCGTAGCGGGGGGCTCGGAGCTGCGCAACGCCGAAGTCGAGCCATCGCTACTGAGTCTCGTCTGCCGCGAGCTCAACAACGCCCGGGTCGCGCAGGGACGCGACGAGATTTCTGCCGATCTGCTCGCCGGCTCGCGCGACACGATCCTGGCCGAGTTCTACGAGCGCGCGCTGGCCGACCAGCCGCCCGGCGTGCGGCAGGTGATCGAGGACCATCTCCTCACCGAATCGGGTTATCGCGAAAGCCTCGCGCAGGAGCGTCTGCTCAAGTTGTTCGCCGCCGCTGGCGCGACACCGTCATCACTGACAGCACTCGTCGATCGTCGGCTGCTGCGCGTCGAAGAGCGCCTCGATGTGCGGCGCGTCGAGCTCACGCACGATGTGCTATGCGGCGTCGTCAAGACGAGCCGCGATCTAAGACTCGAACGGGAAGCGCGCGACGAGGCGGAACGCAAGCTCGCCGCCCAGCGCGAGCGCGAACGCGCGACACGACAGGCGCTCGTCCGCGCACGCAAGATCGCGGCGGTCTGCGCCGGACTGGCGGTGATCGCCGTCGCCAGCGCGGTCTTCGGTTACGTGAGCATGAAGCGCGCGCAGGACGCCGAGGCGAAATCCGAGGAGACGCGCGCTCTCGCGGAAACCGCGCGCGGCGAGGCCGAGAAGCTCGTCGTCTTCCTGCTCGACGACTTCCAGCTCGAGCTCGCGCCGGTCGGCCGGCTCGACATCGTCGCGGAGCTCGCCAAGCGCGCGCTCGACTATTACAACGGTTTGCCGGCTCCGTTGCGCAACGCGCAATCCGAACGCAATCGCGCGCTTGCGCTGGTCCGCTACGCCAGCGTTCTGCGCACACAGGCGCGCGAGGCCGAGGGCCGCAAGGCCGTCGACGAAGCGGTGAAGATCCTCGCCGCGATGCGCGAGCAGGGTGACCAATCGGAGGCCACGACGATTGGGCTCGCGATCGGATTGTCGACGCAGGCGCGGCTGGTGCAGGGCGGCGGTGGCGAGGACAACGTTGCGCGCGAGCTCACCAAGCGCGCTGCGCAAGTAATCGGGCCCGCGGCAAGCGGGCCGAAGGCGTCGACGGCGCTGCGCCGCGCCAAAGGCGAGGTCCTCACCCAACATGGATTCGTTCTTGATCGCGCGCGGGATGCGCAGGTCTACGCGGTCCTCGACGAGGCGCGCGCCGCGTTTCGCTCGATCGACAATCTGGCACTCGACGACCTCCCCGCCGCCGCGGGCTACGCCGAGGCGACGGTGTGGAAGGTCCAGGCGCTGATGAACGCGGGGCGTACCGACGAGGCCATGAACTTGGCGCAGGATTCCCTCGACACTGCGCGCCGAGTGCTCGAAAGACGTCCCGGCCACATGCAGGCGCTTCGGGTGCAAGGCATCAGTACGTCGACGCTCGCGCGCGCTCACCTCGACAAGCTGCGCCCGATCGAAGCACTCGAGATGACGGACGCGACCGTGACGGCATGGGAGGAGTTCCTGAGGCTCGACTCGACGAACGCCGTTTCGCTCATCAATCTCGGCGTGTCGCGCTGGCTCCGCGCGAATGCGCTCTGGGAACTTGGCCGGATGGGGGACGTTGTCGCGACGTTGCGCGAGGCCGCAGCCAGAAACGAAAAGGCCCCCCCGAGCCTGTTCGTGAACGACCAGCGATCGTTCCTTCTATGGTGGGTCGCTTTCCACGAGTCCGCGCGGGGCAATGCGCGGGGTACGGAGGACGCGTTGCGCCGAGGGGAGGCGGCCCGCAGCTGGACGCTGCAGAATTCGCCGCCGGCGAGCTGGCGAGCGCAGTCGCGCCCGCATTTCAACGCCGCCATCCAATCGATCACAGCGGCGCATCTCGGTGATGCGCGTCGCGCGCTGGACCTCGGACGCCCCGCCGCGGCGATGCTCGACGCGCTAGTGGCGTCCGACGAGCAGAGCCGGCGCGAGCAAGGCAACGTTTTGCGCTTGCAGTACATCGCCATGGCGAAGGCTGCGTACGACTTGGGCGACCACGCAGCCGCCGAGCGTTTCGCAGCCGACGCTCTGGCGCAGGTTCGCCGCGCGCCGCTGATCAGTCTCGACGAACGACGCGACGAGGGAACCCGTCAAACGGTGCGCGCCATCGCGCTCGCTCGCCTTGACCGCCACGAAGAAGCCCGTGGGATCATCGAGCCGGTGCTGGCCATGCAGCGCGAACTGACGCCGATGAATCGGGGCAGCGCCTGGCAGCGGTTGGAGCTCGCAACCGCGCTTGTCGCCGCTGCGCATGCGCGTCTGGGCGATGCGCCGGCGCAGCGTGCGGAGGCCGCGCGTCTACTCGAGGGCTTACCCGCCGAGATGCGCGAACAGCGCGACGTGAAGTTCTGGCGCGCGCGCCTCGCGGAGGCCGGCGTGCCACGCTCGTGATCGCGGCCGCCCACGCGTAGAATCCGCCGCGTTTCCTCCTTAGCGAGATCCCATGCTGCTCATCGCGTTTGCGGCTGCCCTTGCGCTCGTCACGACGCTGCACATGCCGGACGCCGCCGCTCAGCTCGCGAAGAAGGGCGAAGCCGGCGAGCAGTGGGAGATCTCGATGAAGATGGAGATGGCGGGAATGCCGGGCGGCATGCCGCCGATGTCGCACCGCATGTGCCTATCGAAGCAGGCGGGTGACGACAAGTACATCCCGCGGCAGGAGAACTGCAAGGTGACCGACGTGCGGCGCAGCGGCAACACCCAGCAGTTCAAGATGACCTGCACGGGTCGCGATCCGATGACCGTCGAGGGCGAGGTCACGCTCGCCGGCGCGACGTTTTCCGGCAAGACGCGGATGAGCGGCAAGGTGGAAGGTCAGAGCGTCGAGATTGCGCAGACGTTTTCGGGAAAGAAGCTCGGCGACTGCACTGGCTGATGACGGGCGCCGGCCGCCCTTTGCGCCGGCGATCCGCTAAACGTCGAGATTGCGCACGCCGAGCGCGTTGCCCTCGATGAACGCGCGCCGCGGCTCGACTTCCTCGCCCATCAGCTTGTCGAAGATCTCGTCGGACGCGATGCCGTCCTCGATCTGGACTTTGAGAAGACGGCGAACTGCAGGATCCATCGTTGTTTCCCACAGCTGCTCGGGGTTCATCTCTCCCAGGCCCTTGTAGCGCTGGACGGTCGTGCTCGAGCGCGCTTCGGCGAGCAGCCACCCGAGCGCCTCCTTGAACGACTTGACGGCAAGCTCCTTGTCGCCGCGGCGGATCACCGCGCCGGGCTCGATCAGCCCCTGCAACACATCGGCCGCCGTGCGGATCTGCTCGCCGTCGCCGCTCGCGAGGAAATCCGCGTCGATCGACGTCGCGCGCGGCGTGCCGTGATGCGTGCGGATGATGATCAATCGGCGTGATTCGGTCGCCGCGTCGTAACGCGCGTCGATGCGGACTTCGGGATCGTCGATCGACTGCTGCAACGCTTGCGCGCTGCGCTCGGCGGCCGTATCGGACGACAGGTCGATCGCGGCACCGGCGAGCATCGCATAGAGCGCCGCGGAATCGACGGCGCGCGACGTGCGCTCGACGACCGCTTCCGCAAGCAGATACTCGCGGGCGACGTTGCCGAGACTTTCGGCGGCAAGCGCGGGACGCCCGGCACCCGGCGTCAGCTCGGCGCCCTTGAGCGCGATCCGCAGCAGATGGTGCTTGAGCTCATGATCGTCCTTGAGGTACACCTCGTCCTTGCCGAGCTTCGCCTTGTACAACGGCGGCTGCGCGATGTAGATGTGCCCGCGCTCGACCAGCTCCCGCATCTGCCGATAGAAGAACGTCAAGAGCAGCGTGCGGATGTGCGAGCCGTCGACGTCGGCGTCGGTCATGATGATGACGCGGTGGTAGCGCAGCTTGTCGGCCTTGAAGTCCTCCGGACCGAAGCCGGTGCCGAGCGCCGTGATCAGCGTCACGATCTCCTGCGAGCCAAGCACCTTGTCGACGCGCGCACGCTCGACGTTCAGAATCTTGCCGCGCAACGGCAGGATCGCCTGGAACTTGCGATCGCGCCCCTGCTTCGCCGAGCCGCCGGCGGAATCGCCCTCGACCAGATAAAGCTCGCAGAGCGCCGGATCGCGCTCCTGGCAATCGGCGAGCTTGCCGGGAAGCCCCATGCCGTCGAGCACGCCCTTGCGCCGCGTCAGCTCACGCGCCTTCCGCGCGGCCTCGCGCGCACGAGCGGCTTCGACGATCTTCGTGCAGATGACCTTGGCATCGGCCGGGAACTCGAGCAGAAAATCGTTGAGCTTCTCGGAGACGATGTCCTGCACGATCGGCGCGACTTCGGACGAAACCAGCTTGTCCTTGGTCTGTGAACTGAACTTGGGCTCGGGAACCTTGATCGACAGCACGCACGTCAACCCTTCGCGCATGTCGTCGCCGGTCGTTTCGACCTTCGCCTTGCGCGCGACGTCTTCCTTGTCGATGTACGCGTTCAATGTGCGCGTCATCGCCTGCCGCAGCCCCGTCAGGTGCGTGCCGCCGTCGCGCTGCGGAATGTTGTTGGTGAAGCACTGGACGGTCTCGGCGTAGCTGTCGTTCCATTGCATCGCCACTTCGACGGTGAGGCCGGCGCGCTCGCCGATCCCGTGGAAGACGCGCGGGTGCAGCACCGTCTTCGTGCGATTCATGTACTCGACGAAGCCCTTGACGCCGCCCGAGTACGCGAAGCTCTCGCTCTTGCCGTCGCGCTGGTCGACGAGCTCGATCGCCACGCCATTGTTAAGGAACGAGAGCTCGCGAATGCGCTTTGCGAGGACCTCGTAGTGGTAGTCGATGCGCAAGAACGTCTCGGTCGACGCCATGAAATGGACTTCCGTGCCGCGCAACGCCGTCGTGCCGGTTACAGCGAGCGGCGCGACCGGTTCGCCGCGGCGGAACTCGATCTGGTGCACGTGTCCGTTACGGAAGATCCTGAGCTTGAGCCAGTCGGACAACGCGTTGACCACCGACACACCGACGCCGTGCAGGCCTCCGGACACCTTGTAGCTGTTCTGATCGAACTTGCCGCCGGCGTGCAGCTCGGTCATCACGATCTCGGCGGCAGAGCGACGGCGCTCGTCGTCCTCCTTGATGTCGGTCGGGATGCCGCGGCCATTGTCGATGACCGAGATCGAGCTGTCCGCGTGGATTACGACCTTGATGTCGTTGCAATACCCGGCGAGCGCTTCGTCGATCGCGTTGTCGAGCACCTCGAACACCATGTGGTGCAGGCCGGTGCCGTCGGATGTGTCGCCGATGTACATGCCCGGCCGCTTGCGTACGGCATCGAGCCCCTTCAACACCTTGATGCTGTCGGAGTTGTACTCGGGTTGCGGGATCGGTTCCGGCTGACTCATCGATTCGCGCCGATCGCGATCAAATGCGCATCGGCATCACGACGTACTTGTAATCGTCGCGATCGGGCATCGTGACGAGCGCGCTCGAGTTGGCATCGCCGAACGCGAGGTTTATGCGGTCACTCGCAAGGTTGCCCAGCACGTCGAGCAGGTAGGTCACGTTGAAACCGATGTCGAGCCCGTCGCCGCTGTACGGCACCTCGAGCTCCTCCTCGGCTTCCTCCTGCTCGGCGTTCGTGCAGATGATCTTCAGCGTGCCGGCCGTCAGCACGAGGCGCACGCCGCGAAACTTCTCGTTCGACAAGATCGCGGCGCGCTGGAGCGCGGCCAGCAGTTCCTGCCGCTTGAGGTCGAGGACCTTGCCATGGCCGATCGGAATGACGCGGTTGTAGTCGGGAAACTTCCCATCGACGACCTTGCTGACCAGCTCGACGTTGCCGAAGCGGAAGCGAACCTGGTTCGCAAGGATGTCGAGCGTGACAGGATCATCGCTCTCGGCTAAAAGCTTGCCGAGCTCGATCACCGTCTTGCGCGGCAGGATCACCTCCTGCCGGCTGTAGCTGCCAGCAACCTCGAGGCTCGCCCATGACAGCCGATGGCCGTCAGTCGCAACCGCCTGCAGTGTGGCCCCGTCGATGACGAGCAGCATGCCGTTCAGGTAATAACGGATGTCCTGTTGCGCCATCGCGAACTCGGCGCGCTTGATCAGCGCGCGCAGGTCCTTCTGCGGAAGCGACAGTGTCTGCAGTTGCTCGGTGCCGAGGCTAATTCGCGGATAGTCGCCGGCCGCCATCGTCTGCAGGTTGAAGCGCGAACGGCCGGCGCGCACCGTCATCCGGTTACCGGTCGTGTCGACGTTCAGCGTCGAGCTGTCCGGCAACGCCCGCAACAGGTCCTGCAGCTTGCGCGCCGCGACCGTCGTCGCCTGGCCGTCCTTGCCCGCGACCTCGGCGACCGCCGTGATCTGCATCTCGAGGTCGGTCGCGGTGATGTACAGGCGACCGTCCCTCGGCTCGAGCAGCACGTTCGCGAGGATCGGCAGCGTATGCCGCCGTTCGACGATCCCCGACACCGCTTGCAGCGGCTTCAGCAACGCATCGCGATCGATCTGTTTTAGTTGCATGCATTAAAACAATAAGGACAATGATGAGCGCTCCGCGAAAACGCGGACAACGCGAAAAACGCGTTGCGGATCAACGGGACGACGCTGCGGACAACGCGCCAATAACGCGCGTGGCGGCTGTGGGTCAATTGGGGGGTGAATTGCTTAAACGCCCGGGCGGACGATTAACCCACAGATTGTACTACGAAAAGGGCACGATTCGCCCACTGCGGGACGGGCGGCGGGACTAAGAAGCAGCCGCGCATCGCCCGCCTACGGCTGCTTCAGCTGCGCAATACCTGAAGCAGGAAATTCACATCGTGATTGATCTCGGAATGCGTCTCGCGCAGCTTCGCGATCGTCCGGCACGCGTGCAGCACCGTCGTATGATCGCGGCCGCCGAAGTTCTGGCCGATTTCGGGGAGCGAGAGCTGCGTCAGCTCTTTCGCGAGGTACATCGCGATCTGGCGCGGCCGGGCGAGCGCCCGCGTCCGCTTCTTGCTGTGCATGTCGGTGACGCGGATCTTGTAGTAGTCGGCGACGGTCTTCTGAATGTTCTCGATCGAGATCTGCCGGTTCTGCACCGCCAGCAGGTCCTTCAAAGCCTCCTTGGCGACCGACAGCGTGATTTCGTTGCCGTTGAAGCTCGCGAACGCGGCGACGCGCTTCAATGCGCCCTCGAGTTCGCGGACGTTGCTGCGGATGTGCTTGGCAATGAAGAACGCAACCTGGTCATCGATGCGCACGCGCGATTGCGCAGCCTTCGAGAGAAGGATCGCGACGCGCATCTCGAGCTCGGGCGGGTCGAGCGCGACGGTCAGGCCCCACCCGAAGCGTGAGATCAGCCGTTCCTCGATGCCCTCGATCTCCTTCGGATACTTGTCGCAGGTGATGACCACCTGCTTGTGCGCCTCGATCATCGTGTTGAACAGGTAGAAGAATTCTTCCTGCGTCCGGCTCTTGCCGCCCAGGAATTGGATGTCGTCGATCAGGAGCAGGTCGAGCGAGCGGTAATGGCGCTTGAACTCCTCGAAGCCCTTGTGCTGGTAGGCCCGGACGACGTCGCCGATGTACGACTCGGCGTGGATGTAGCGGATCTTGGCGGACGGATTGCCGGCAACGATTTGATTGCCGATCGCCTGGATCAGGTGGGTCTTGCCGAGGCCAACGCCGCCGTAGACGAACAACGGGTTGTATGACGTCGGCCTTTCGGCGACCTGCAGCGCCGCGGCGCGCGCGAGCCGGTTCGCCTTGCCGCCGACGAACGTGTCGAACGTGAGCGTCGGATTGAGTCTCGTCGACTCGTTGCGTCCCGGCGGTGCCGGCGGAACGACCGCTAGCCGGGCAGCGCTCGCTTGCGGCGCTGCCATGTCCTTCGCGGATTCCGGCCGGCCCGCGTCGATGCGCGGTTCGACCGCGGTAGCGGCGGTGGCGACGAGGAATTCGAGCTCGACCGGCTCGCCCGAGACTTCCTGCATCAGTGCCTCGATGCGATCGCCAAAGCGCTGGCGTACCCACTGCAGCACGAAGCGGTTCGGCGCGAGAAGCTTCAGTTGCCCTTCCGACTGCTCGCAGCGGAGCGGCCTGATCCAGGTTGCGAACTGCTGAGGCGAGAGCTCACTTTGGAACGTGGCGAGGCAGGAAGCCCACGGGCCGACGGCGTCGGCCGCGACAGCGAGATTTTTTTCCAAGGGAATCTTACGGTTGCGCAGCTTCGACACGCTGCTTGTGGTTGGCTTCCGGTCCGCTCGCACCCGTCGAAAGCGGCCGACGAGGTCCGATTCTAGGGTCGGATGTGTTCCCGATCCAATTGAAATTACTCGGCAGTACTACGTAAGAGATTAGTGTCATGACGCCTTTGAAGTGGATGGAGAGTGATCGCTTGCACTTTTCAGCGATCAGCTGCCAGCGATCACACAAGCGATGCCGTGGGCATTCGCGCACTGCGCGTGTGTTCCCGGTTTGACAGACCGACGCAGCGGATGATCTAATAAAAGGCTTTTCTTCTCGCGTACTTACTTCTACTTTTCGCCATGAAACGCACGTTCCAGCCCTCGAAGATCCGCCGCGCGCGGACACATGGTTTTCGCGCGCGCATGAAGACGGTCGGCGGACGCAAGGTGCTCGCGTCGCGTCGCGCGAAGGGTCGTGCGCGGCTCGCGGTCTGACGTCGACAGAAGCGTCGCGGCACGACGGACTGGCGGACGACCACGCCGCTCGGCGAACCAGGCATCCCGGCTTTCGGGCGAGCGCGCTTTCAAGGCGGTATTTCGACATGGCGTTCGTACCGAAGGTCGCTACGTCCAGATCGTTGTCGCAGAGGCGAGCGTTCCGCTCAACGGCGCCGTCGGATTCGTTCTGTCCGGCAAGCTCGTGCGACGCGCCGTCGATCGCAACCGGTTCAAGCGCGTGATGCGTGAAACGCTGCGCGGCTGCAGGGACGCGTTGCGCGGCGTCGATCTGATCATTCGCGTCAAGCGGCTATTGCCAACGCAGGCCGTCGACGAAGCGACGAGGGAGGCGGGAGAGCTCGTGTCGCAAGCCCTCCTGCACGAGCGTCCTTACTCGACGGCGCGATGAGATCGGTCCTTGTTTTGCTGTTGCGCGGCTATCAGTTCGCGATCCGGCCGATGCTCGGCGCGAATTGCCGGTTTTTCCCGAGCTGCTCCGATTACGCGATCGAAGCGATCGAGCGGCACGGCGCCGCGACCGGAAGCTGGCTTGCGACCAAACGGCTGTGCAAGTGCCATCCGTTGCACGCTGGCGGTTACGACCCGGTGCCCCCACCTGACGAAACGGCCCTTACGCTTGCTCCGCGTGCTGCCCCAGCGGGGGCGCGGTCAGTCGGGCGGGGCCCTTCCCGACTGACAACAGCCGGCCCCGACGGCCGTCGAAAACCCCCTCGTTGATGGATACGCAGCGGCTCATCCTGTTCCTCGTCTTTTCGTTCTCCCTGATGTTCCTGTGGGAGGCGTACCAGCGTCACGTCAATCCGCCGGTGATTCCGGCGAAGAGCGCGCAGACGACGCAGCCCTCATCGACGGCGCCGCCGAAACCGGCCGACGTGCCGAGCGCTTCGCCATCGGGACTCGCGACCGGTCCGACGACGACGGCCGCTCCGCCCCCCCCGACCGGCGGACCGGCCGCGCAGGTCGGCGAACAAGTCGTCGTGCGTAGCGATCTCTACACGGCGACGATCGATACGCTCGGCGGCGTCGTCAGCGAAGTTGCGTTGAACCAGCACCGTGACGCGACCGACCCGCGCAAGCCGTACAAGGTCATTCAGCGCAGCGACGCCGTCTCGATCGCGCAGGCCGGCCTGTTGGGCGAAGGCATGCCGAACCATCGCACGCAGTACCGCGTAATGCCCGGTCCGCGCGAGCTCAAGCCCGGTCAGGACCGAATCGACGTGCGCCTCGAAGCGACCGCACCCACCGGCGACACGATCCTGCAGACGCTGACGTTCCACCGCGGCAGCTATGTGATCGACGTCGCGTTCTCGGTGCGCAACGCGACCGACCGGCCGCAATCCCCGTACGCGTACTTCCAACTCACCCGTGACACGAAGACCGCGCTTCCGCAAAGCTCTTGGACGCCCGTCGCCTATACCGGCCCGGTCATCTACAACGAGGCCGACAAGTTCAAGAAGGTCGATTACGCGGAGATCGACAAGCTCGCTTCCGATCCAAAACGCAAGGCGCCGTTCACATCCAAAGCGGACAACGGCTGGGTCGGCATGATCGAGCACTACTTTGTCAACGCGTGGCTGCCCGCCGTCGAGTCGAAGGTCGAGCGCGAGTTCTATGTGCGCAAGCTCGACAACGGCTTGTACACGGCGGGACTGATCGTGCCGATGGCGGCGATTCCGCCCGGCGAAACCGGCACGACATCGATGCGGCTCTACGCCGGACCGCAGGAGCAGGACGTCATCGGGTCGCTCGCGCCGGGATTCGACCTGGTCGTCGACTACGGCATCTTTACCGTGCTGGCTGCGCCTTTGTTCTGGCTGCTGAAGTGGCTGCACTCGCTGATCGGTAACTGGGGCTGGGCGATCGTCGTGATGACGGTCATCATCAAGATGGCGTTCTACCCGCTTAACGCGGCGGCCGCGCGCTCGATGGGCAAGATGAAGATCGTCGCGCCGAAGTTGAAAGCGCTGCAGGAGCAGTACGGCGCCGACAAGCAACAGCTGCAGATGAAGATGATGGAGCTCTACCGGCAAGAGAAGATCAACCCGCTCGGCGGCTGCCTGCCGATCCTCGTGCAAATCCCGGTGTTCATCGCGCTCTACTGGGTGCTGTTGTCGGCCGTCGAGTTGCGCTACGCGCCGTGGATCGGACATATCAAGGACCTGTCGGGGCCCGATCCGTACTTCATCCTGCCGGTCGTTTACGCGATCACCGCTTATCTGCAGGTGAAGCTGTCGCCGACGCCGATCACCGATCCGATGCAGGCGCGGATCATGCAGATCATGCCGGTCGCGTTCTCGGTGCTGTTCGTCTTCTTTCCGTCGGGGCTCGTGCTCTACTGGCTGGTCAACAACATCCTGCAGATCGCGCAGCAGTGGCAGATGAACCGGATGCTGGAAAAAGAGCAAGCGCTCGCTCTCGCAAGAAAGCGCTGATTCCGGGACGATCGGGATGCGACGTCCCGCGTTTGCCCGGTTCGGGCGGTTAACCGCGCGCCGCATGGCCGCGGCTTGCGCAATCGGCGTCGTCTCGTGGGCCTGGCAAGCGGCCGCATCCTCGGGCACCGAGGAACTCGACACCCCGTTTGTCGTCACGCCCGACAACGTCGTCAAGGCGATGCTCGATCTCGCGCAGGTGCGTCCGCGCGATCGGCTCATCGATCTCGGCAGCGGCGACGGGCGCATCGTCATCGCCGCGGCCCAACGCGGCGCGACCGCCACGGGCATCGAAATCGACGCGAACTTGGTCGAGCGCAGCCGCGAGCGCGCGCACGCGGCCAACGTCGGCGATCGCACGGCGTTCGTCACGCAGGATTTGTTCGAAACGGACTTCGCAGGCTACGACGTCGTCACGATGTATCTGCTGCCGGATGTCAATCGCCGACTTGCGCCGAAGCTCCTGACGACGTTGAAGCCCGGCGCGCGCATCGTGTCGCACGACTACGGCTTGGGCGACTGGCCCCCCGATCGCACGATCGTCGTCGAAGCGCCGGACAAGCCGGTCGGGGCGCGCAAGGCCAGCACGATCCACTTCTGGCGCGTACCGGCACAGCTTGCCGGCGAGTGGGCGCCTGATGCGGGCAGCGCGGCCGTCCAGCTTGATTTCACGCAGCACTATCAGCAGGTGTCGGGCACGTTGCGGTATGCGGGTCGCGAGTATCGACTGGTCGATCCAACGCTGTCCGGAACGACGCTTACCGCGGTGGCGCAGCCGGCTGACGGTCCGTCATTCGACCTGCTGCTGCAGGCTGACGGCGATCGGCTGGTGGGCGCGATGAACGAGCGAGGACGGACGAAGCCCATTCGGTTGACGCTGCGACAGGTCGCAAAGACGCAGTGAGCGAACACTCCTCGTCGTGATTCGATGAGCGAGCCGATCGCCGCCATTGCGACGCCGGCCGGCCGTGGCGGCATCGGCATCGTTCGCGTATCGGGTTTGAACCTCGACGCGATCATTGACGGCATCGTCGGCAAGCCGCTCGAACCGCGGGAAGCGACGTTCGGCGTTTTCCGCGACGCAACCGGCGCGCTGATCGACCAAGGTCTCGCGATCCTGTTCGCTGCGCCGGCGTCGTACACCGGTGAGACGGTCCTCGAGCTCCACGCGCATGGCAGCCCGGTGGCGTTGCGCATGCTCGTGGCGCGCTGCGTCGAACTTGGCGCGCGGTTGGCCGAGCCCGGCGAGTTCACGCGGCGCGCGTTCCTGAACGGCAAGCTCGACCTGGCGCAAGCGGAAAGCGTCGCCGACCTGATCGAAGCGGCGACGGCGACGGCCGCGCGCGCTGCCGTGCGCTCGCTCGCCGGCGAGTTTTCGCGCGAGGTGCATGCCATCGTCGCCGAACTGACGACGTTGCGCATGCTGACCGAGGCGTCACTCGACTTTCCCGAAGAGGACATCGAGTTCGTGCGCGCGGCCGATGCTGCGGGTCGGCTCGAGACGCTCGGACGCCGGCTCGAGTCAGTGCTCACTCGAGCGAAGACCGGCGTCCGCTTGAGTGAGGGCTTGACCGTCGTCCTGATCGGGCGGCCGAACGTCGGCAAGTCGAGTCTCTTGAACCGGCTCGCGCACGAAGATGCGGCGATCGTCACGCCGATCGCGGGCACGACGCGCGACACCGTCGAGCGCCCAGTCGAGCTCGCCGGCATTCCGCTCACCGTCGTCGACACCGCGGGGCTTCGCGAGAGCGACGACGCCGTCGAGCGCATCGGCATCGAGCGCACGAGAGCGGCGATCGAGCGCGCCGACGTCGCGCTCGTGCTCGTCGACGCTCGCGATCGCGAAGGCGTGCTGGACACCGACGATGCGGCGATCCTTTCGCGATTGCCGTCGGGACTTCGGACGATCGTCGTTCACAACAAGATCGATCTCGCCGGTTTTGCGGCGCGCGTCGATGCGCGCGACCGGCAGACGCACGTGTGGCTTTCCGCACTAACGGGCGACGGGATGCCGCTGCTCGAGCGAGCGGTGCTGACGCTCGCCGATGCCGATCCGGCTGGCGAAAACACGTTTATCGCCCGCGAACGTCATCTGGTCGCGTTGCGCGAGGCGCAGCGTCACGTGGCGGAGGCGGGCGTGCACTTGGCCGAGCAATCGCCGCCGCTCGAGCTTTTCGCCGAGGCGCTGCGCGAGGCTCAGCGTGCTTTGTCGCAGGTCACCGGCGAGTTCACTGCCGACGACCTGCTAGGCGTCATCTTCGCGCGCTTTTGCATCGGCAAGTAACGTCAGTGGCGCAGGGCCGCCCCAAGCCACTGACTGCGCCTCCTTTGGGCGCAGCGAGCGCGCGAGCGTGGGGGTCGTTTTCTAGCCTCGGATCGCCTGACGCACGATCGCGACGATCGCAACGCCGCCGAGCATCGCCACCATGTCGTTACGCGTGAGCTTCATCAGCACGAAGGCGCCGCCGATGCCCAACCACTCCGCCAGGCCGCCATCGGCGACGGCGGGCGCGGCGATGCCCGCCATGACCGAGATCGGAATCGCCTGCAGTGCCGCCGCCACCGGCGGCTTCACCGTCACGAAGCGCATCAGGAAATAGCCGCCGGCGCGACACGCGTACGAAGCGAGCGCCATCGCGACGATGGCGAAGAACACGTCGAGGGTCATGGCGTGCGGCGACGCGCCAGCAGGTAAGCGGTGATGCCGCCGGCGATGCCGGCCGCGACGATCGTCCATCCCGACGGCCCGAAGCGATGGAAGAGAAGCGCGACGATGACGGCGACCACCGTCGGCAAGACATCGCCACGGCCCTGCCACATCATGACGATCGTTGCCGCAGCGAGCGTCGCGAGCAACGCATCGAGGCCGAGCGCTTGCGGGTCCGGCACCGCGTTACCGGCGAAATACCCGATTACGGTTCCACCGATCCACGGCAGGAAGCCCGCGACGCCCGAGCCGAACACGAAGCCGCCGTCGTCTTCCCCTTCGCGGTGTCGAGCAAGCGCCAACGCCCACGCCGCGTCGCCGAGGAAGAACAGGCCCGGATACACGCGTGACGCCGGCAGCGAGCCGAGCCACGGACGCAGCGCCGCGCCGTAGAGCAGATAGCGCGCGTTCATCAGGAGCACCGTCACGACGAGCGAAGCGATCGCGAACGACGAATGCCAGGACTGGAGCACGGCGACTTGCGCCGAGCCCGAGTAGACGAACGCGCTGACGAGCAACGCTTCGACGAAGCGCAGGCCGGTCTCGCTTGCCAGCACGCCGTAGACGACGCCATAGAGGAGCACGCCGGGAGCAAGCGCCTGCGCCGCGATGAAGCCGCGCTTGACGCCGGCCGCGGTAAACGTCGTACGCCGCGGTGGCGTCGCGTCGATGGTCTGCATCGGATGGGAATGCGAAGCGCGGGGATGCTCACGACCGCTGCTTCGACTTCGCGTATCGTTACGACACGATAACCTGCCGCGCCGGCGACCCGGCCCGGCGACGAACAAGGAGGCGACATGGCATTCAACTTGCGGCACGCGACGGCGATCGCTGCGGCTTCATTCATCGGCAGCGGGTCCGCGCTCGCGCTCGATCAGGTCAAGGTCATGATCCCCGCGGGACCCGGCGGCGGCTTCGATCAGACCGGCCGCAATCTGCTCGTCGCGATGCAGGCGGCGGGAAGCGCCAAGAGCGCGCAGTTCACGAACAAGGGCGGCGCCGGCGGGGCGATCGGTCTCGCCGAGTTCGTCAACACGAGCAAGGGCGATCCGCACGCGCTCTTCGTGTCCGGCCTCGTCACCGTCGGCTCGACGGCGATGAACAAGAGCCCGGTCACGCTTGCGAACATCACGCCCGTCGCGCGGCTCACTGCCGAGGCCGAAGCGATCATCGTTCCGGCGAGTTCACCGCACAAGACGATGAAGGATCTCGTCGCGGCACTGAAGGCGAACCCCGGCGCCGTCGCTTTCTCCGGCGGCTCGGCGGGCGGCACCGATCACATTCTCGCGGGGCTGATCGCGAAGGAAGTCGGCGTCGATCCGGCGAAGGTCAATTACGTCGCGTTCACCAGCGGCGCCGAAGCGGTCGCGGCGGTGCTCGGCGGCAGCGTTGTGGCCGGAATCTCGGGCTACGGCGAATTCGTCCAGCACATCAAGTCGGGCCGCGTGCGCGCGTTGGCGACGTCCGGTCCCGAGCGCGTTGCGGGAAGCGACATCCCGACGCTGAAGGAGCAGGGCATCAACGTCGAGCTGGTCAACTGGCGCGGCGTGTTCGGCGCGCCGGGCATCACCCCCGCGCAGACGAAGGACCTGATCACGGCCGTCGAAGCCGGCGTCAACAACGGCAAGTGGAAAGAGACGTTGCAGAAGCTCGACTGGGCGCCGTACTACCTCGCGGGCGATGCGTTCAAGGCGTTCGTCGAATCGGAGCAGAAGCGCGTCACCGGCGTGCTCGACACGCTCAATCTGACGAAGAAGTAGCGCACGCGTGCCGAACGGGCGCGCAAGCGGGAGAGATCTCGCGCAGATCGTCATCGCCGGCGCGCTGGTCGCGCTGGCGATCTTCGTTTTCTTTCAGATCCGGCAGATTCCCGCCGACGGCGGATATTCCGCGGTCGGACCGCGCTTCACGCCGCTGATCATCGCTGCAGGCCTTGCGATCGTCGGCGGCGTTCTGCTCGTGCAGGCGCTCACGCGCGGGTGGAAGAGCATGGAAGGCAGTGTGCCGGCCGCGCCGCTGTCTGCGCCGGCTTTCGCCTGGATCAGCGGCGGGCTTGTGCTGCACATGATCGTCATCGGTTTCGTGGGCTTCACGATCGCCTCGACGATGCTGTTCGCGATGGTCGCCCGCGGGTTCGGCAGCCGGCGCGTTGTCCGTGACGCGACCATTGGCCTCGTGCTCGCCGTGGCGATCTTCCTGTTTTTCACCCGCGTGCTGAACGTAGCGCTGCCGGCCAGTCCGTTGCGGATCGTTTGATGGAAGCACTGCAGGGCCTCGTCGAAGGGTTCCGCGTCGCGCTGACGCTGCAGAACCTGATGTGGGCACTGATCGGCTGCGCGCTCGGTACGGCCGTCGGCGTACTGCCCGGCGTTGGACCGGCGGTGACGATCGCGCTGTTGTTGCCGCTGACGACGAAGCTCGATGTGACGTCGGCGCTGATCATGTTCTGTGGCGTCTACTACGGCGCGATGTACGGCGGCTCGACGACGTCGATCCTGCTCAATTCGCCCGGCGAGTCGGCGTCGATCGCGACGGCACTCGAAGGCAACCAGATGGCGAAGCGCGGGCGCGCGGGCGCGGCGCTCGCGACGGCCGCGCTCGGCTCGTTCGTCGCAGGCACGATCGCAACGGTGGTCGTGACGCTGTTCGCGCCGATCGTCGCCGACTGGGGCGTGCAGTTCGGACCGGCCGAGAAGTTCGCGCTGATGCTGCTCGCGTTCACGACGATCGCGTCGTTGCTCGGCACGTCGGCGTTGCGCGGATTCGCGTCGCTGTTCATCGGCCTTCTGATCGGCATGATCGGCGTCGATGCGCTGTCCGGTCAGACGCGTTTTGCGATGGACATCCAGGAATTGTTCGACGGAATCGACGTCGTCGTCGTCGCCGTGGGACTGTTCGCCGTGGGCGAGACGCTGTACGTCGCGAGCCATCACTATCGGTTGACCGACACCGTCGAGCGCATCAAGGGCTCTCTCGTCATGTCGCTCGCCGATCTCAAGCGCTCGGTGATGCCGTGGTTGCGCGGAACCGCGTACGGCATGCCGTTCGGTGCGATGCCGGCGGGCGGCGCGGAGATCCCGACGTTCCTGTCGTATGCGACGGAAAAGCGGTTGACCAAGCACCCCGAAGAGTTCGGCAACGGCGCGATCGAAGGCGTTGCCGGGCCGGAAGCGGCGAACAACGCGTCGGTGACGACCGCGCTCATTCCGCTGCTGACGCTCGGACTGCCAACGTCGGCGACGGCGGCAATCATCCTGACCGGCTTCCAGCAGTATGGCATCCAGCCCGGACCACTGCTCTTCACGACGCAAGCCGAGCTCGTCTGGGCGCTGATCGCGAGCCTCTATCTCGGCAATGTGATGCTGCTCGTGTTGAACCTGCCGCTCGCAAACGTCTGGGCGCGACTGCTATCGATCCCGCGTCCGTATCTCTACGCCGGCATCGTGATCTTCGCCACGATCGGCGCATACGGCATGCGCAATTCGTGGTTCGATCTGCTGCTGCTCCTGATCTTCGGATTGCTCGGCTATGCGATGCGCCGCTGGGACTTTCCGATCGCGCCGGTCCTGGTCGGCATGATCCTTGGTCCCCGCGCCGACACCGAACTGCGCCGCGCGTTGCAGATCAGCCAGAGCGATTTCTCGATCTTCCTCACGCGGCCGATCGCGTGCACATTGATCGTGCTCTCGCTGCTGCTCGTAGCGATTCCGGTGTGGATGCGGTGGCGGAAGCGGCGCAACGGTCCGCTCCCGGCTTAGCGACGAAGGCCGCTCGCCGCGTCGAACAGATGGATCGACGCGGGCGCGAAACCGAGCCGTACGTTGTCGCCTTCGCGCACGTCGGGCCGCCCTTCGGTGCGCATCTTGATGCGTCGCTCGCCGGCCGCGAGGTCGACGATCGCCGTGTCGCCCAGGCTTTCGACAAGCTCGATCTGCGCGGTCAGTCCTTGATCGGCGGCCAAGCGGACGGCGCTCGGCCGGATGCCGACGGTGACGTCGCCGTCGTGGCCCGGCGCGCGGCCCATTGGGATCGTCACGCCGTCGACGATGAGGGTTCCGCCGCGAACCTGTCCGCTCAAGAGATTCATCGGCGGACTGCCGATGAAACCGGCGACGGCGACGTTCTGCGGATGGTCGAACACGTGGTCCGGCGAGCCGATTTGCACAATGCGGCCTTCGATGAACACCGCCATGCGGTCGGCAATCGTCATCGCCTCTTCCTGGTCGTGCGTGACATAGACGGTCGTCACGCCGAGCGCGCGCTGCAGCTTGCGCAGCTCGACCCGCGTTTCGAGCCGCAGCTTTGCATCGAGGTTCGACAGCGGCTCGTCGAGCAGAAACAGCCGCGGCTTGCGCACGATCGCGCGCGCCAGTGCGCAGCGCTGCTGCTGGCCACCGGAGAGCTGCCCGGGCCGTCGCGCGAGGAGATGATCGATGCGCACGATCCCCGCGGCTTCACGGACCGCGCGCGCGATGTCGTCGCGCGGCGTGCCGATCATCTTCAACGGGAAGCCGATGTTCTCGGCGACGCTCATGTGCGGGTAGAGCGCATAGCTCTGGAACACCATCGCGACGTCGCGCTCGCCGGGCTCCTTCGCGGTCACGTCGACGTCGTCGATCACGACGCGGCCCTCGTCGCATGGTTCGAGGCCGGCGAGGATGCGCAGTGTCGTCGTCTTGCCGGACCCTGACGGGCCGAGCAGCGCGAAGAACTCGCCGGGCTCGATCGCGAGATCAATGCCGTGCAGCGCGGTGAAGCTGCCGTGGCGCTTCACGATGCGCTCCATTCGCACTGCGCCGTGCGTCGTCACCTTCTTCCGCCCTTCACCGCGCCAACCGTCAATCCCTTGACGATATGCCGCTGCGCGATCAGGCCGAGCAGGATGACCGGCGCCATCGCGAGCATCGCCGCCGCGGCAAGCCGCGCCCACAACGTCTGCTCGACCGAGATGAAGTTGAACATCGCGACGGTGACGGGACGCACCTTGTTGCCGCCCAGGACGACGGCGAACAGGAACTCGTTCCACGCATTGAGGAACACGAAGATCGTCGTGACCGCGATGCCGCCTTTCACTTGCGGAAGGATCACGTACCAGAGCGCACGAAGCCGTCCTGCGCGATCGAGCAGCGCCGCTTCCTCCATCTCGGGCGGGATATCCTCGAAGTAGGACACCATCAGCCAGATCGCGAACGGCAGCGAGAACGTCAGATAGATCGCGACCAGACCGCTGTAGCTGTCGAGCAACCCGATGCGCTGCAGGATCAGGTAATACGGAATGATCAATCCGACCGGCGGCAGCATTTGTGTGGCGAGCACGTAGAAGCCGCCCGCGCGCTTCGCCGGCAGCTTCAGTCGCGCGAGCGCATACGCCGCGGGAACAGCGAAGAGCATCGTGAGAAGCGTCGCGAGGCCCGCGACAATCAGGCTCGATTTCAGGTTCGGCAGGATGCTCGCGGAGCCGAACAGCACTTCGTGGTAGTGCCTGAGTGTTGGCTCGAACACAACGACCGGCGGGTAAGCGAGCACATCGCGCTCGGTCTTGAACGATGTCAACAATCCCCATGCGACCGGCACGATCCAGACGGCGAGGAGCAGCGTCGAGACGATGCCGAGGAGCCACGTCCTGAGCGTTCTCGAGGTCATGAATGGGCCCCCACGCTTGCGGCCTCATTTGCCACTTCGACGCCGCTGCGCTGCCCCCCAATGGGGGAGCAATGAGCGCCTTGGGGCGGGCCGGCGGCGCTCATCGCGCCTTGCGGATGCGGAACATCAGAAACGAAATGGCCAGCGTCGCCACCAGCAGCACCATCGCGAGCGCCGCGCCGTAGCCCAGGTTCAATTCGGTAAACGACGTGCGATAGGCGTAGAGGTTGAGGATTTCTGTCGCCGTGCCCGGTCCACCGCCAGTCGCGGCAAAGATCGCGGCGAACGCGGAAAGCGCGGTGATCATGCGCAAGATCACGACGATGACAATCGCCGGCCGGATCAGCGGCAGCGTGATGTGCACGAAGCGTTGCCATGCATTCGCTCGGTCGATGCGTGCCGCCTCGAACACGTCCGGCGGCAACGACGACAAGCTCGCGAGGATCACGAGGAACGCGAACGGCGTCCACTGCCACGTGTGGATCGCGATCACCGAGATCAGCGCCAGCTGCGGCTCGCCGAGCCAGTTGTGACTGCCGAGCCCGAGCGCCCGCGTCGCGATATCGACGAGGCCGACATCCGGCGCGAGCACGAGCGTCCGCCAGAACAAGCCGACGACGACCGGCGCGAGCACGATCGGCAGGATCGCCGCAACGCGCATCGCCGCCTGGCCTTTCGGGATGCGCAGCACGAGCAACGCGAGCGCGAGTCCGATCAGCACTTGCAGGACGACGGTCGACGCCGTGTAGATCACCGTCAGCGCGAGCGAGTTGAAGAAGCGCGGATCGCTCCCCATCCGCGTGTAGTTGTCGAGGCCCGCGAATCCCGAGAGCCACGGCATCGTGAGATCGATGCGAATCAGACTCGCCCACGCGAGATAGACGAGCGGTGCGCTCGTCGTGACGACGAGCACGACGAGTGCGGGAAGGAACAGCGCAAGGGCGAAGCGCCGCTCCGCCTGCGCGAGCGTCGATACCGCGCGCGGCATGGTCGTCAGTCGGGCCGGGCCGTCCCAACCGACTGACTGCGCCCCCGCCGGGGGCAGGGAGCGAAGCGAGCGTGGGGGACATTCATCCCGCGCGCTGCCGCATTACTTCATCGCTTGGTCGATGCGCGTCTGCGCCTCGTCGAGCGCTTCCTTCGCCTTTTTCTGTCCCACCAGCGCCGCCTGGATCGCGGTCGCCATCGCCTCGCCGATGGCCGGCCATTGCGGCACGCGTGGGCGCCATTCGACGTCGGTGTCGTGCTCGAGCGACGTCAGCGCGGCGTCGACAAAATTCGGACCGATGTCCTTGGTCATCGCGGTGAACTCGGCGGACTTCCACAGCATCGTGCGGTTTAGGCCCGAGCGTTTCGCGGGACCGGCGAACTTCCACGCCGTGCGCGCCTGCGTTTCGGCCGATGCGGCCCAGGTGATGAAGAGCCACGTTGCGCGTTTGTGCTTCTCGTCGAGCGCCGCGTTGATCGGCAGGCCCCAGTTCCAGATCGACGTGCAGCGCTTCCCGGTCGGTCCCGCAGGCCAGCGCGCGAACGCGAACTTGCCGATGACCTTCGACTTTTCGGGATTGGTCAGCACCGCCGCGGACGAATGCGCGTCGATGTAGGCGCCGAGTGTTCCCTGCGAAAACGCATCGGCGATGTCCGGCCAGTTCCAATTGCGCACGGCCGGCGGAGCGTACTTCGTCTCCGCGTCGACGTACCACTCGAGCGCCCGCACCGCTTCGGACGAGTTGACGACGATGCGCTTGCCCACGAACCAGTTGCCGCCGAACTCCTTGAACAGTGACGGATAGATGTACATGTTCTGACCGGCGCCAGCGAAACCGCGCAACGCCATGCCGTAAACACGATTGCTCGGATCGTGGATCGCCGCGGCGTTCTTCAGGAACTCGTCCAGCGTATTCGCGGCCTTCAAGCCTTTGGCGTCGTACAGATCCTTGCGGTAGACCTGGACGGTGACTTCGCCGTCGTACGGAATCCCATACGGCTGGCCGTCGACCGAGTCGGCTTCACGCCACGCGCGCAGGATGTCGTTGTAGTTGAACCACGCGGCGTCGGTGAGCTTCGCATCGGACAGATAGCGATCGAGCGGCTCGACCCATTTGTTCGACACGTACAGCGGGTAGTACATAGGGTCGGTCGCAGAGCTCGCATACGTCGCGGTCTTGCTCGACAGGTCGAGCATCGCCTTCTGCCGGATCTGCCCGGGCGGCACCTTCTCGAAGCGCACGCGCACGCCCGTCAGCGCTTCGAACTGCGGCGCGATCGTGATCAGGTTGTCGAAGTAGCTCGCAGGGATCACCGCGATCGTGATCTCGGCGCCCTCCGCCTGGCGCCAATTGATCTTCGCGGTCTGATAGGGACCGAGATCCGCGGCCTGCGCATTCGCGAAGCGCGCTACCCAGGGTGCGGCGAGCGTTGCCGCACCAAGCGCCGTACCCTTGACGAGTGCCTCGCGGCGCGAGGGTTTCGTGGGATCGTCGATGTTGCGCTTTTTCATGTCTCCTCCTAGGGATTTGTCTAACTGGCCGCGCCGTCTGCGCCACGCGCGCGAATCGCGGCGAACGGGCTGCAGCCCGGCGCATCGCCGGCTTGCTCCGCTTGCGCGAGCAGGAACGCCGGGAAGCTGCCGCCTGCGTCGGCTTTGCCGATCTGGAACATCCGCTCGACGATGTCAGGGTGCTTGCCCGCGAGATTCTGCGCCTCGGGCAAGGGACGGGGCGAATCATGCAGGAATGCGCCACGCCCGTTCACCTTCGCGTTGAACCAGTGCGTGTCGTCGATGACCGTCATCGCGCTGCCCCAGCCGATCGTCGCATGGTCGCGCCGCGCGGGCGCGCCGTTGAATGCCGTGTCGTAGAACGACATGCCGTCGATAGGCTCGGGCGGTTTGATGCCGCCCGCCTGAAGCAGCGTCGCGGTGATGTCGTGGTGCTGCACGAACGCGTCGCAAACGTGCCCTGCGCCGACGCGTTTCGGATGACGGACGAAGAGCGGAAGCTCGTAGCTCTCGGGATCGGAGGGATAGCCGCGCTTGCCGATGTAGCCGCGACGTTCCCACAAGCTGTGGCCATGATCGGACGTCACGACGACGAGCGCGTCGTCGAGCACGCCGGTGACGCGCAGCGTTTCGACTAGATGGCCGAACCAGCGGTCGCACATCTCCACCAACCCCGCGTAGTTCGCGCGCGTGCGCTTCACGAGTTCCTGGGGAAGCCACGGCATTTCCGCGTACGGTGAAATGACCTGCTCGCGGCCATCACCGTCGTCGTAGCGCCGTCGATAGTGTTCGGGCACGAACCATGGCTCGTGCGGATCGAACGATTCGACGGTGAGGAACAGTCGCTTGGCATCGAGGTTCTGCTCGACCCAGCGCGCCGCTTCCTGCATGACCTGTGCGTTGAACCACAGCTCCTCGCGCACGCGATCGCGCATGTTGAGCAGGATGCGGCTGGAAAACCAAGCGGCGCCGAAGCCCGGTTGCTCGAGGCCCGTCGCCTTGCCGCGAAGCTCCTGCAATTCGCGCGGCACCCAGTAGTCGATCTCGTCCTGCTTCGGCCACGGGCCGCTGCGCGCCGCATCCGCTTCCTGGCCCCGGATGAAGTTCCACTGATGGAATCCACGCCAGAAATTCTTCGACGGCTTGAACTGGTGATAAAGGTCGGAAACGAGCCCCGTGCGAAAGCCTTCGGTCTCGCAGATTTCGGCGAGCGTGTGTTGCGACTCCGGTATCGGACCCCAGCCGGGCGCTATGCCGACGAAGTCGCCTTTGATGTGCCGGAAGTCGCCGTTGTGGAACGGATAGGTGCGTTGCCCGGTGTAGAGCGTGCGTCGCGCGCAAAGCGTTGGCAGCGATTCGGGATAAGCGCGCGTGAACCGCACCGACTCGCGCGCGAACGCATCGAGATTCGGCGTTGCGATCGCGCCCCAGTCGGCGGGTGATTCGTAAGCGCCGACGGCGTCGCGCCGCAGCGTATCGAAAACGATGAGGATCAGGTGCCGAACAGGGGTCGAGGCCGGCATGGGCGCGAGCGAGAACCGTGTGTATTCGTTTACATATCGTCGCGCCTAAGGACGCGCGTTGTCAAGCTGAAGGACCTTTGCGCGGGCTATGCAATCGTTTGCGCGGCCGCTATGCTCGCGCAATGGAAGAAGCGCGAAACGGGCAGCCGCCGGACACGCCGGCCCGCTCGAGCGCGAAGGATGTCGCGCGTCTTGCCGGCGTTTCGACCGCCACCGTGTCGCGCGCGCTGAACCTGCCGGACCGCGTCGATCCGCAAACGCGCGTGCGCGTGCGCCAAGCGATCGACAAGCTGCGCTACGTGCCGCATGGCGTCGCGAGCGCGCTGCGCAGTCAGCGCACACGCATGATCGGCGCCGTGGTGCCATCGTTCGACTACGCGCTCTATGCGCGCACGACCAGCGCGCTGCAGCGCGTGCTGGACGAGCGCGGCTACTCGCTCGTGCTCGCGTCGCATCATTACGACGCGGCGAACGAGGTACGCGTCACGGAGCAGCTGATCCGCCACGGTGTCGACGCGTTCGCGTTCGTCGGCACCGATCACGATAACGCGCTCTACCGACTGCTCGACGATTACGGCCGGCCGTACGTGCTGACGTGGGGCGTCGATGCGTCCCGGCAGCATCCGTCGATCGGGTTCGATAACGCGGCCGCGACGCGCGAGGTAACGCGTCATCTCCTCGATCTCGGCCATCGGCGCTTCGGCCTGCTGAGCGCGCCGACAACAGGCAACGATCGTGCGCGCGAGCGGGGGGCCGGGGTTCGCGAAGCGTTGCAGGCAATGGGCCTTGCGCTCGATGCACGCTACGTACGGTATGGACAGATCTCGCTCGAATCGGGTGCTGCCGGGATGCGCGCGCTGCTGAAGCTCAAGCCGCGTCCGACCGCCGTCATTGCGACGAACGACGTGTTCGCGGTGGGAGCGATGATCGCGTGCCGCGAGGCCCGCGTGCGCATTCCCGATGACATCTCGATGACCGGCGTCGACAGCACCGATCTCGGCGCCACGCAGACACCGGCGCTGACGAGCGTGCGCACGCCGGTCATCGAAGTGGGCGACGCGGCTGCGCGGCAGCTCGTTGCCCGTCTCGAAGGATTGCCCGCCGAATTGCACCAGCAGATGCCCTTCGAGCTCGTCGTGCGCGGCAGCACGGCGCCACCGTTGAAACGCGCTAGGGCCGCTTGATCACGGCGTCGGTGAAAGCAGCCGTCGTCCCCGTTCCGCCGAGGTCGCCGGCGCGCACGTTGTCCTCGTGCACCGTTCTTTCGATTGCATCTCTCGCAATCGCTTTGCCAAGTCGAGTCGATCGACGTGCTCGAGCCTCGATGCGGGCAAACATCAGCGCATATCGCCATCGGGTGCCGTTACTGACAACTGTCGACTGTCAACTGACTCCTGAGATGGTAGAGTTTTGCGATTCGAAAACGCCGCGGCGAAGCACCGCGTGCTCGACCCCAGCTCGCGTTCCGAGGCCGATGGACGAATCCGATTCACTGCAGGCGATGGCCGCGGCCACGTCCGCGCCACCATACGTAACACATCGTAGGCTACTGAAGTGGGTGCATGACGTCGCGGCGCTGGTGAAACCGGACCGCGTCGTCTGGTGCGACGGTAGCGACGCCGAGTACCAGCGGCTCATCGCCCAGATGATGGCTGCGGGGACGCTGGCGCCGTTGAACCCGATCAAGCGGCCTGGCAGCTATCTGGCCCGCTCCGATCCCTCCGACGTTGCGCGCGTCGAGGACCGCACGTTCATCTGCAGCGAGTACGAGGCTGACGCCGGCCCGACGAACAACTGGCGCCCGCCGCAGGAGATGCGCGCTACGCTTGAAGGCCTGTTCGACGGTGCGATGCGCGGACGGACGATGTATGTCGTCCCATTCTCGATGGGGCCGATCGCGAGCCCGATCGCGCATATCGGCGTCGAGGTGACCGACAGCCCGTACGTCGTCGTCAGCATGCGCACGATGACGCGGATGGGGCGTCGCGTGTTCGACGTGCTGGGCGACGACGGGTCCTTTGTCCCGTGCGTTCATTCGGTCGGAGCGCCGCTTCCAAGCGGCGAGCGCGATGCCGCGTGGCCATGCAATCCGTCGACAAAGTACATCGTGCACTTCCCGGAGAGCCGCGAAATCTGGTCGTACGGCTCCGGCTACGGGGGAAACGCGCTCCTCGGCAAGAAGTGCTTCGCGCTGCGTATCGCGTCCGTCATGGGGCGCGACGAAGGCTGGCTCGCCGAGCACATGCTGATTCTCGGCGTCACGACGCCCGAAGGGCAGAAGTACCACGTGGCCGCCGCGTTTCCGAGCGCGTGCGGCAAGACGAACTTCGCGATGCTGATTCCGCCGAAAGCCTATCCGGGGTGGAAGATCACGACCGTCGGCGAGGACATCGCTTGGATCAAGCCGCAGGCAGACGGCCGCTTTCACGCGATCAATCCGGAAGCCGGCTTCTTCGGCGTTGCGCCGGGTACGTCGTGGGAATCGAACCCGAACGCGATGAAGACGCTCGAGCGGAACGTCATCTTCACCAACGTCGCGTTAACCGATGACGGCGACGTCTGGTGGGAGGGATTGACTGCGACGCCACCGCCGCACTTGATCGACTGGCAGGGCCGCGATTGGACGCCGGAGGACGGCCGCAATGGTCGCAAGGCCGCACATCCGAATGCCCGATTCACCGTGTCCGCCGCTCAGTGTCCCTCGATCGACCCGCACTGGGAGGACCCGGCCGGCGTCCCCATCGACGCATTCATTTTCGGCGGCCGGCGTTCAGACACCGCGCCCCTCGTCGTCGAGGCGCGGTCGTGGGAGGAGGGCGTCTACAAAGCCGCGACGATGGGATCGGAGATGACCGCCGCCGCTGCCGGAAAGATCGGCGAAGTGCGCCGCGACCCGTTCGCAATGCTGCCGTTCTGCGGTTATCACGTCGGTGACTATTTCGGCCACTGGCTCGAGCTCGGCAAGCGCGTCGCCTTCCCGCCGAAGATCTTCGCCGTCAACTGGTTCCGCAAAGACGACAGTGGCCGCTTCGTGTGGCCGGGATTCGGCGAGAACATGCGCGTGCTCGAGTGGATCGTGGAGCGGTGCGCGGGGAATGCGCACGCCGTCGAGACACCGCTCGGAATGATGCCGGCCTACGACGACCTCGACTGGCGCGGGCTCGAATTGGGGCGTGACCGTTACGCGACGCTGGCCCGCGTTGATCGCGACGAATGGTCGCGCGAGCTGTCGGCGCACGACGAGCTCTTCGGACGCCTTGGCGCCCGGCGGCCCTCGGCGCTCGCTCAGGAGCGTCAGTCGCTCGCCAGGCGGCTAGGGTCTAGGTAAGGGCTCACTCTTCTCTTCTTCGGCGCCGTCTGTCGAACGTTTCACGTGAAACCGGAATCCAGCAAGGGTTCCACGTGGAACGGCTCGCGTTCGCTGGGCCACAGGGTAAAATACGATCGTTCGAGTTCGCCCGCGTCATTACACTAAGTCGTTGATTTATGGTTCACCCCGAGCGGTTTGACGTCATCGTCGTCGGCGGCGGCCACGCCGGCACCGAGGCCGCGCTGGCGTCTGCGCGCGTCGGTTGTCGCACGCTGCTGCTCACGCACAGCATCGAGACGCTCGGCCAGATGTCGTGCAATCCCTCGATTGGCGGCATTGGCAAGGGCCACTTGGTCCGCGAGGTCGATGCGCTCGGTGGCGCGATGGCGATCGCCACGGACGAGGCGGGGATTCAGTTTCGGACGCTCAACGCGAGCAAAGGGCCGGCCGTGCGGGCGACGCGGGCCCAGGCGGACCGGGTTCTCTATAAGGCCGCGATCCGTCGCCGGCTGGAGAACCAGCTGAACCTGACGCTTTTCCAGCAAGCGGTCGACGACCTCGTCTTTGACGGCGATCAAGTCACCGGCGTCGTGACGGAGATCGGCCTCGTCTTCGAGGCGGACGCCGTCGTGCTGACGACCGGAACGTTCCTGTCCGGCCTCGTTCATGTCGGGCTCAAGAACTATGAAGCGGGGCGAGCTGGCGATCCGCCCGCCAAGCGGCTCGGCGCGCGGCTACGCGAGCTGAAGCTCCCGGTCGGGCGGCTCAAGACCGGGACGCCGCCGAGGCTCGATGGGCGTACCGTCGATCTGGATCGACTCGACCAGCAGCCGGGCGACAATCCGCCGCCGGTCTTCTCGTTCATCGGCCGTCGCGACATGCACCCGGCGCAGCGCCCGTGCTGGATCACGCAGACCAACGAGCGCACTCACGACATCATCCGCGCCGGCCTCGACCGGTCGCCGCTCTTTACCGGCGTCATCGAAGGCGTGGGTCCGCGCTATTGCCCTTCGATCGAGGACAAGGTCGTGCGCTTCGCCGATCGGTCATCGCACACGATCTACCTCGAGCCCGAGGGGCTCGAGACCCAAGAGCTCTATCCGAACGGCATCTCGACGTCGCTGCCGTTCGACGTCCAACTCAACCTCGTCCGGTCGATGAAGGGCTGCGAGAAGGCGCACATCCTGCGGCCCGGCTACTCGATCGAATACGACTACTTCGATCCACGAGCGCTCAAGACGACGCTCGAAACCAAGGCAATCGCTGGACTGTTTTTCGCCGGCCAGATCAACGGCACGACGGGCTATGAGGAGGCCGCGGCGCAGGGCCTGCTTGCGGGTGTCAACGCTGCCCGGTTCGCTCGGGGCGACCCCGGCTGGGTGCCGCAACGGCACGAGGCTTATCTCGGCGTGCTTGTCGACGATCTGATCACGAAGGGCGTGACCGAGCCCTACCGGATGTTCACGTCGCGGGCGGAGCATCGGTTGAAACTGCGCCAGGACAACGCCGACCTCCGATTGACCGAAGCCGGACGGCGACTGGGCCTCGTCGACGACGCGCGCTGGGAGACGTTCTGCCGGCGGCGCGAAGCCGTTTCGACCGAGCTGGAAAGGCTGCGCAGAACCGCCGTCGGTCCCAAGGGCGTGCCCGCCGACCGAGCAACAATGGTTCTGGGGTCTGCCCTCGAACGAGAGTATGTACTTACTGACTTGCTTCGGCGCCCCGGCGTAACCTATGCCTCGCTGATGCGATTGCCGGGCGCGGGGCCGGCGATCAAGGACACAGACGTGGCGGCGCAAGTCGAAGTCGCGACCAAGTACGAAGGCTACATCGCGCGGCAAGAGCACGAGGTCGTCAGCGGTCGTGAGCAGGAGAACGCAGCACTGCCGGCGGACCTCGACTATCGAACCGTCCGGGGCCTTTCCACCGAAGTGCGTCAGAAGCTCTCCGCCCACCGGCCGGAAACGATCGGCCAGGCCGCGCGGATCTCGGGCGTCACGCCGGCTGCCATTTCGCTGTTGCTCGTGCATTTGAAACGGCAGGGCGCCATCGACGCACGGCCTCGTGCCGTAGCCGGATGAGTGATCTCGGTACCGCATCGGGGCTCGCCGATCAGCTCGACGATGGACTGGCGGCGCTCGACCAGCCGTTCGATGTTGCGAAACGAGGCGCTTTGCTGGCGTATGTCCAGCTGCTTGCGAAATGGAACGGGACGTACAACCTGACGGCGATTCGCGAGCCGTCGCGCATGATCACGCATCACTTGCTCGACAGCCTGGCGGTGCTGCCGGTGCTCGGACGCTACGCACGCGCGTCGACGACGGTGCTCGACGTCGGCAGTGGTGCCGGCCTTCCCGGCATTCCGATTGCGCTTTCGCGTCCCGACTGGTCGGTAACGATGCTCGAGCCGGTGCACAAGAAGTCCGCGTTCATCACGCAGGCGATCGGAGAGCTCGGATTGAGAAATGCAACGTCGCATGCCGAGCGCGTCGAACACTTCCGTCCCGTTGCCCGTTTCTCGATCGTCATCTCGCGCGCGTTCTCCGATCTTGCGACGTTCGCGGAATCGT
This sequence comes from Casimicrobiaceae bacterium, assembly GCA_035536655.1. Taxonomy (GTDB): domain Bacteria; phylum Pseudomonadota; class Gammaproteobacteria; order Burkholderiales; family Casimicrobiaceae; genus VBCG01. The sequence goes on from DATLNR010000140.1 coordinate 36,259, forward strand.
CGGCGCACACGCTCGACGATGACGGCGTCCTCGTGGCGATGAAAGGCGTTCATCCGCACGAAGAGCTGCGTGAGCTTTCCGATGCGTTTGCGATCGATGCGATCGTGCCGATCACGGTTCCCAGCATCGACGCAGCGCGTCACGTCATCGTGGTCAAGCCGAAGCGTTAAGTGATAACGCAGTCACCGCGCATCATCGCGATCACCAATCAGAAGGGTGGCGTCGGCAAGACGACGACGGCGGTGAATCTCGCGGCGAGCCTCGTTGCGATGAAGCGGCGTGTGCTCCTGATCGACCTCGATCCGCAGGGAAACGCGACGACCGGCTCGGGCATCGACAAGCGCAAGCTGCGCGACACTGTCTATCAGGTGCTGCTCGGCGAACGGACGATCACCGAAGCGCGTGTCGTGTCGCCGTCCGGCGGCTTCGATCTCGTCGGGGCGAATCGCGATCTGGCCGGCGCGGAAGTCGAGCTCGTCGAATTGCCGGAGCGGGAAACACGATTGAAGGACGCGCTCGCCGAAGCGCTCGCGCAGATGAAGAACGCGATCAACGCGGTCGCATGCGATTACGACTTCGTGGTGCTCGATTGTCCGCCGTCGTTGTCGCTGCTCACACTGAACGGACTGTGCGCCGCCGATAGCGTGCTCGTGCCGATGCAGTGCGAATACTACGCGCTTGAAGGACTGACCGATCTCGTGCAGACGATCCGCAAGGTGCGCGCGCACCTGAATCCGCGGCTCGAGATCGAAGGCTTGCTGCGCACGATGTACGACCCGCGCAACACGCTCGCGCAGAACGTGGCGGCGGAGCTCGAGCGGCACTTCGGCGACAAGGTCTATCGAACCATTGTCCCGCGCAACATCCGGCTCGCCGAAGCGCCGTCGCACGGCGTGCCGGCGCGCAATCTCGAACCGAAGTCGAAGGGGGCGCTTGCGTATCTCGCGCTGGCCGGAGAGATGCTGCGGCGCGAGGAAGCACGATTGCAGCGCGAACAGGCGCCCGTGGTCGAAACCGACACCGCGAGTTGACGAAGATGATTCGACCGAAGGGTCTGGGGCGTGGACTGGATGCGTTGCTGTCCGGCGAAGACGACGCGCGGCGCGAGGGCGATGGATTGCAGACGATCCCGCTCGATCGATTGCGTCCCGGAAAGTATCAGCCGCGCACGCGCATGGACGAGGCGTCGCTCGACGAGCTTGCGGCGTCGATTCGCGAACAAGGTGTCGTGCAACCAATTCTCGTGCGTCCGGTCGACGGCAACCGATTCGAGATCATCGCCGGCGAACGCCGCTGGCGCGCGGCGCAGCGCGCGGGATTGCGCGACGTTCCGGTGCTCGTCAAAGCAGTGCCAGATCACGCGGCGCTCGCGTTGTCGCTGATCGAGAACATCCAGCGCGAGGACTTGAATCCGCTCGAGGAAGCGTTGGGCTTGCAACGACTCGTTGCGGAGTTCGGTCTGACGCACGAGGCGGCTGGCCAGGCTGTCGGCCGTTCACGCAGCGCGGTGACGAATCTTCTGCGGCTGACACAGCTTGCGAAGCCGGTGCAGGATTACCTTCTCGGGCATGCGATCGAGATGGGGCATGCGCGCGCGTTGCTTGCGTTGCCGGCTGCGCAGCAAGTGACGGCGGCAACGCGCGTCGTCGACGGCAAGCTGTCGGTGCGCGACACCGAACGGCTCGTGCATCAACTCGGCATGCCGGCGCGGCGGCGCACGAACGGGCGAGCGCGACTTGACGCCGATACGCAACGCCTCGAAGGCGAAATCGCCGATCGCCTGGGCGCCCCGGTCCGCATCGAGCCGGCGCGCAACGGCGCCGGCCGTGTCGTCATCCGCTACACGTCGCTCGAAGAGCTGGACGGCATCCTCGCGAAGATCGCACCGGCGACGACGATCTGATGGTCGGCAGCGTCAGGCGACCTGCTTCAGCATCGACTCGGCGTCGGACACTTCGAACTTTCCCGGCGCTTCGACGTTCAGCGTCTTGACGACGCCGTCATCGACGAGCATCGAGAAGCGGTCGCAGCGTACGCCCATGCCGCGTGCAGTCAAATCGAGCTCGAGGCCGAGCGCCTTGGTGAACTGGCCGCTGCCATCGGCGAGCAGTCGCACCTTGCCGTCCGTCTTCTGCTCGCGTGCCCACGCGCCCATCACGAATGCGTCGTTGACCGAGAGGCATACGACCTCGTCGACGCCTTTCGACTTCAGCTTGTCGATGTTCTGCAGATACGACGGCACGTGCTTCGCCGAGCACGTCGGCGTGAACGCGCCGGGAAGCCCGAAGAATACGACTTTCTTGCCGCGCGTCAGGTCCTCGACCTTGACTGGCGTCGGCCCGACCGGGCAGCCTTCCGTCTCGACCTGGTTGAACTCCATCAGCGTGCCAGAAGGCAGCTTGTCGCCGACCTTGATCCTCATGGGTTCCTCGATGTCTTTCGTGGATTCGACGGAACGCGACTTTCGCAAGGCTGCGCGCCGTTGGCAAGTCCTGGTTAACACCCGCGCCGCCGTAAGTAACGACCCGGAGTAGCGTGTCGCGCTTTCCGGTGGAATCCATGCCGCTCGCCTCACCGACGCGTGTCCCCGCGGCACGCGGCACGAAGCTCTACATCGCGACGCGCAAGGGCTTGTGGACGCTTGCAAGCGACGCAGCGCGCGATCGCTGGACGTTAAGCGTCCCGCAGTTCCTCGGCCACATCGTGCACCATGCGCTCGCCGATCCGCGCAATCCGCAATCGGTCCTGGCGGCGGCGCGCACCGGCCACCTCGGCCCGACGATCTTCCGCTCGGATGACGGCGGCCGAAACTGGACCGAGGCGAAGCAACCGCCGGTGTTCAAGCCCGGCACCGGCCGGACCGTCGATCACACATTCTGGCTAACGCCCGGCCATGCGTCGCAGCCGGGAAGCTGGTACGCGGGGACGTCGCCGCAGGGACTATTTCGTTCCGACGACGGCGGCGCGACGTGGTCGGGCGTCGACGGCTTCAACGAGCATCCGCAGCGCGCGGCGTGGTGCGGCGGCGACAAGGACGGGACACCCGACGGCGGCAAGATGCATTCGGTCCTCGTCGACCCGCGTGATCCGGCGCACATGCTGATCGGCATGTCGAGCGGCGGCGTATTCGAGTCGACATCCGCCGGCGCCGATTGGCGACCGCTGAACCGCGGCGTCCGCGCTGATTTCCTGCCCGACCCGGCGCCGGAGTTCGGCCACGACCCGCATTGCGTGCGTTTCGCGTCGGGCAACGCCGACCGCGTTTATCAGCAGAACCACTGCGGCCTTTATCGGCTCGATCGTCCGGGCGACACGTGGACCGATATTGGCGGCGGCATGCCAACGAACGTCGGCGCCGTCGGGTTTCCGCTCGTCGTCCACCCGCGCGATGCCAATACGCTCTGGGTGTTTCCGATGGATGGCACCGACGTGTGGCCGCGCACTTCGCCGGGCGGACGACCGGCGGCGTTCTGCTCGCGCGACGGCGGTCGAACCTGGCGGCGGCAGAAGGCCGGCTTTCCGCCACGCGATGCATGGTGGACGGTAAAGCGCCAAGCGATGAGCGTCGACACGCGTGATCCGGCCGGCGTCTACATCGGCACGACGTCAGGGGAAGTGTGGGGAAGCGCGGACGAAGGGCGTATGTGGCGGTGCATCGCGCGGCATCTGCCGCAGATCTACGCGGTCGAAGCGAGCTAAGCGCGCAATGGGCAAGGCGACGGTCGAAGCGGCTGTGCGCGTGCGCGTCCGCATACCGACGCCGCTGCGGTCGTACGCGGCAGGCGCGAGCGAAGTTCTCGTCACGCTGCCGGTGCTCGCACCGGAGCATCCGCCGACGCTCGAAGCGGTCCTTGCGGCGCTCGAAACGAGGCATCGCGGGTTGCGCTTCCGCATCATCGACGAGCAGGGCCACGTTCGCCCGCACATCAAGCTCTTCGTCGGGCTCGATCTTGCGCGCGATCTGTCGATGCTGGTTCCGCCGGATCGGGACGTGATGATCGTGGCGGCGCTGTCTGGCGGGTGATCACTCTGGAACGCCGGCGGCTCGCCATGCGGCGATGCACCGATTCTTGAACGTCTGATCACGGAACGGCACGGCCCGAAACCACGAAAGAGTAAAGCTGGGCGATGACTCGTGCAGTTTTAGAGCGAGCGCCCGAGCTTCTGCGAGCCGGCCGAGCTCTACGAGACCAAGCAGCGTGACGCGTCCCGCCTGAGGGCGTTCTCGTCGGGCGCGCTCCGCTGCGGCAAGCGCCTCCTCGACCCGTCCCGCTCGCGCAAGCGCAATGGCAAGACCGTGCTGCAAATGCGCGGTCTGGGGATCCCGCGGACTCAGGCGCATCGCGCGCTCGAAGATCGCGACGGCTTCATTCGCATCGCCGGCGAACACTTTCGTCCACCCGGCGTGGTTCAACACCGACGCGACATTGGGCGCAAGCTCGAGCGCGCGATCGGCCGCATCCATCGCCTCGTCGTGCGCTGAATCGAGGTAGCAGAGCGCCCATGCGGCGGTCGCCAACGTGACCGGGTCGTCGCGATGCGCCGCCAGCGCTTCGCGAGCCAGCGTCGTTCCCTCTGATCGTTCGGACGCGGTGATGCCGCGCAACGTATTGCGCAATTGGATCGCCCACCCGTACAACGCTTTCGCCAACGAATAGTTGGCGTCGAGCTCGATAGCTCGGCGCAAGTCGAAGAGTGCCTGGTCGTTTCCGCTAAGGCTCGGATCGAGGCTCAGGTTTCGCCACGCCCGCAGCACGTAGTCGTATGCTTGCAAATTCGCGGTCGGTTTTGCGCGCGCACGTTCGACCTCGGCCAGTCGCAAGCTCGGCTCGACCGCGCCAACGACGCTCGCGGTCATCCGATCCTGCAGTTCGAACAGATCGTGGAGTTCGCCCTCGAACCGGTCGGCCCAGATATGCCGACTGTTCTCGGCCTCGATCAGCTGACCGGTGATGCGTATGCGGTTCCCGGCGCGGCGAATGCTTCCCTCGAGCACGTAGCGGACGGCGAGCTCGCGCGCGATCGTCTTTACATCGACCGCCCTGTCGCGGTACGTAAAGCTCGAGGTGCGCGCGATGACGAAGAACGCGCGGACGCGCGAGAGCGCCGTAATGATGTCGTCGACGACGCCGTCGGCAAAGTACGCCTGCTCCGGATCGCCGCTCAAGTTGGCGAACGGCAGAACCGCGATCGACGGCTTGTCGGCATCGCCGGCTTCGTTGACCGTGGTGAGCGGCTCATTCGCCTCCGGCAGTTCCGGATGAGTCAGCTGATAGATGCGTTGCCGCTGCGGCAGATCCTTGAGAACGTGCTCGCCCAATGACTTCACCGCGGCGCCCGGCGGCATGCGCAAGCCGCAGAGGCTGTACGTGGCCGTCGTCATCAGCGTTTGTCCGCCATGGCCTACGCTCAGAAGCCGCGCGACCAGATTGAGCGGCGGTCCGAAATAGTCGCGATCGCGCAATTCCGCCGCGCCGCTATGGATCGCCATCCGCACGCGAATGCGGACCGGCTCGGGCCAATGCTCGCGATGCATCGCAAGCTGGGCGTCGAGGGCGGCGCGCACGGCGTCGCTCGCAACGGCGAAGGCAGCGCAAAAAGCATCGCCCACGGTCTTGAACACGAACCCGTTGCTCGACTCGATGGCCTCCCCAATCAGTTGGTCATGCCGGGCAAGCGCGATGCGCATCGCATCCGGATCGCTTTCCCATAGCCGCGTGCTGCCTTCGATGTCCGTAAACAGGAACGTGACAGTGCCAGACGGCAGCGTTTCGGCGGCGGGGTGTTTCACCATCGGGGAGGCGAAGGCACAAGTGCGATTCTGCGGACGGTGCGTTGGTTCGGCAATTGTGCGCACTGATGTCGACGGCTACCGACCGTGCAAGCTACCGAGTTGGGTATGTTGCACCGCATTGCGATTGAACCGCCCGGGCGCTATAATCGTCAGGTTTCGTTCGGCGTCGTTTGATCCGCCTCGCGCAGTCGGAGGCGCGTGAAAACGCCAGGCGCCCGCGTGACATCCCCGCTTCAGTCTCGACCCATCCGCCGGCTTTTGTGCTGGCAGGCGGGCGCCGTCGTCGTGTTCGCGGTGCTCGGCGGCGCGTGGTCCGGCTCGAGCGGCGCGGTCTCGGGCGCTCTGGGTGCGGCGATTCACCTGGTCGCGAACTTCGTCTACGCGCTGATGGGCGGCATCGTTCGTCCGGCGTCGGCGGCGGGGGCGCTGTTCGTGGTGATCCGAGCGGAGGCTTTCAAGATCGCGCTGTTGCTGGCGCAGCTGGTGCTGGTCTTTCGGTTTTACCGGGATCTTGCGAGCGGGCCGTTCATCGTTGCGTTTGTCGTGACCGCGTTCTTCTTCGTTTTCGCGATTGCTGCAAGAGAATCGACCTAGCTCCCCCGTCTTCAGAAACGACCCGAATCGATGGCGGCCGCCCCCCAAAGCCCGACCGAGTACATCACTGGACATCTGACGCATTTCGCGAAGCCGATCGGGGCGGGCGGGGGCTTTTGGACGATCCACGTCGACACGCTGGTCACGACGCTCGTCGTCGGTGTGTTCGCGTTTGGTTTCCTCTGGTGGGTCGTGCGCGGGGCGACCGCCGGCGTCCCCGGCAAGAAGCAGGCGCTGGTCGAATGGCTCGTCGATTCGCTCCACGCCCAAGCGAAATCGATCTACCACGGGGCATCGACGCTCGTCGCGCCGCTCGCGATCACGACGTTCGTGCTGGTGATGTTTCTCAATGCGATGGACTTCGTGCCGGTCGACATCGCGGCGGCATTCACGCACCTGTTCGCTCCGCACTGGCGGATCGTGCCGACGGCCGACGTCAACACGACGTTCGCTCTCGCACTTTCGATCCTGTTCCTGATGATCTTCTTCGCGATCAGGGCGAAGGGCATCGGCGGGTTCGTGCACGAGTTGTTCACCGCGCCGTTCGGCAAGCATCCGCTGCTATGGCCGGCCAACCTCCTGATGAACATCGTCGAGTACATCTCGCGCCCGCTTTCGCATTCGCTGCGACTCTTCGGCAACATCTACGCGGGCGAGGTGATCTTTCTCCTGCTGGCGCTATGGGCGATGTCGGGACTCACCGGCATGATCGCCGGCGGCATCCTCAATTTCTTCTGGGCGGTGTTCCACCTGCTGATCGTGCCGCTGCAGGCGTTCATCTTCATGATGCTCACCGTCGTCTATCTCACGATCGGCGAAGAGCACCACTGAAACGGTTTTCACATAGTTCATCGAAAGGAAGAAGCGGAATGGACAAGTTGCAAGCACTGGCGATGATCCAGGCGTACAGCGGCGTGGGCATCGGGCTCATCATCGGCCTCGGCGCCGGCGGCGCCTGCATCGGCATCGGCATCATGTGCTCGAAGTTCCTCGAGAGCGCCGCACGCCAGCCGGAACTGATGCCGCAGCTGCAGGGCAAGGTGTTCCTGCTGCTCGGTCTGATCGACGCGTCGTTCATCATCGGTGTGGGCCTGGCGATGCTCTTCGCCTTTGCCAATCCGCTGCTGGCCCCGGTGGCCGGCGGCTAGGCGCGGCGTCGACAACGTCCATCGCGAGGCTCGAGCATGAACATCAATCTCACGCTTTTCATGCAGGCGGCCGCGTTCGCGCTTTTCATCTGGTTCACGGCGCGCTTCGTCTGGCCGTTGCTGATGGAAAAGGTCGAGGTCCGTCAGCGCACGATCGCCGACGGTCTCGCCGCCGGCGAACAGGGTCGCAAGGAGCTCGCCAGCGCGGAATCGCGCATCGCGGACATGATCGCGGAAGCGAAGAACAAGGCGTCCGAGATCGTCGCGCAGGGCGAGAAATTCCGCACCCAGACCGTCGAGCTCGCGAGGGGCGAAGCGAAGACGGAAGCGGAGCGGATCATCACCGCGGCGAAGGCGGAGGTCGCGCAGGAAGTGTCGCGAGCGCGCGAGCAGTTGCGCAATCAGGTCGCCGGTCTAGCGGTGATGGGCGCGGAGAAGATCCTGCAGCGCGAAGTCGACGCGAACGCGCACGCGCAGCTCCTGGCCGAGTTGAAGGGCCAGATCTGACCCGCCATGGCCGAGCGAACGACCGTCGCAAGACCCTATGCCGACGCCGCCTTCGCGATCGCGCGCGACGCCAACGCGTTGCCGCAGTGGAGCGAGATGCTGCGGCTCGCGACGTCGATCGGGGAAGACCATCGTATGAGTGATGCGCTCGGCAGCCCGAAGCTCGACGGCGCCGAAAAGGTCTCGCTGTTCCTGTCGGTTGCCGGCGACCGCTTCGTGGCCGACATGCGCAATTTCATCCGCGTGCTGATCGAAACGGATCGCATCGACTTGTTGCCCGAGATCCGCTCGCTTTTCGATGAGGCGCGCGACGAAGCCGAGGGCGTTGCAAAAGCCACGATCGAAAGCGCGAAGCCGTTGACCGACGCGCAAGTCACCGAGCTCACGTCGATGATGGGCCAGCGGCTCGGAAAGCGCGTCGAGGCGACGACGACGATCAACGCAGCATTGATCGGCGGCGCACGCATTTCGGTCGGCGACACGATGATCGATGGCTCGGTGCGCGGCAAGCTCGAACAGATGCGGCAGGCGCTGATGCGCTAGCCGTTTGACTCAAGGACTTCCCATGCAATTGAATCCTGCTGAAATCGGCGAGCTGATCCGGAGCCGCATCCAGAACCTCGAAGTGGCCGCCGAGAAGCGGACGCAGGGCTCGATCGTGTCGATCACCGACGGCATCTGCCGCGTACACGGCTTGGCCGACGCGATGCAGGGCGAGATGCTCGAGTTTCCCGGCAACACGTTCGGCCTGGCGCTGAATCTGGAGCGCGACAGCGTGGGCTCGGTGGTCCTGGGCGAGTACGAGCACCTCACAGAAGGCGATACGGTGAAGACGACCGGCCGCATTCTGGATGTGCCGGTCGGGCCCGAGCTGATTGGCCGCGTCGTCAATTCGCTCGGCCAACCGATCGACGGCAAGGGTCCGATCAACGCGAAGATGACCGACGTCATCGAGAAGGTCGCGCCCGGCGTCATCGCGCGCAAGTCGGTGAACCAGCCGGTGCAGACCGGCTTGAAGGCGATCGACGCGATGGTGCCGATCGGTCGCGGCCAGCGCGAGCTGATCATCGGCGACCGGCAGACCGGGAAGACCGCGGTTGCCGTCGACACGATCATCAATCAGCAGGGCAAGGACCTGATCTGCGTCTACGTGGCGATCGGCCAGAAGGCGTCGACGATCGCGAACGTCGTGCGCAAGCTCGAAGAGACCGGCGCGATGGCGTACACGATCATCGTCGCAGCGTCGGCGTCGGAATCGGCGGCGATGCAGTACATCGCGCCGTACTCGGGCTGCACGATGGGCGAGTACTTCCGCGATCGCGGACAGGACGCGCTGATCATCTACGACGACCTGACCAAGCAGGCGTGGGCGTATCGCCAGGTTTCGCTGCTGCTGCGCCGTCCGCCGGGACGCGAGGCGTATCCGGGCGACGTGTTCTATCTTCACTCGCGGTTGCTCGAGCGCGCGGCGCGCGTTAACGAGGAGTACGTCGAGAAGTTCACCAACGGCGAGGTCAAGGGCAGGACCGGGTCGCTCACCGCGCTGCCGATTATCGAGACGCAGGCCGGTGACGTGACGGCGTTCGTTCCGACGAACGTGATCTCGATCACCGACGGCCAGATCTTCCTCGAAACCGATCTGTTCAACGCCGGCATCCGTCCCGCGATCAACGCGGGCATCTCGGTGTCGCGCGTGGGCGGCAATGCACAGACGAAGGCCATCAAGAAGCTCGGTGGCGGTGTGCGGCTTGCACTCGCGCAATATCGCGAGCTCGCTGCCTTCGCGCAGTTCGCCTCCGACCTGGATGAGGCGACGCGCAAGCAGCTCGACCGTGGCCGCATGGTCACCGAGCTGATGAAACAGCCGCAATATCAGCCGCTGTCGGTCGCCGAGCAGGCGCTGACGTTGTTCGGCGTGAACCGCGGCTACTACGACGACGTGCCCGTCGACAAGGCGCTGGCATTCGAGGCGGCGCTGCGGCAGTTCGTCAAGAGCAAGTACGCGAAGCTGTTCGAGAAGATCGAGACGACGAAGGAGATGAGCGAGGACGACGACAAGGCGCTTGCGTCCGCCATCGAGGATTTCAAGAAGACGGGGACGTTCTAGCGCGCGATGGCCGGCACCAAAGAAATCCGCACCAAGATCAAGAGCGTGCAAAGCACGCGCAAGATCACCAAGGCGATGGAGATGGTCGCCGCGTCGAAGATGCGCAAGGCGCAGGACCGCATGCGCGCGTCGCGGCCGTATCTCGAGCGCGTGTTCGACATCACGATGCACATGGCGAAGGCGAACACCGAGTATCGCCATCCGTTTCTCGTGCGCCGTGAGAACGTGAAGCGCGTCGGCGCCATCGTCGTCACCACCGACAAGGGCTTGTGCGGCGGCCTCAACACGAACTTGCTGCGCCTCGTGCTCAATCAGCACAAGGAGTGGAAGGGCAAGGGCGTCGATGTCGACTATGTCGCGATCGGCGGCAAGGGCATGGGCTTCCTGCAGCGGATGGGCGGCAACATCGTGTCGTCGGTCGTGCAGCTCGGCGACCGGCCGCATATGGATCGGCTGGTCGGGCCGATCAAGGTTCTGCTCGACAGCTACATCGCAGGAACGGTCGACGAGGTGTGGGTGTTCTACACGGCGTTCGTCAACACGATGAAGCAGGAGCCGCGCGGCGGCCGCGTCGTGCCCGTTCCGCGCGAGTTCAAGAGCCCGAGCGGCGAGACGCGGACGGCGCAGGCCCAAACCGGCAGCTGGGATTACATCTACGAGCCCTCCGCGCAGGAATTGCTCGACGGGATGATGCTTCGATACATAGAGAGCGTCGTCTACCAGATGGTCGCCGAGAACATGGCGTCCGAGCAGTCCGCGCGCATGGTCGCAATGAAGGCGGCGACCGACAACGCCGGGAAGATCATCGACGAGCTGCAGCTCATCTACAACAAGACGCGCCAGGCGGGAATCACGAAGGAAATTTCGGAGATCGTCGGCGGCGCCGCGGCAGTTTAGGAACGCAAGGGACGCTCATGGATCAGGCAAAGACCGTCAAGGGAACCATCGTTCAATGCATCGGCGCCGTGGTCGACGTACAGTTCGACCGCGAGTCGCTGCCAAAAGTGTACGACGCGCTGACGCTCGACGCCGAGGTGGCCAACGAGCTCGTCGAGAAGGGGCTGACGTTCGAAGTGCAGCAGCAGCTCGGGGATGGCGTCGTGCGCACGATCGCGATGGGCAGCTCGGACGGATTGACGCGCGGGATGAAAGTGCTCGGCACCGGCGCGGGCATCAAGGTGCCGGTCGGGCTGGGCGTTCTCGGTCGCGTGATGGACGTGCTGGGCCGGCCGATCGACGAGCGCGGACCGATCGTTGCCGACGAATGGCGCGAGATCCACAGAAGCGCGCCGAAGTTCGACGAGCTGTCGCCCTCGGTCGAGCTTCTCGAAACCGGCATCAAGGTCATTGACCTCGTGTGCCCGTTCGCGAAGGGCGGCAAGGTCGGACTGTTCGGCGGCGCGGGCGTCGGCAAGACGGTCAACATGCTCGAGCTGATCAACAACATCGCGAAGGAGCACTCGGGCCTTTCGGTGTTCGCGGGCGTCGGCGAACGCACGCGCGAGGGCAACGACTTCTATCACGAGATGAGCGACGCGAAGGTCATCGTGCAGGAAGATCTGTCGCAATCGAAGGTCGCGATGGTGTTCGGGCAGATGAACGAGCCGCCGGGCAACCGGCTGCGCGTCGGGCTGACCGGGCTCACGATGGCCGAGCGCTTCCGCGACGAAGGCCGCGACATCCTGTTCTTCGTCGACAACATCTATCGCTACACGCTCGCCGGAACCGAAGTGTCGGCGCTGCTCGGGCGCATGCCGTCGGCGGTCGGCTACCAGCCGACGCTTGCCGAGGAGATGGGCCGCCTGCAGGAACGCATCACGTCGACGAAGGTCGGCTCGATCACGTCGATCCAGGCCGTGTACGTGCCGGCCGACGATCTGACCGATCCGTCACCGGCGACGACGTTCGGCCACCTCGATGCGACCGTCGTGCTGTCACGGGACATCGCGGCGCTCGGCATCTATCCGGCGGTCGACCCGCTTGATTCGACGTCGCGGCAGATCGATCCGAACACGATCGGCGAAGAGCACTACACGACGACGCGCCGCGTGCAGGCGACGCTGCAGCGCTACAAGGAGCTGCGCGACATCATCGCGATTCTCGGCATGGACGAGCTGTCGCCCGAGGACAAGCTTGCCGTGTCGCGCGCACGCAAGATCCAGCGCTTCCTGTCACAGCCGTTCCATGTCGCGGAGGTGTTCACCAGCGCGCCAGGCAAGTACGTGCCGCTCAAGGAAACGATCCGCGGTTTCAAGATGATCGTCGACGGCGAGTGCGACGCGCTGCCCGAGCAGGCGTTCTACATGGTCGGGACGATCGACGAAGCGTTCGAGAAAGGCAAGAAGGTTCAGTAACCAATGGCCGCCCCTACGCTCCGCGTCGAAGTCGTCTCCGCCGAAGAAGCGATCTTCTCCGGCGAGGCGGAGTTTGTCGTGCTGCCCGGCGTCATGGGCGAGCTCGGCATCTATCCGCGTCATACACCGCTCTTCACGCAGATCAAGCCCGGCGCGGTGCGCATGAAAGTGCCGGGGCAGACGCAGGAAGAGTTCGTCTTCGTGCAGGGCGGCTTTCTCGAAGTGCAGCCGCACCAGGTGACGGTGCTTGCCGACACGGCGATTCGCGCGAAGGATCTCGACGAGAAGGCGGCGCTCGAAGCGAAGCGCGTCGCCGAGGAAGCGATGGCCAACAAGGTGTCGGCCGAGGAAGTCGCGCGCGCCGAAGCCGAGTTGTCGATCGCGATGGCGCAGCTCGAGGCCATCCGGAAGCTGCGCAATCGCGCATAAGCGATGAGGCGCAACCCGGCCTGATACGCCCGCATGGCTGACGTCATCGCGGTCGTCAACGCCGGTTCTTCGAGCCTCAAGCTGTCGCTCTACGACGTCGATGCGGGACGGCCGGTCCTGCGCGAGCGCAGGCAGATCGCGAACGCCGCAGGCACGCACGCCGCGTTGCGTACGCTCCAGTTCCTGCGCGATCGTGCCGGTGGAGATTCGCTGCTCGGCGTCGGGCACCGCGTCGTCCACGGGGGCCGGCAGTTCGCGCAGCCGGTGCCCGTCGACGAGGACGTGCTCGCGGCGCTCGAACGACTGGTGCCGCTCGCCCCGCTGCATCAACCGCACAACCTCGCGCCGATTCGGGCGATCGCGCGCGAAGCGCCGGAGCTGCTCCAGGTCGCGTGCTTCGATACCGCCTTCCATCGAACGCAGCCGGCCGTGGCGAGGATGTTCGCGCTGCCGCCAGCGTTCGCCGAGCGGGGCATCGAGCGCTACGGATTCCACGGCCTCTCGTACGAGTACGTCGCGAGCGTGATGCCGTTGATGGATGCGAAAGCCGCTCGCGGCAACGTCGTGGTCGCGCATCTCGGCAACGGTGCGTCGATGTGCGCGATGCGCGATTGCCGGAGCATGGCGACCACGATGGGCTTCTCGACGCTCGACGGCCTCGTGATGGGCACGCGCGGCGGCCTCCTCGATCCCGGCGTGATCCTGCATCTTCTGCGCGAAGGGATGGACGCGGCGTCGATCGAGCGGATGCTCTACCACGAGTCCGGATTGCTCGGCGTGTCCGGATTGTCGAGCGACATGCGGAGCCTGCTCGAATCGTCCGATCCGCGCGCCGCTTTCGCCGTCGCCCTTTTCGGCTATCGCATGAACCGCGAGCTCGGCTCGCTCGTTGCGGCGCTTGGCGGCCTCGACGCGCTCGTCTTCACCGGAGGCATTGGAGAGAACGCTGCGCCGGTGCGCGCGGCCGTTATCGAAGCCGCGCCATGGCTGGGCTTAGCGCTCGACGCGTCGGCGAACGATCGGCATGCGCAGCGGATCACGACGCCCGCCAGCAGGATTCCCGCGTATGTCGTGGCGACCGACGAAGGGTCGATCATCGCGCGCCGTGTGATGGCGCTTCGTCGACCGCTGCAAACGTAACGGGCGTCCTTCCGGACGCCCGCTTGAAGCGAAGCCGCTCGAATCAGCTGCGACGACGGCGCAGCGCCGAAAGACCGAGCGCAGCGGCTGCGAGGAGCGCGAGCGACCCGGGTTCGGGTATCTTGCCGTTGACGATGCGGATGTCGTTATCGGCATCCTGGCTGAACAAGAACGAGGTGCGCGGCCCCTGAGCGTTGAAGTCGATGAACACATTCTGAAACAGATCGCCGACCGGAGGATTGCCGCCGATGCCGGTGGGCAGGCTGTAGGTGACGTCGATCGTTCCGCCGGCCGCCGTGTCGAAGTCGCGGCCGGACGCCGAGCCGTTCGTTCCGGGGTCCGGCAACGTGCGATCGAATATGGTGAAGGTGTTAGCGCCCCTCAAGGCCAGCGTAACGATCTGGGCGAAAGGCGAGTCGAAAGTGAAGCTCCAAGCGTTGACATTGAACGTGTCTCCCGTCACGTTCAGTGCCCACCCGGCTCCGTCGACTCCGCCGGACGCGACGCCGGTAGCGGACCAGGCCAGCGTCTCGCAGAACTGGTTCGAGAAGCAGGCCTCGACGACGAGGCCGCCCATGTCCGCGCCGGTGGTCGCGAAGCCGGCCAATGCGGGAATGTTCTGCGGATTGGTGTTGTCATTGACGATGACGATCGGCGCGGCGTGAGCGGTGACCGCCAAGGCACCGCCGATTGCGAGCGCTGTGAAGGTTTTCCTAAGCATGGGTCCCCCCGACCTTTTTCGGTGTTAAACGCGGACATGGTTCGCAAGCACCGTGCCGGTGGCGGGAATATGAAACGGAACAACGGGTTGATCACGTAGGCCGCTGTCCTACGTCGCACTACTGGCAGGATTTTCGACGGTTTCCTCGACGGTCGATCGTGACGCTTCGGCAGACGTTGTTGGTATCCGGCGCGCTACGATTCACGTCATGACCGCGAACCGGGTCGAGCGCGATTCTCTGGGTGAGGTGACCGTCCCAAGCGAGCGCCTCTGGGGCGCGCAAACGCAGCGCTCGATCGACAACTTTCCGATCGGCGTCGCGCGCTTTCGTTTCGGGCGAGCGGTCATTCGTGCGCTGGGGCGCATCAAGGGCGCGGCCGCGCAGGTCAACGCCGCGCTCGGGGATCTGCCGGCGGATCGCATGGAACTGATCGCGCGCGCGGCGCGGGAAGTCGTCGACGGCAAGCTCGACGACGAGTTTCCGCTGGTCGTGTTCCAGACCGGGTCGGGCACGCAGACCAACATGAACGCCAACGAGGTCATCGCCAACCGCGCGATTCAACTCGCAGGCGGTGAGGTTGGCAGCAAGAAACCCGTGCATCCGAACGACGACGTCAATCGCGGCCAGTCGTCGAACGACGTGTTTCCCGCGGTCATGCATGTCGCGATCGTCGAGGAACTGCGCCGGGCGCTTTATCCGGCGATCGACGCTTTGCGCAACACGCTGGCGAACAAGGCCGCCGCGTTCGGCGACATCGTCATGGTCGGACGCACGCACCTGATGGACGCAACGCCGGTGACGCTTGCCCAGGTGCTCGGCGGCTACGCTGCGCAACTCGATCAGGCGCTGGCGACGGTGCGCGCAGCGGAGCAGGCGCTGTATCCGCTCGCGCTTGGCGGGACGGCGGTCGGCACCGGGCTCAACACGCATCCCGCGTTCGCGCAACGCGTGGCGCAGCGGCTCGCCGAGGAAACCGGCATTCCATTCGAGAGTGCGCCGGACAAGTTTGCCGCGATGTCTGCACACGATGCCGTCGTTACGGCGAGCGCGGCGCTGCGCACGCTGGCTGCCGCGCTGATGAAGATTGCCAACGACGTCCGGCTCTATGCGAGCGGACCTCGCGCCGGTTTGGGGGAACTGCTGATTCCGGACAACGAGCCCGGCTCGTCGATCATGCCGGGCAAGGTGAATCCGACGCAGGTCGAGGCCCTCACGATGGTCGTCGCGCAGGTCTATGGCAACGATCTCACCGTCGCGTTCGCCGGCTCGCAGGGCCACTTCCAGCTCAACGTGTACAAGCCGGTGATGCTGCACAACGTGCTCGAGTCGATCGAGCTTCTGTCGGATGCGGCGCGCTCGTTCGACGAGCGTTGCGCCCGCGGCATCGAGCCGGCACGCGAGCGTTTACGCACGCATCTCGACGATTCGTTGATGGTCGTGACCGCGCTCAACCCGCACATCGGCTACGAAAAGGCCGCGAAGATTGCGCAGAAGGCGCATCGCGACGGCACGAGGCTTCGGGAGGCGGCGCTTGCGCTCGGCGTGAGCGGCGACGACTACGATCGCTGGATGGACGTCGAGGCAATGACGCGGCCAGGCTAGCCTTGCTTCTGTGGTGGGGGAACGTCCATGCCCCATTTCTTCGTCATCGGCTCGGTCGCATAGGACTCGAGATAGCCGCAGCGCTCGCAGCGATACGTCGTCATCGCGAACTTGCGCGCGTCATTGCCGGCCGCGCTCATCGCCCAGATGCTCCGCTTGGGATCGCCGCTCGCCCACATCGCCTCGCGCTGCACGTCGAGATCGCCGCGGTCGATGGTGAAGCCGGCCTCCATCGCACTTCCGCATTTCGTACATTGCGGTCGCATCGGTTCGAAGTTCCCCGTAGTGAATGAACGACGATGCTACCGCAGAGGCGACGGCGGCCTGCGCCCGGGTAAAATCGTCCGCGATGCGTACAGTGGATGACGATGCGCAGGTGCTCGACCTGCTCGTCGTGGGAGGGGGCATCAACGGCGTCGGCGTTGCGCGCGACGCGGCCGGCCGCGGGCTCGCGACGATGCTGGTCGAGCGCGACGATCTCGCAAGCGCGACGTCGCAGTGGAGCACGAAGCTCATCCACGGCGGGCTTCGCTATCTCGAGCATTACGAGTTCCGGCTCGTCGGCGAGTCGCTCGCCGAGCGCGAAGTCCTGCTCGCGCAAGCGCCGCATCTGATCGAGCCGCTGCGCTTCGTGCTGCCGCACGAGCCTCATCTGCGGCCGGCGTGGATGATTCGCGCGGGGCTGTTCCTCTACGACCGGATCGGGGGCCGCGTGAGCCTGCCGCGATCGCAAGCGGTGCCGTTGCGCGGCGAGCGCTGGGGGGCCGGCCTGCAACCTCGTCTCGAGCGCGGGTTTGTCTACGCCGATGCACGCGTCGACGACGCGAGGCTCGTCGTCGCTACGGCCTTGGGAGCGCGCGCGAAAGGCGCGCAAGTCCTGACACGCACGACGTTCTCGCGTGCGGTTCGAGAGCGACGTCTCTGGCGCGCAACGATCGTCGACGAATCCGGCATCGCCCGCGAAGTCCGTGTGCGAGCGCTCGTCAATGCGAGCGGACCGTGGGTTGGCGCCGTGCTCGATGCCACCGGCGTGCGCTCGTCGGCGCGCGTGCGGCACGTGAAGGGCAGCCACATCGTCGTCCCGCGCGTCCACGACGAGCCCCACGCGTACCTGCTGCAAAACGTCGACAAGCGGATCGTGTTCGTGATTCCGTACCAGCATCGGTTTTCGTTGATCGGAACGACCGACGTCGCCGTCACCGACTACGAGTCGCCGAAGATCTCGGTCGAGGAAATCGACTATCTCGTCGACCTCGCGAACCGCTACCTCGCGCAGCCGATCTCACGCGGCGACGTTGTCTGGAGTTACAGCGGCGTGCGACCGCTCTACGACGATGGCGAGTCCGAGCTTTCCGCCATCACGCGCGATTACACGTTGAAGGTCGACGCCGGCGCCGACGGACGTGCGCCCCCGGTGCTGTCGATCTATGGCGGCAAGCTCACGACGTATCGCAAGCTCTCCGACGCGGTGATGAACGAGCTCAAGCCGTACTTTCCGTCGATGCCGGGCGCGTGGACGGCATCGGAGCCGCTACCAGGGGGCGATATCCCGTCGCACGACCGCGGGTCGTACATCGATCAAGTCACAAAGCGCCATGCGGGATTGCCTGCGCCGCTCGTCGAGGGGCTGGTCAAGCGGCACGGCACGCTGGTCGAGCGCGTGCTCGGCGACGCACGCCGCCCGAGCGATCTCGGACGGTCGTTCGTCGACGACTTGTGCGAGCGCGAGGTTGCCTACATGCTCGATCACGAGTGGGCGAAGAGTGCGGACGACGTGCTGTGGCGCAGATCGAAGTACGGTCTTTTCGCGACCGATCGACAGCGCGCCGAGGTTGCGTCCTTCGTTGGTGCGTGATGGTATGGCGCATGACCAACTCTAGTCGTTCGATCGCACGGGTTTGCCTCTTCTGCGGTGCGAACGTCGGTGCGCGCGCGGCTTACGCGACGGCGGCGCGTGCGTTCGGCCGGCAGCTTGCGCAGCGAGGCGTCGCGCTCGTCTATGGCGGCGGCAGCGTCGGCTTGATGAACGAAACCGCGAATGCGGTGCTCGCCGAGGGCGGCAGCGTGATCGGCGTGATCACCGAGGCGCTGATGGCGCGCGAAGTCGGCCATGCAGGACTCTCCGAGCTCATCGTCGTGGACTCGATGCATGCGCGCAAGAAGCGGATGGCGGACCTTGCAGATGCATTCTTGACGCTGCCGGGCGGTTACGGCACGTTCGACGAGATCTGCGAGATGCTGACGTGGAACCAGCTCGGCATCCACGAGAAGCCGGTCGTGCTGGTCAATCTCGAAGGCTTCTTCGACGGCTTCCTCGCGCAGCTCGACCGCGCCGTGGCCGATCGCCTGTTGACGCCGGCGAATCGCGCGATGCTCTGCGTCGTCGATGCGGTCGAAAGCGCCCTCGACGCGGCCCGCGATTGGCGGCCGCCGCCAGCCGGCGCGAAGTGGTATCGCGATCCGATTCCCGAGCCGTGACCGCGCGCACGACGCCGCGCATGCAACCGCTCGCATCGGTGCCGGCCCGAGCGCTTGCACACATCGACTGCGTGCTGCTCGACATCGATGACACATTGACGACGGATGGTCGGCTCACGGCCGATGCGTACGCCGCGCTCGAGCAGCTGCATCAGGAACGGTTCACCGTCGTTCCGATCACCGGCCGGCCCGCCGGCTGGTGCGACCACATCGCAAGGATGTGGCCGGTTTCAGGCGTCGTTGGCGAGAACGGCGCGTTCTGGATGCGCTACGACGCTGCTGCGAAAAAGCTCGCCAAGCGGTTCGTCGCTTCGGATGCCGAGCGGGCCGCAAATCGCTTGCGACTCGCGGAGATCGGCAAGCGCATAGTTTCCGAAGTGCCCGGCTCCGCGCTCGCGTCCGATCAGCTGTACCGCGAAACCGACGTTGCGATCGACTTCTGCGAGGACGTGATGCCGCTTACGACCGAAGACGTCGATCGGATCGTCGCGCTGATGCGCTCCGAAGGCATGACGGCGAAGATCAGCTCGATTCACGTCAACGGTTGGTTTGGCAGCTACGACAAGCTCGCGATGACGCGAATCTTCTTCGACGAAGGGCTGCACCGGAACCTCGACGAGACGCGCGATCGATGCGTGTTCGTCGGCGATTCGCCGAACGATGCGCCGATGTTCGCGTACTTTCCGCTGTCGATCGGCGTCGCCAACATCGCGCAATTCATCGACCGAGTGTCGACCCCGCCCGCTTACACGACGACGAGCGAGTGCGGAGCCGGGTTTGTCGAGGTCGCCGAGCGCTTGCTGTCGATCCGCAAGTCGGCGTGATCGAGCCTATGCGCAGAGCTTGCGCACCTCGTCGGGAATCGCGACCGACTCGATGCGAAACGCCTCGCCCTGGACGCGTCGCGCGAAAATGCGCACTTCCGTCGCTTCGACGAGAACATCGTCTCCGCGCTCGACCGAGTGGAGCATGACGAAGCTGCGTTGTCGCCATTCGCTGACCGTCGTTGCGACGTCGAGCCGATCGCCGTAACTCGCGGGCTTGAGGAACCGCGCCTGCACGTCGACCAGCGGCGTTCCGAGAACGCCGAGCGTCTGTTCGGTCTCGCGCCACGACGGGATCCCGCAGACGGTGAAGAAGTGGCGACTCGCCGCGTCGATCCAGCGCAGGAAGTTCGGGTAGAAAACGATGCCCGCGGGATCGCAGTCGCCGAACTCGACCGCAACCGGATAGCGCGTCGTTCTCGACATCGTCAGTGCGCAGGGCGTGGTGCGAGGAGCCGGCGAGGGGCCCCGCGCGATGTCTCTGCGCGAGGATCGCGGCGTGGAAGGTCCAAACGCGATGTCGACAAAAGATGGCCGACTCCCGCGCTATCACTGCCGCTGGCCGTCCAAGGAGGCCAGCCGCCCCAACCAACTGTCTGCGCCCCCTCGGGGGGCAGCGAGCAAGGTGAGCGAGGGGGTCGTTTCATCTAGACGTCGACGGTCGCGCGGTCACGCGCCGCCGCCTTGCGCGGCCTGCGAACGAACGCGATCCGTTGCGCCTTGACCGGACGCGGCGGCGCGCCGCTTTGGACGAGCGCCGTGTC